>NZ_CP014835.1:371666-743333 GCF_001598035.1 Streptococcus halotolerans | reverse complement strand
CGAAAATCGTATTATGGTTAAGGTCGGTCTTGAAATGCTCAAACAAACGGAACGTATTGGTCTACAAGAACTCTTGCAACTGTCAGATGTTGCCCCAGAAACCATCAATGAAGAGACTGTTGGCTTCACCATTGCACCCCAACTGAATGCTCTAGGACGTTTGGATGATCCTAATCCAGCCGTCGAACTCTTAACAGGTTTTGATGATGAAGAAGCGCAAGCCATCGCCTTAGAGATTAAAGCCAAAAATGAAGAGCGTAAAGAACTGGTGCAGACCATTTATGATGAAGCCATGACCATGGTTGATTTGACGAAACCAGTCCAAGTGTTAGCAAAAGAAGACTGGCATCCAGGTGTCCTAGGAATTGTTGCCGGGCGAATCTTGGAAAATATCTCTCAAACGGTCATTGTTCTCACTATTGAAAGTGGACTTGCTAAAGGATCAGCCCGCTCTCTTGACGTGTTAAACATTTTTGATGCTTTAGATCCTCACCGTGAGATATTTACAGCATTCGGAGGTCATGCTGGTGCAGCAGGGATGACTTTGCCAGTTGAAAATCTAGAAACCTTGTCTGCTATTCTTTGTCAGTATGTTGAAGATAAGCAGATTGATACCAGTGTCAAAAATACATTGATACTGGACGAAACCCTATCCTTGCCAGATTTAAGCTTAGCGTCACTCAAGAGTTTGGAGCGTCTGGCGCCTTTTGGTATGGACCATAAAAAACCTGTTTTCTGGCTCAAGGATTTTAAGATTCTTCAAGCGAGAACCATGGGGCAAAATAATGCCCACTTGAAACTAAAAGTTAGCCAAGATGGTGCGACATTTGATGTGGTCGCTTTTAATCAGGGAGCCATGGCACAAGAGTTTCAGCAAGCTCAGCCATTAGAGTTAGCTGTGACCCTTTCTGTAAATGTCTGGAATGGCCAAACGACCTTGCAACTCATGTTAGTAGATGCTCGTGTTGAAGGAGTTCAACTTTTTGATATTCGGGCTAAGAATGCTCACCTGCCTTTTGATGTGCCAGCTCTAACATCTGATTTAGTTCATAGTCAGTCAGCAGTTTTAGTGGATTTGCCTGAAAATCCTGAAGCTCTAAAAAGCTGGTTCGCTGCTAACGCGTTAGAAGTGATTTATTTTAAAAATAGGATCAAAACACCTTATTACTTGTCAGGGTTTGGCACACGTCAGCAGTTTGCAAAATTATATAAGACGATCTACCAATTTCCAGAATTCGACATTCGCTTTAAGTTAAAAGAACTTAGTCAATACCTCAAGATTGAAGATTATCTCTTGGTCAAGATGATTCAAATTTTTGAAGAATTAGGTTTTGTTAGCATCAAAGATGGGATCATGACTGTTAATAAGGGAGCTGAAAAAAAAGAGATTGAGAGTAGCCAGATATATCAAGAATTGAAAAGAACTGTTAAATACCAGGAACTCATGGCTCTAGGAACGCCAAAAGAAATCTATGATTGGTTAGCGGGATAATTGATGACACATTTAGCTAGAATAAATCTCCACTTATCTGATGATATTGTAACGATTAATGCCTTTTATTTGCTTCATATAAAATTGTTGAAGCAAACAGATGACCGACTGGCTGCTTTACAGCTCCATTTTAAAGCGGAATTCTGGCAAGAACGAAGAGAATTTCCAGATCAAGGTTACCTTCTTGAACAGGCAGTTTTGGGAAGAACGATTGAGTCTATTTCGATGCTTGATCAGATGGGACAATTGAACATTTATGAGTTGCCTTATCTTAGCGACGACTTTGGAGCAAATAGTCTACAAAAGTCAGGTTTGCTTGAGGATGGCTCTTTGCTCATCGCAGTAGGCGAAAACCTGTAAGACTGTGGCGCTAGGATTAAGTGGTAAGCCAGCTGTGCTAGCAGGCCTTGGGACAGATTGCTAGTCGTCTGTCTTGGTTGGAAAAATCGTTATGTGAAGCCTAGCTGCTTTTAATTATTTGGTCTATCTTTGTTTGGTTCATTATGACAAAATAGAAGAACGTAGCTCTAAACCTGATGGGTATTCTAATGTACAACGGCAAAGCAAGCCTACTACTGTAAGCTTTTGACGATGCATTGATGCAACAGTCTTTGCGCAGGACTTTTTGTAAGGGTTAGCCAAAAACGTGCTGAGTTGCTAAATGGCAAAAAGTCATTTCATAAGCTTTCTGTCATTTGAGCTTTCCAACTTATGGAAAATAGTGATATAATAATGTGTAAAAAATTTTTTTGAGAACACTCAAGAACAAGAATAGGGAGGATATGCGATTTTATTGGAATAATAATAGATCGCAGTAATACTATGGATTTAACAAAATACATCGCTTCAATCGAGAACTACCCACAAGAAGGCATCACTTTCCGTGATATTTCACCTTTGATGGCGGATGGAAAAGCATATAGCTACGCTGTCCGTGAAATTGCGCAGTATGCTTGTGATCATGACATCGACATGATTGTTGGCCCTGAAGCGCGTGGTTTCATTATTGGTTGTCCGGTCGCGGTTGAACTTGGTATCGGTTTCGCACCCGTTCGTAAACCTGGAAAACTACCTCGTGAGGTGATCTCAGCCGACTATGAAAAAGAGTATGGCGTAGATACACTGACTATGCATGCTGATGCGATTAAACCAGGACAACGTGTCCTTATTGTTGATGATCTTTTGGCAACGGGTGGTACTGTTAAAGCAACCATAGAGTTGATTGAAAAACTTGGTGGTATCGTTGCTGGTTGTGCGTTCATGATTGAACTTGATGGACTTAATGGCCGCGAGACAATCGGCGATTACGATACTAAAGTACTGATGAATTTCCCAGGATAATAGATATAGATAAAAACTATATCTAAAGCTAGTTTTTCCAAATTTGAAACCTATAACTCCCTTGGCTATAATAGTATCAATCACTAGGTAGAAAAGGGAGTTTTTATGCCAATAAAATTAGACACTCAATTACCCACTTTAAGCCTATTACGTTCAGAAAATGTTTTTATCATGGATAGTGAACGTGCTAGGCATCAAAATATTCGTCCATTGGAAATGTTGATTGTGAACCTCATGCCGACCAAAGAAGCGACAGAGGTACAACTCTTGCGATTACTGGCAAATACACCTTTGCAAATCAATGTGGACTTTCTTTACATGGAAAGTCACAAGTCAAAAAATACAGAAGTTCAGTATTTAGAAATGTTTTACAAGACTTTTGAGGATATTCAACATCGCTATTATGATGGCATGATTATCACAGGTGCTCCAGTTGAAACCATCCCTTTTGAAGAGGTTGATTATTGGCAAGAGTTGATTGGCATCTTTGACTGGTCAAAGGTTCATGTCTATTCAACCCTGCACCTTTGTTGGGGAGCGCAAGCTTCGCTTTATCATCGCTATGGCATTAATAAGATATCGCTAAAAGAGAAGTTGTCAGGTGTTTATGATCAGAAGGTTGAAGATCCCACCAATCTCTTGTTCCGTGGCTTTGATGATACCTTCAAGGCACCCCATTCTCGTTATACTGGCATTCTAGAAAAAGATGTTAAAGAAAAAACAAGGTTAACAGTTTTAGCCAAAGGACAGGAAGTAGGCTTATCGATACTGGCCTCTGATGATTTGCGAGAAGTTTATAGCTTTGGCCATTTAGAGTATGATCGTGATACCTTGCAAAATGAGTATTTGAGAGACCAAAAAGCCGGCAAGAATCCCAAACTTCCTGTATCTTATTATCAAAATGATCAGCCAGAAGACGGAATTCAAATGCGCTGGAGTTTGGCAGCAGCAACCTTTTTCAGTAATTGGATTAACTATGCAGTTTACCAAGAAACACCCTACCATTTGGAAGATTTAAAAAAATATAATTAGAGGATTTTGATGACCTATACCCAAGCCATGAAGCAGGGACATTTAGTCTTACCTGCTGCTTTATTATTTCATTATCACAAGATTTTTGAGTCAGCTGAAGATTTTTTGGTTTGGCAATTCTTTTATTTTCAAAATACTAGCCACAAGGAAGAAATGGCTTCTAGTGAAATTTCCGAAAGTATTGGTAAAACAGTCACAGATGTCAATCGCATTATCTCGCGTTTGACTGATCAAGATCTGTTGGATATGAAGACGATTGAACTTGATGGTGAAATTGAGATGATTTTTGATACCACGCCAGCTTTGGTTAAATTAGATGAACTGCTGGATGTCAAAAATGAAACTCCCAAAACATCAGGAAATGCCTTTAAGGAGTTGGTTCAAGATTTTGAAAACGAATTGGGTAGATTGTTGAGCCCCTTTGAGTTAGAAGATTTAACTAAGACAGTTAAAGAAGATGACGTTGATCCAGATCTGGTTCGGCAAGCTCTCCGTGAGGCTGTTTTCAATAACAAGACCAGCTGGAATTATATCAATGCCATTCTGCGCAATTGGAAACGAGATGGCATCACGACCGTCCGTCAAGTAGAAGAAAGACGGCGCCAGCGTGAAGAAGCAGACCCCAACAAAGTCACTGTGTCAGATGATTTCCTTAATGCCATGAATATATGGGGGAATGAGACTTAATAGTAAATCAAAAGATTAGGTTAATGTCCTGATCTTTTTACTATACAGTTGACATGTATAGTTTAACTGTATATAATGATGTTATAAAGTTTGACTGTATAATCACGTTTTGGAGGAAAAAGGTCGTGAAACGTTTGAAAGAATTGCCTTTGACGGAGACAACATATTATATTTTGTTGGCTTTATTAGAACCAGGGCACGGTTATTTAATCATGGAAAAAGTATATGAGATGAGTCAAGGTGATGTGAAAATTGCTGCAGGAACCATGTATGGGGCCATTGAAAATCTTTTAAAACAAAAGTGGATTGCATCTGTTCCTAGTGATGACAAACGCAGAAAAGTGTATCAGACAACAGCTAAAGGTAGAGAAATCTTATCTTCTGAAATGAATAGATTAGAAAAACTGTTATGGGTTGCTAAAAAAATGGATTGTAAGGGAGAAGAGTGATGCGGAAATTCAAATTATTTTTTGGTGATATTGACAAAGAAGAAGTCTGGATTAATACTATTCAAGACAAGGGTTATGTTTTTGAAGGTACAAGTGCCTATTTTCCTATTTATCGCTTCAGACGATCTCAAACGGGACGTCTTCCAATTGTCAAAATTGATTTTAGGTCTTTTAAGAAAAATGAAGACTATCATGAGTATAAACAACTCTTCAATGACTATGGTTGGGAGCATGTTGGTGGTTCGTTATGGTCGGGTGAACAATATTTCCGTCAGAAATCCCCCAATGTATCAACTGAGATTTTTTCAGATGCCATCTCTATTTCTGACATGAGGAAGAGATTGCTGCATCATCTGTTATTTCTATTTGTTTTATTTGCAATGTTGAGTTTGGTGCTAATGCAAAACGTTCAAAATGGAAGTTATTATTCTCTTTTTGATCCTAAATCATGGTATCTCACCCCTGGTTTATGGGAACTTTCAGGTTGGTTGTTCTGGGGTCATTTTCTTTTCGAAACTCCTTTCGCCTTATTGAGAACACCCTTAATCGTTCTGCTATATATTCTAATAACAATGGCATATGGAAAGACTTATGTTAAACTAAAAAATCGTCATTAGAAAGCCTATTATTCTCTCAATTCTCTGCCCACGCTTGGGTGGTTTTTTGGTATAATGGAAGTATTGTAAGAATGAAAGAGGGACGATGTAACAAATGGAAATACAATTATCAAAACGACTAGCAGAAGTGGCTAAGTTTGTCCCTAAAGACGCTGTTTTACTGGATGTCGGTAGTGATCATGCCTATCTCCCCATAGCATTATTAGAACAAAACGTCATTAATCGTGCTATTGCTGGTGAGGTGGTAGAAGGTCCTTATCAATCAGCTATCAAAAATGTGCAGTCATCCAACTTATCAGACAAGATTGAAGTTCGTTTGGCCAATGGCTTAGCTGCGTTTGAATCAAGTGATCAGGTCACAACTATCACTATCTGTGGAATGGGTGGGCGTCTGATTTCAGATATTTTAGAAGAGGGCAAAGAAAAACTCCGTGCCATTGAGCGCTTAATTTTACAACCAAACAACCGAGAAGATGATTTACGACATTGGTTACAGGAAAATGATTTTCAAATTGTCTCTGAAATCATCATGACGGAAAATAACAAATACTATGAAATTATAGTGGCAGAGCATGGCAGCATGACCTTGACTAGTCGTGAATTAAGATTTGGACCACATCTGTTGAAAGAAAAAACAACTATTTTCAAGCAAAAGTGGCAAAGAGAATGGGATAAGTTAGCTTATGCTCATTCTTCTGTACCAGAAGACAAAAAGATAGAACGTGAGATTCTCATGACTAAAATGAAAGAGATTAAGGAGGTCATTGAAAATGCTAGCTAAAACATTAATAGATCGATACGACATTTATTGTTCACCTAAACTTTCAATGGAAGGTGATGTAGTTGGACTTCAAATAGGTAGTTTGGATAGGGAAATCAAGAAAGTTATGGTGACTCTTGATGTGCGTGAAAATACAGTGGCGGAAGCTATTGCTAAAGAGGTTGATTTGATCATCACCAAACACGCGCCTATTTTTAAAGGACTCAAGGACTTGGTCTCATCCCCTCAACGCGATATTCTTTTGGATTTGGTAAAACATGATATTGCTGTCTATGTGAGTCATACTAATATCGATATTGTTCCAGATGGCTTGAATGATTGGTTTTGTCAGCTGTTAGGGATTGAAAATACGGAACCTCTGCTATTAACCGAAGATTCAGTAGGCATTGGCAGGATTGGTGATATATCCGAGCAATCTTTGGAGGATTTTGCCGAAAAAATCAAAAATACTTTTGAATTAGATAGTGTTCGTTTGGTGCGTTATGATCATCAAAATCCAAGAATTTCAAAAGTCGCTATCTGTGGTGGTTCAGGACAATCTTTTTATCAAGAAGCCTTGTCTAAAGGAGCAGATGTGTATGTGACTGGTGATATATATTATCATACGGCACAAGAAATGCTGACAGATGGGCTCTATGCGATTGATCCTGGTCATCATATTGAAGTGCTGTTTATTTCTGAAATAGCTAAACGGCTTAATCAGTGGAAACAGGAAGAAAACTGGGATGTGGAAGTGCTTGAAAGTCAGTCATCGACCAATCCCTTCTCGCATTTGTAGAGGTGGCTTATGATTGAATGGATGTCATCGCAAAATGTCGTTCTTCTGGCCTTCTTAGCTGGTTTATTTACTTGGTTTTGTACTATTGTGGGTTCAGCCATCGTTTTTTTCTTCAAACGTATCAGTCGTAAACTCTTAGATGTGATGATGGGATTTGCGGCAGGGGTTATGATTGCGGCTTCTTTTTGGTCGCTATTAGAGCCCTCAATTTCCTATGCTGAAAGTTCCTATGGCAAGTGGGCTTTTGTTCCCGCGGCAGTCGGTTTTCTCTTAGGTGGCTATTTTATCCGCTTAATTGATGCCTTGGTACCGCATTTGCATCTGGATAAAGAGATGGAAGATGTCGAAGGCTTACAGCCCGAAAAAAAATTATCCAAAACAGCTCTCTTATTTTTAGCAATCACCATACACAATATTCCAGAAGGTTTAGCTGTGGGTGTTACTTTTGGCGCCTTGGGACAGGGTAATTTTACCATCCCAGCTCTAGTTGGTGCTATCAGCCTAGCTGTTGGGATTGGCCTGCAAAATATTCCTGAGGGAGCTGCTCTCTCTATCCCGATCCGAGCGGATGGTAAAAGTCGCAAAAGTGCCTTTTTTTTAGGCTCTATGTCAGCCATCGTAGAACCTATTGGTGCTGTCCTTGGTGCAGCACTGGTTCTTGCCATGATGCCCATTTTGCCTTATGCTTTGTCTTTTGCGGCAGGGGCGATGATTTTTGTTGTAGTAGAAGAGTTGATTCCAGAATCTCAAACCAATGGCAACACTGACATTGCCACTCTCGGCTTGATGATGGGCTTTGTGATCATGATGGTTATGGATGTGGCCCTGGGTTGAGTCACTTAGAAAGGACAAAAAATGAAAGTTGCTATTATCGGTGCAGGCATAGTGGGGTCAACTGCTGCCTACTATTTATCAAAAGAAGAGGATATCGAACTTACTGTTTTTGATCATGGTCTGGGTCAAGCGACAAAGGCTGCTGCAGGGATTATTAGCCCTTGGTTTTCACGCCGTCGTAATAAGGCCTGGTATAAAATGGCTCGCTTAGGAGCTGATTTTTACCCGCAAATGGTTTCTGATTTAGAAAAGGATGGGTTTGATACGTCCTTTTATAAGCGAGTTGGTATTTTTCTTCACAAAAAGACACCGGAACATTTTCAAGATTTATATGAATTGGCGCATAGTCGTATCGAAGAGTCACCCTTAATTGGTGAGCTGACTATTCTTTCTGAAGAAGATGTTAAAGCAGCCTTTCCAGATTTACAGACTAAAGGTCAAATGCTTTATGCTTCAGGTGCGGCTCGATTGGATGGTGCGGCTTTGACACAAACCTTATTACAAGCCTCAGCTTGCCCAGTTATCCGTAAAGAAGTTACCTTGACAAAGGTAGCTAATGGCTATGAAATTGATGACCAGCTGTTTGATAGAGTCATTCTTGCTACGGGAGCCTGGTTAGGGAAACTGTTGGAACCGCTTGGCTATGAAGTTGATGTGCGTCCACAAAAAGGTCAGTTATTAGATTACCAGTTTGAAAATTATCAAACGGAAAACCTTCCTGTCTTTATGCCTGAAGGTGAACTGGATGTGATTCCATTTGTTAATGGTAAGGTTTCTGTTGGAGCCAGTCATGAGAATGATAAGGGCTTTGATTTAACAGTGGATAAAGAGGTGCTGGATCGCTTAGAAGCAGAAGCCCGCGTTTTCTTTCCTAAGGTGGATGAGGCTGTGTCTAAAAGTGACCGTATCGGCATCAGAGCTTATACCAGTGATTTTTCACCTTTTTATGGTCAAGTCCCTGATTTAGAAGGGGTCTATGTCGCCAGTGGGTTAGGTTCATCTGGTTTAACCACAGGTCCTCTAATTGCCAGAGAACTTGTCGCTATGCTGAAAAATCAAGAGTTTTGGTTGCGTGCAGATGATTACAAAGCCTCTAACTATATTGGCTATCCTGTCAAAACTGACAAATAACATAAAAATATGATACAATAAAGCGATTACTAATAAAGGAAAAGCAATTTCCTAATAAAAAAGGAGTCCTTCAATATGAAAGGTATTATTCTTGCTGGCGGTTCAGGAACACGTTTGTATCCTTTAACGCGTGCTGCTTCAAAACAGCTCATGCCCATTTATGACAAGCCAATGATTTTTTATCCCTTATCAACCTTGATGTTGGCTGGAATTAAAGATATTTTGGTGATTTCAACTCCGCAAGATTTGCCACGTTTTCGTGAGCTTCTAGGCGATGGTTCAGAGTTAGGAATTCGTTTAGAATATGCTGAACAACCAAGTCCAGATGGCTTGGCCCAAGCCTTTATCATTGGAGAAGAGTTTATTGGTGATGACAATGTTGCCTTAGTATTGGGAGACAATATCTATCAC
The DNA here is from genome assembly GCF_001598035.1 of Streptococcus halotolerans. NCBI lineage: Bacteria > Bacillati > Bacillota > Bacilli > Lactobacillales > Streptococcaceae > Streptococcus > Streptococcus halotolerans. Next base: position 733,780 of record NZ_CP014835.1, on the reverse strand, counting down.
GGAAATGGTTTAACCAAAATGCTTCAACGAGCTGCTGCCAAAAAATCAGGAGCAACCGTATTTGGTTACCAAGTTAAAGACCCAGAACGTTTTGGAGTTGTTGAGTTCGATGAGGATATGAATGCCGTTTCCATCGAAGAAAAGCCTGAGGAGCCAAAGTCAAACTTTGCGGTTACAGGACTTTACTTTTATGACAACGATGTTGTTGACATCGCTAAAAATATCAAACCCTCACCTCGTGGTGAATTAGAAATTACTGATGTTAACAAAGCTTACCTTGATCGCGGGGACCTATCAGTCGAGTTGATGGGCCGTGGTTTCGCATGGTTGGATACTGGTACACATGAGTCGCTTCTTGAAGCAAGTCAGTATATTGAGACCGTTCAGCGGCTGCAAAATGTTCAAGTAGCCAATCTTGAAGAAATTGCCTATCGCATGGGTTATATCAGTAAGGAACAAGTCTATGAGCTTGCTCAACCTTTGAAGAAAAATGAATACGGGCAATACTTGCTCCGTCTGATTGGAGAGGCATAATGACAGAGAATTTTTTTGGTAAAACCTTATCAGCTAGAAAGATTGATGCAATCCCTGGCATGTTAGAATTTGACATTCCTGTTCATGGTGACAATCGTGGCTGGTTTAAGGAGAATTTTCAAAAAGAAAAGATGCTGCCCTTAGGATTTCCAGAAAGTTTCTTTGCGGAAGGAAAACTCCAAAATAATGTTTCTTTTTCGCGCAAAAATGTTCTTCGTGGTCTTCATGCAGAGCCATGGGATAAGTACATTTCTGTTGCAGATGAAGGAAAAGTATTAGGTTCTTGGGTTGATTTGCGTGAGGGCGAGACTTTTGGTAACGTCTACCAAACGATTATTGATGCTTCAAAAGGAATCTTTGTTCCTCGCGGTGTGGCAAACGGCTTTCAAGTTTTGTCAGACAAGGTGTCTTACAGTTACTTGGTAAATGACTACTGGGCCTTGGAATTAAAACCAAAATACGCTTTTGTCAACTATGCCGATCCAAGTTTGGGCATCAAATGGGAAAATCTTGAGGCAGCAGAAGTATCTGAGGCTGATAAGAATCACCCAATGCTCAAGGATGTTAAGCCATTGAAAAAAGAAGATTTATAAGATGTATTAGCGTTTTTTAGAGATTGCGCAAGCCTTAAATGAATTAGGAATTATTCCTCTTTTAATGGGGTCAGTTGGTCTAGAGCAGCAAACAGGGAGAAGCTGGGAGGCTCATGATTTGGATAGTCACGTTCCCAGTGACTCTAGAGGCTGGAAAGCCCCCGACGAAGAGCGAATTTATCGGGCAACGGAATCGATTGCGATGATGGAACAACTAGATTATACCTTGGTAGAGCGTCACGATCATGAATTCCAAAAGGAAGGTTGTTCAGTCGAATTCGGTGGTCTTCATTCACTTCCGGCTTTTGCAGGTGTTCCACTAGAAGCATTAGAGGAGGTAAAAGATGGCGATGTCCGCTTTATTTGCCTACTTTAGACCAATACTTGAACATCTACTAAGCATTTCTAAATACAGTTATCGTAATGATAAGAATCATCAAAAAGACTTTGCTAAAATCGCTTATTTGAAAGCAGTTTTAAAGAAATAAGCTTGGCTTGGTCATCATAACATAACATTTATCGGAGAAATCATGTCTGAATTTAAGAATATTATCGTCACAGGAGGAGCCGGTTTTATCGGTTCAAACTTTGTGCATTATGTTTATAACAATCATCCAGAGGTCCATGTGACTGTCTTGGATAAGTTGACCTATGCTGGAAATCGCGCTAACTTAGCTGAAATTCTAGGTGATCGCGTTGAGCTTGTGGTTGGCGATATTGCTGATAATAAATTAGTGGATCAGTTGGCAGCGAAAGCAGATGCTATTGTTCACTATGCAGCTGAGAGCCATAATGACAACTCATTGAATGATCCAAGTCCTTTCGTTCACACTAACTTTATCGGAACTTATACCCTTTTAGAGGCAGCCCGTAAATATGATATTCGTTTCCACCATGTCTCAACAGATGAAGTTTATGGTGATTTGCCGCTTCGTGAGGATTTGCCGGGTCATGGCGAGGGACCAGGTGAGAAATTCACTGCTGAGACCAACTACAATCCAAGTTCACCTTATTCATCAACCAAGGCAGCTTCTGATTTGATTGTGAAAGCTTGGGTGCGTTCATTTGGTGTCAAAGCAACCATTTCTAACTGTTCAAATAACTATGGACCTTACCAACACATTGAAAAATTTATTCCACGTCAAATTACTAATATTTTAGCTGGCATTAAACCAAAACTATATGGTGAAGGTAAGAACGTCCGTGACTGGATTCATACCAATGACCATTCAACAGGTGTGTGGGCTATCTTGACAAAAGGTCGCATGGGTGAAACTTACTTGATTGGTGCTGATGGCGAAAAGAACAACAAGGAAGTCTTGGAATTAATCTTAGAAAAAATGGGACAACCTAAAGATGCCTATGATCATGTGACAGATCGTGCTGGTCATGATTTGAGATACGCTATTGATTCTAGCAAGCTTCGCGAAGAACTTGGTTGGGAACCACAATTTACAAACTTTACAGAAGGTTTGGAAGATACGATTAAGTGGTACACCGATAATCAAGATTGGTGGAAAGCAGAAAAAGAAGCCGTTGAAGCCAAATATGCTGCGACACAAAAAGTCTTAAAATAACTGCAAAAAAACTAGAGTTCTATCATTTCTGTGGTGGGTAAACCACCGCAGAGGTTATAGAACTTTTTTAGTGCAAAAATAGATGACTTATCGTAAGCGCCCAATAACGGAGCATATTAAAAACGTTCCAGGGTCAAGCTGACTCTGGAACGTTTTACTATAGTCGAATGAATTAACTTTGAGACAAAGAACTGAGATACGGGCAGCAATTGAGTAGGGTAAGGCGAAAGCAAAGATGTCATAATCTTAATTCAAAAGACTATACTTGCACGTATTCTGAATGTTTTTAGTCTATAGCAAATACGCCACTAGAACTTCATTTTTTACAAGAGATTCCTCGTTGGGAAGATGTTATAGAAAATAAAGTGATATATGTCTCGGCATTTAAGCTACGATGTTTACAAAGGACGAAGCTTGACTAGGCTTCCTTTTGTAACGGATATCTGGGATTATAACTGATGAATAACTTTGTCAGGAAGATAATGGTAATTATAAAAAAAAAGAGGAGGAACACTTTGAGCGACCCCTGTAAGATTAGATATAGCTATCTACCTTTAGGAATCATTCAGTGTTCCAACCTTTTTATTTGCCAAAGATATTTTTCACTTTGTCAACGACACCACTAACGGCGTCAGAGTTTTCAACTAGTGCTTTAGCTTTATCGAAATATTGTCCTAAATCGTCTTTATGATCTTCGATAAAGTTTTTTGCTTCTGAAAAATCTTTTTTGGCGATCATTTCTTTTACTTGGTCAAATAATTCTTGTGGTTTCATAAATAAATACCTCTTTTCTATGTTCATTAAACCATTTTATAGTAGATTTAGCAATTATTTGAATAAGAGACACATACATTCGGGGACATGAAAGTCGGTTGGTATAAGTTCCAAAATAGAGTGAATGGAGCATATGAAAAAGGTCCTCTGTGATTTTTTAGTTCTTGAAGAAATTATAGCACATTTTAGAAGATAACTTGATATAATAGTTAGATAAATGAAAGAGGTGGTTAAATGACTAAGTTGGCAACTATTTGCTACATTGATAACGGTCAAGAGCTCTTGCTCATGCACCGAAATAAAAAAGAAAATGACGTTCACGAAGGCAAGTGGATTTCTGTGGGAGGGAAATTAGAAGCTGGGGAATCTCCTGAAGAATGTGCTATTCGTGAAATTTTAGAAGAAACCCATTTAACCGTTAAGGAAATGGATTTTCGTGGAATAATTACCTTTCCAAACTTTACCCCTGGCCATGATTGGTATACCTACGTTTATAAAATCACAGATTTTGAAGGACAGCTTATCTCAGATGAAGCGTCAAGAGAAGGGACCTTGGAGTGGGTGCCTTACGATAAAGTTCTAGACAAGCCAACATGGGAAGGAGATTATCTCATGTTCAAGTGGATTCTAGAAGACGTTCCTTTTTTCTCAGCCAAGTTCACCTATGAAAATAATGTTTTGATTGACCAAGATGTAACCTTTTATGACAAAACAACCTAAAGGAGGCAAGATGAATCACTCTGAAGAGAAAAAAATAAGCCTAAGTTGGTTTTTTAAATGGTTCTTAAACAATAAGGGTGCCATGGTCCTATTGATAAGCCTTTTACTGTTTTTAAATGTGTTTGTCTTTACTAAGATAGCACATTTATTTGAGCCAGTAGTTGCTTTTTTAACAGTCATCATGTTACCCATTATTATTTCAGCACTGCTGTATTACCTGTTAAAGCCTTTTGTAGATTTCTTCGAGTATAAGCTGCATCTGAAGCGAACGCTAGCTATTGCTCTTGTTTTTGTGATTGTTATTGCACTTTTAATTTGGGGAGTGGCAGTGCTGGTGCCATCTATTGAAACCCAACTGACTAACTTTGCCAATAATTTACCTGACTATATAGAAGACATCGAAAGACAGATGACTAATCTTCTAACTGATCGTCAATTAAATCATTACAATATTGAATTACAGAAAATAATCAATAATTTTTCTGATAGTGCTATCAATTATGCTCAATCTTTGTCCAAGTCAGCAGTCACATGGGCAGGTGATTTTGCCTCTACCGTGGCTCGAGTAGCTGTGGCCATTATGATTTCACCGTTTATTCTCTTTTATTTACTAAGAGATGGTGATCGTTTAAAATATTATGTGTCACAGTTTTTACCTCCAAAATTACGAGTACCGACACGGCGTGTGATGACAAAAGTCAACCAACAATTATCAAGTTATGTTCAAGGACAAGTACTGGTTTCCATTGTCGTAGCCATTCTTTTTTCCATTATGTTCAGCATTATCGGGCTTAATTTTGGCGTGACGTTGGGGATTATTGCTGGTTTCTTAAACCTTATTCCTTATTTAGGAAGTTTTGTAGCCATGATTCCAGTTTTTATACTAGCCTTTGTAGCTGGTCCTGCCATGGTGGTCAAGTGTATCATTGTTTTTACCATTGAACAAACGATCGAGGGGCGTTTTGTCACTCCGCTAGTGATTGGTAGTAAGTTGCAAATCCATCCGATTACGATTTTATTTGTCCTGTTAACAGCAGGTACCTTATTTGGTGTTTTGGGCGTTTTCTTGGCCATCCCTATCTATGCTTCAGTCAAAGTGGTGGCTATTGAAGTTTTTGAATGGTATAAAGTGGTTAGTGGTCTATACAAGGCTGATTTTTTAGAGGAGAATGCTGAAGATGTGGAATAGTGAAAAAATGGTGGCGTCCATTCAAAGTCAGGACCTACAACATGCAGATAAGTATTTTGAGCGTGCGCTAAAAGAAGATGATGAGCAAATCTTGCTTGACTTGGGGGCTTATTTAGAGAGTATTGGCTTTCTCCCACAAGCGAAACGAATTTATGATCAGTTACGCGAGCGATATCCAGAGGTTAATCTTAATTTGGCCCAAATTGTTGCGGAAGATGGGGATATTGAAGCAGCCTTTCTCTATTTAGATGCTATTGATTCAGCATCTGAAGACTACGTCAATGCTTTGATTATCATGGCAGACCTTTATCAAATGGAAGGTCTAGCAGATGTGGCAAGAGACAAGCTAGAACAAGCCCTTTCCTTATCAGACCAGCCTCTAATTCGTTTCGGACTAGCTGAGATGCAACTGGAAGTGGGTGAGTTTAAAGAAGCCATCGCTAACTATGCCGCTCTTGATAACCGCGACATTTTAGAGGAAACAGGTATTTCTACCTATGAGCGTATCGGGCGAGCCTATGCGGATATGGGAAAATTTGAAGCTGCTATTGAGTTTTTAGAAAAAGCAGTTGCTATTGAGTATGATGACAGGACTGTCTTCGAATTGGCGATACTGCTATTTGAACAGGAAGAATATCAGAGAGCTAACCTTTACTTTAAGCAATTGGATACCATGAATCCTGATTTTGCTGGGTATGAGTACTACTATGCGCAGTCCCTTCACGAGGAACACAGGATAAAAGAAGCCTTGACATTAAGCCAACAGGGCTTGTCCAAAAATGAATATGACAGTCAGCTATTGTTACTTGCTTCACAATTAGCCTATGAGAATCACGAAACTAAATTGTCTGAATCCTATCTCTTATCAGCTAAAGAAATGGCAGAAGATATGGAAGAAGTCACACTACGTTTAACCAATCTCTACATAGAAGAAGAGCGTTATGAGGAGGTTGTAAGCTTGGCAGAAGAAGATGTTGATAACCTTTTGACCAAATGGAATATTGCCAAAGCTTATCAGGCACTAGATCAAGAGGAGGAGGCTTTTACAATTTACCAAGACATCGCAAAAGACCTCAACCAAAATCCAGAGTTTCTTCACGATTATGCTTATATCTTAAGAGAATTCGGTCAAGTTAAACAGGCAGAGGCAACAGCCAAAGCTTACTTAACCTTGGTGCCAGATGATTTAAACATGCAAAACTTCTTGGAAGAATTAGACTTTTAAAGGATTTGAGAGTACTCAAATTCTTTTTTGTAATTAAAATAATGATTTCACAAATGAAAATTTCACAAACTTTTCTAAAAAGTGCTATAATAAAATCGATAAAAAAGATTGGAGAAAAAGTCATGACTGAAGAAAAACAAGCTTTTGGTGCTGATTTAGTAGTAGATAGTTTGATTAACCATAAAGTTGATTATGTGTTTGGAATTCCCGGAGCTAAAATCGACCGTGTTTTTGACACTCTTGAAGATAAAGGACCAGAATTAATCGTGGCTCGTCACGAGCAAAACGCTGCTTTTATGGCACAGGCGGTTGGCCGTATTACTGGTGAACCAGGAGTTGTCTTAGTAACAAGTGGACCAGGTGTCTCTAACTTAGCAACAGGACTTGTCACAGCGACTGATGAAGGAGATGCCGTTTTAGCCCTCGGTGGTCAGGTTAAGCGTGCTGATCTTCTCAAACGTGCTCACCAATCAATGAATAATGTAGCCATGCTTGACCCTATTACCAAGTATTCAGCAGAAGTGCATGATCCAGATACGCTTTCTGAAACCATTGCCAATGCTTATCGTTTAGCCAAAGAAGGTAAACCAGGAGCTAGTTTCATCTCAATCCCTCAAGACGTTACCGATAGCAAGGTTTCTGTTAAGGCTATTAAACCATTAACAGAACCCAAATTAGGGTCGGCATCCGTTGAAGATATTAACTATTTAGCCCAAGCGATCAAAAACGCTGTATTACCAGTATTGCTACTAGGTAACGGTGCCTCTTCAGCTAAAGTCACAGCCAGCATCCGCCGTCTGTTAGAGTCGACTAATCTTCCAGTTGTGGAAACTTTCCAAGGTGCGGGAATTGTCTCACGCGAGCTTGAAGATGAAACATTCTTCGGACGGGTCGGTCTTTTCCGTAACCAGCCTGGTGACATGTTACTTAAAAAATCTGACCTTGTTATTGCCATTGGTTATGACCCTATCGAATACGAAGCACGTAACTGGAATGCTGAAATTTCAGCACGGATCGTGGTTATCGATGTGGATCAAGCGGAAATCGATACTTACTTCCAACCTGAGCGTGAATTGATCGGTGATATTGCTGGCACACTTGATTTGCTCTTGCCTGCCATTAAAGGTTACCAATTACCAGAAGGCTCTCGTGAATACTTGGCATGTCTGCGTGATATAACCAATAAAGATGTTAAATTTGACCGTAGCCAAACCCAAGAAGGTCGCTTGCACCCACTAGACTTGATTGATCGCTTGCAAGACCAGGTGACTGATGATATGACCGTTACGGTTGATGTTGGTAGTCACTACATTTGGATGGCACGTTACTTCAAGTCATACGAAGCACGTCACCTTCTGTTCTCAAATGGTATGCAGACGCTTGGTGTAGCACTTCCTTGGGCAATCTCTGCAGCTTTAATTCGTCCCAATACGAAAGTTGTTTCTGTATCTGGTGATGGGGGCTTCCTTTTCTCAGGACAAGAGTTAGAAACAGCCGTTCGTCTTAAATTGCCAATCGTTCATATCATCTGGAATGACGGCAAGTATAACATGGTGGAATTCCAAGAAGAAATGAAATACGGCCGTTCTTCAGGCGTCGCATTCGGTCCAGTTGACTATGTCAGATACGCTGAAAGCTTTGGCGCAAAAGGTTACCGTGCAACTAGCAAGGAAGAGTTTTCTACTATTTTGGAAAAAGCACTTGCTGAAGCAGCTAATGGCCCTGTCTTGATTGATGTGCCAGTGGACTACAAAGATAATATCAAGCTTGGTGAAACCATTCTTCCTGACGAATTCTATTAAGGAGTGACCTATGAAACAAATAACCAAACTCTTTCAATATGGCACCTTGGGTGCTTTGATGACAGGGCTTTATGATGGCACCATGACTATCGGTGAGCTGCTAGAACATGGAGATATTGGGATTGGAACACTTGATCAAATTGATGGTGAGTTGATTGTTCTAGACGGTAAGGCCTATCAGGCCAAATCGACAGATGGTCGGCTTGAAGTTTTAGAGGTTTCTTCTGAGATGAAGGTGCCCTATGCAGCAGTTGTCCCGCACAGAGCGTCTCACTCCTTTACACAAAATCAAGTGATTTCAGATAACGATTTACAGGCTAAAATAGAGACTTATTTTGAGGGGAAAAATCTTTTTAAATCCTTTAAAATGCATGGAAATTTCCAAAAAATGCATGTGCGCATGATTCCAACTGCTAAAACAGGCGAATCATTCGTAACAGTGGCGGCAAATCAACCCGAACACACGGCAGAAAATGTCAGTGGAACAATTGTTGGTATCTGGACGCCAGATCTTTTTCATGGTATCGGTGTAGCAGGTTATCACTTGCATTTTCTATCAGATGACCATAGTTTTGGTGGGCATATCATGGATTATGTCATGACAAATGGTCGCATCGAAATTGGAGATATAGACCAACTGGACCAACGTTTTCCAGTTTCAGATGAAAAATACCTCAAGTCTGACTTTAATTTGGACCAAATGAGATCAGATATTACAGCAGCAGAATAAGGGAAAGGTGACTAGCTATTATCGGTAATGCTAATCCTGTGATGTCAATGTCTTACCGTCATCCCTTTAAACTGCCTAAGAGACGTTTGGTAGGAAAGTAGGAAAAAGGAGAGGTTAGCCAATCGTGGCATTTGAAATTAATTAGCGATATATATAGAAGCTGGAGATTATTGTCCAGCTTCTTTTCTTATTAGTGACTGTTATGCCATTTTGGCATAAAACAGGCTCTCAAAGTGTTTAAAATAGCCTTGTAGTTGAGTGGTAGGTATAACATTAGCCATCCCTTTACAGGGTGGTATCAAATAACTGACAATTCAAAAATAGATGGCAAAAAAGAGGGTATTTCATGACAGATTAGTTTCTTAAAATATCAGTTTCATTATTTCCTGATTACAATAAAATAATAAAAAATAAAACTTTTAAATGACTGAGATTAAAAAATAATATTTAAAAAAGAATTTGTTACAATTTATCATAAAACTCTTAAAACAAGTGGTTATAATACTTGATTTTTAACCCTAATAAGTATAGTATAGAGTTGACTTTTAGACGTTAATTAGAGGTCATAAAATTTTTTAAGAAGAGACCAGGAGGTTATTATGTTTTTTAAACAAAAACAGCGCTTCTCTATTCGTAAGTATTCGTTTGGAGCTGCGTCCGTCCTTTTAGGGACTGTCCTTTTAGGTTTGGCAGGACCAGATGCGTCTGCTAACACGCTAACTAAGGATGAACAAACAACTTCTGCTGTCAGCGCACCGACACCAGAGAAAGACCCTGTGGGCCAATCAGAAGCAGACGCGACTGAAACAGAAGTAGCGGCACCTGATGCCCAAACAGCAGAGCAAAGTGATACTGAAGCCACTGCAGACACTACGGCTACTGATACTGCTACAACTGAAGAAGCTACTACTGAAGAAGAAGCTGCTTTAGCAGATACAGCTACTGCTGAAGAAGCAAAGGCACCTGTAGCAACTGCAGAGCCTGCAGCCCCAGCTGCCCCAGCTAGTCCAGAAGTTGTCACACCAGCAGCACCTGTAGCACCAAGTTCTGCGCCAACAACTGAACCAACGTCTGCTCCATCTGCTACTGAAGCAGCACCAGCAGACAAGGATAGCCAAACACTAGCCGCAGAACTTGAAGCCCTAAAGGTGAAAACAGAAGCTGCTATCTCAAGCTACGATCTACTTTCAGACGCTGTCAAAGCGAGCTACGTGGCACGCTTGAAAGAAACGACTGACTTAGCCGTTTTAGAGTTGTTGGCAAAAGAAGCTAAAAAAGCACAAAAACGTGCGGAAGCCTTCCCTGAACAAGGCCAATCTGCCACACCTATGACCGGTTTCCGTGCTATCACACAGCCACAACCTGCAGCCTTGGTAGCACCAACAGCTGAAGAAGTTTTAGACAAAGATGGATGGGAAAAACTTGGACGCTTTAGCAATAAACCTGGAATTTTTTACGTTCAAAAATCTGGTACCGTCAATGGTAATACTTCTACAGATAAAGTAACAACCATCTATGAGGTAGATACTAATACTGGAAATATTGTAGCAGTATCTAAGGATGATTTCGAAAAAGGCGGTACTCTTTACGAAAACCTCGAACAATTGGCTAAAGAGCAAGGTTTTGATTATACCTATAAATCAATCAACGCTCTAGGTCTTTCTAACGATGGTCGTTACGCTTATGCTCTAGGATTCTCCTCTGACATTAATGTTAACGATAGAACAACTATCAATGCCATTTATCGCTACGATATGCAAACGCAGAAATGGAGTATCGCAAGTAATGCTAGTGAATGGCCAGAAGGCATTGGTCTTATGAAAACCAACGCCTGGACAGCGGGGGCAGTAAATCCTAAAGACGGTAAGTATTATTTCGGTACTCTTACTCTGAGAGATGACCCGTCCTTCTCTCAGGTTGCACCACGTGATCAAGCTGATTACTTGAAAAAACGTGACGCTGGTGAATTTGATCTCTATTTCCGTATGTGGTCATTTGACCCCGCAACAGGTAAAGTAGCTCATGCTGGGTATTTTGATACTGGATTAGTGAAGTCAGGTAAATTTGATAAAAAAGAGTCTTACTTTGTCAACACTGGAAAAGTGGATGGTCAAGAAAGTTATGTAGTTGGTAACGATATTGCCTTTGACACTGAAGGTAATATGAAGATGATCATGAACCAGTTTAATACTTCAAATTATTATACTTATTCTATCAAACAAGCCGATTTTGATGCAGCAGCTGGTAAAAATGATAAATATGCTAAACATAATGGTACCTTGTCAGAAACTATCCCAATCTACACTGATGTTTCAGAAATCAAGCATGGTGACAATGAAGCAGCGCAACGAGAAAATGGTGCAACTACAGGAGGTCTCGCAGTTGATGCCAATGGTGACCTCTTCTTCCATAGCCGTCAAGGTAAGGTCGGAAAGATTTTAAACGGTTCATCTGTCGGTGGCCTTATTCCAACGGTTAAAGCCCCTGCTAATACAGCAACATGGGGAGATGCTGCAAGTATCCGTGGTACTGTAGGTACTGGTAATGTTTATCGTGAATATTACATTAAAGGTACTGACACTATCCTATCAGGCACCATCGGTACAATCGAAAATTTCAAATTTGTACCATCCCTTCAAACAACAGCTGGTAAAGATACTATTGAGAAAGACCAAGCGCTTTACCATGAGTATGATGCAAAATCTGGACGCCCAGAGGTTATCAGAGCAGCTGACGGCACTGTCTACCGCTACGTAGGTATGAAGGCAGGTTCTGATCAAGAAACTGGAATAGTTAAAAAAGAAGATCAAACTGTTAAATATGAGTATGAACCTGTAGCTATTACAGGTGATGTTGTCGTTAAATATGTTGACGTTAACGGTAATACCATTAAAGATCCTATTGAAGACGAAAAGAATGCAGATGCAGGTACACCTTACAACACGGACGTAGATCGTAAGTTAGACCTTATTAAAGGAAAAGATGGTAAAACTTATGAACTCGTTACTGCCGGTGAGTACGAAGTCGGTGAGGTAGATGATAATGGCCATTTAACTTCATCTGATGAAACAACAGGTAAAGTGGAGCCAGGTACGACGAAGGAAGTAACTTACGTCTACCGTGAAGTACCAACTCAAAAAACAGGTGATGTTGTTCTTCATTACGTAGATACCAACGGAAACGAACTTCTACCAAATCACCATAATACTGACGACAAGCCAGTCAATACAGACTACACTGTTACAGCTTCTGAAAAACCAGAAACCATTGAAAAAGATGGAGTAACTTATAAAAAAGTTGAAGTATCAAAAACTGGAAAAGTTGGTGATAAAATCGTTGCTAGTGAAAATGTAACGACTGAAGAATCTGGTAAGGTTACCGACGGAACTAAAAACATCGTTTATGTCTACAAGCCAGTTGGTTCTGTTCTGATTCACTACGTGAACACCAAGGGTCAAGTTATCAAAGAAGTCGTGAAAGACATCACTGAAGGCGACCTTGATACAGCTTACGACGCCACAGAAACTAAAGAAACTGGCGAAGAAAAACCACAAACAATCGTTAAAGATGGTGTACTATACCACTTCAAAGAAGTGGCTAATTCAAACATTGTTGGTACCACAACCGTCGTACCAACCAATGAGACAAACGTCGTCGGTAAACAAACAGGTAGCATCGTTCCTGGTACAACACATGTCATCTATGTCTATGAGCAAGAAGTGCCTGTTCCAACTCCGCCTGAAGAAGTGAAAAAAGGGTCTGTCACGGTTAAATACGAAGATACTGAAGGTAACCAAATCAAGGATCCTGTAAAAGATACTGATAATGAGCCTGTTGGTACTAAGTATGAAACAACCGATAACAGAGACGAGAAAGTCAAAGGTAACGACGGTTCAACTTACTATATCACTGAAAAAGCTGTTAAAGATGGTTCAGATCCTGAAAAAGGTGAAGTTGAAGAACGTGAAAAAGTTGTTACTTACGTCTACGAAAAAGCAGGCGCTGTTGAAGTTAAGTACGTTGACGAGAACGGTACAGAAATCAAAACAACTGTAGAAGCAGTTAAAGATGCTAAACCTGGTAGTGATTATAATGTGACAACAACAGACCTTCGTCCACAAACCATCACTAATGGTGATAAAAAATACGAACTTGTTCCAGTAGGCGATTATACTGTAGGTAAAGTAGATGAAAACGGACGTTTGACAACTACAGATGCTGTAAATGGTCAAGTCGAAGCTGGTAAGACTAAGTCAATCACTTACGTCTACAGAGAAGTGAAGGAGGAAGTTCCAACTCCGCCTGAAGAAACTAAAGTTGGTTCAGTTGCAGTTGAATACGTAGATGTTAATGGTAAAACAATTAGAGACATTGCATTTGACGAGAAGAATCAACCAGACGGAACACCATATAATACTGCTGATGACCATCGTCCAAAAGCCATTGTTGGGGATGACGGTAAAGTTTACGAAATTGTAAAACAAAGCGCCGAGTACCCGGTTGGTCAAGTAAATGAGAATGGTGTCTTAACCCATGCAGCTGAAGGACAAGGATTTGGAACAGATTCAGAAGAAGGCACTGTAACAGGTGGAGAAACTAAGCGAGTAACATACGTTTACAAACTTAAAGAAGAACCACAAACTCCGCCTGAAGAAGTGAAAAAAGGATCTGTCACGGTTAAATACGAAGATACTGAAGGTAACCAAATCAAGGAACCTGTTAAAGACACTGATAACGAACCTGTTGGTACTAGGTATGAAACAACCGATAACAAGCATGATAAAGTCAAAGGTGGCGACGGTTCAACTTACTATATCACTGAAAAAGCTGTTAAAGATGGTTCAGATGAGGAAAAAGGTTTAGTTGAAGAGCGTGAAAAAGTTGTTACTTACGTCTACGAAAAAGCAGGCGCTGTTGAAGTTAAGTACGTTGACGAAAACGGTACAGAAATCAAAACAACTGTAGAAGCAGTTAAAGATGCTAAACCTGGTAGTGATTACAATGTGACAACAACAGACCTTCGTCCACAAACCATCACTAATGGTGATAAAAAATACGAACTTGTTCCATTAGGCGATTATACTGTAGGTAAAGTAGATGAAGACGGACGTTTAACAACTACAGATGCTGTAAATGGTCAAGTCGAAGCTGGTAAAACTAAATCAATCACTTACGTCTACAGAGAAGTGAAGGAGGAAGTTCCTACTCCGCCTGAAGAAGTGAAAAAAGGTTCTGTCACGGTTAAATACGAAGATACTGAAGGTAACCAAATCAAGGATCCTGTAAAAGATACTGATAATGAGCCTGTTGGTACCAAGTATGAAACAACCGATAACAAACATGATAAAGTCAAAGGTGACGACGGTTCAACTTACTATATCACTGAAAAAGCAGTTAAAGATGGTTCAGATCCTGAAAAAGGTGAAGTTGAAGAAGGCGATAAAGTTGTTACTTACGTCTACGAAAAAGCAGGTGCTGTTGAAGTTAAGTACGTCGACGAAACTGGTAAAGAAATCAAAGCAACTGTAGAAGCAGTTAAAGATGCTAAGCCAGGTAGCGACTATGACACAACAACTACTACACTTCGTCCATCAAAAATTACTGGTACAGATGGTAAAGTCTACGAACTTGTTTCAGCAGACGATTATACTGTAGGTACAGTAGATGAAAACGGTCGTTTAACAACTACAGATGCTGTAAATGGTCAAGTTGAAGCTGGTAAGACTAAGTCAATCACTTATGTCTACAAACTCAGAGAAGAGGTTCCAACGCCGCCAGAAGCACCTAAGACAGGTTCTGTTGTCGTTCACTATGTCAATACTGATGGTGAGGTAATCCAATCCGCCTATAAAGATACTGTAGATGCTCCAGTTGACAGTCCATACAACGCTGCTGAAGGTGACTTAGAAAAACCTAAAGAAATTCGCTTTGGTGGTAAAACGTATCAGTTCAAAGAAGTTACAAATTCAGGTGTTGTAAATAACAAAGTAATCGTTCCTAAGAGTGATACTGATTTCATAGGCCCTGAGGCTGATAAAGTGCTTGCAGGAACAACTCACGTTGTTTACGTGTACGAAGAGGTTAAGGAAGAAACGCCTACTCCACCTGAAGCACCTAAGTATGGTTCTGTTATCGTTCACTACAAAGACGAAGAAGGCAATACTATTGCTGAAGACAAAGTAGATACACAAGATAGCAAAGAAGGTACCCCTTACGATACTACTGATAATCGTCAAGAGAAAATCACTACTCCTGATGGTAAAACGTATGAGCGTACACCAAAAGTTGAAGGTGAGGAAAAAGGTACAGTTACTGAAGGTACGACAGAAGTCACATACGTGTACAAAGAAGTCAAAGGTGATGTTGAAGTGCATTACATTGACACTGATGGTAATGTCCTTCAAGATCCACGTATAGATACACCAGAGTCATCAACTGGTACGCCTTACAATACTGGCGAAAACGACACTGAAAAACCTCAAACCATTACTAAAGATGGTGTGAAGTATGAATTAGTGCCACATCTTACACAAGGTAACGAAACTGGTAAAGTTGTTGAAGGTACAACGAAAGTAACTTATGTCTATAAGAAAGTTGAAGAACCAACAACGCCTGAAGTTCCAGAAGAAAAACCTGGTAAGTATATTCCGTATGTCCCTCAAGATCCGTCAAATCCTAAAGATCCTAACGATCCATTGACACCACCAACAAATCCTAATGGTGATCCAGTTGATCCAGTGGACTACGATGACACACCGGAAGATCCAAGTAATAACCCACCACTTCCTCACGTTCCAGGATATCAACCTAAAGATCCAAACGACCCAACTGGTAAGACACCGCTCAAACCAGTAGATCCTAATGATCCAACAAAAGGTTACATCCCACCAACCATCACTGATCCAAACGATCCTACGAAGAACACTCCTGTGCCTTACACACCAGTCGGAAGCGTTGTCGTTCGTTACAAAGATACTGATGGTAACGTGATCAAGGAACAAGTGACAGACACTGAAACAGCTGACGTGGATACTCCTTACGACACAACTGATTACAAACCAAAAGAAATTACTTACAAGGGTGACAAGTACGTTCTTGTACCAAGTAAGACAGAAGGTCAAGAATCTGGTAAAGTCGTCAAAGGTGAAACGGTTGTTACTTACGTCTACCAAAAAGTTGGTAACTGGATTCCTGAAATCCCTGGTGTGCCAGGTAAAGATCGTCCAGAAGTTCCATATCCGTTTGATCCAGAGAACCCAGATTCTCCAGTTGATCCAACGAAACCAAACGATCCTGACAAACCAGGTCAACCACCTGTTATTCCGCACGTACCAGGATATATTCCAAATGATCCAGATGGCAATCCATTGAAACCAGTGGATCCAGAAGATCCTACAAAAGGTTATGTGCCACCAGTGCCAGAAAATCCAGGTGAAGACACACATATTCCATACGTGCCAGCACCAAAAGATCCGGAAAATCCAGATACGCCTGATGTGCCTGAGACTCCTGACACTGAAGAACCAGGAAGTTACATCCCTTATGTACCGAAAGATCCTAAGAACCCAGATCCAAATGATCCAGATAGTTCTATCGAGATTCCAAGGGTCCCTTACGATGACACACCGGAAGATCCAAGTAATAACCCACCACTTCCACACGTTCCAGGATATGAGCCTAAAGATCCTAACGATCCAACTGGTAAGACACCGCTCAAACCAGTCGATCCTAATGATCCAACAAAAGGTTACATCCCACCAACCATCACAGATCCAAACGATCCTACGAAGAACACTCCTGTGCCTTACACACCAGTCGGAAGCGTTGTCGTTCGTTACAAAGACACTGATGGTAACGTGATTAAGGAACAAGTGACAGACACTGAAACAGCTGACGTGGATACTCCTTACGACACAACTGATTACAAACCAAAAGAAATTACTTACAAGGGTGACAAGTACGTTCTTGTACCAAGTAAGACAGAAGGTGAAGAATCTGGTAAAGTCGTCAAAGGTGAAACGGTTGTTACTTACGTCTACCAAAAAGTTGGTAACTGGATTCCTGAAATCCCTGGTGTGCCAGGTAAAGATCGTCCAGAAGTTCCATATCCGTTTGATCCAGAGAACCCAGATTCTCCAGTGGATCCAACGAAACCAAACGATCCTGACAAACCAGGTCAACCACCTGTTATTCCGCACGTACCAGGATATATTCCAAATGATCCAGATGGCAATCCATTGAAACCAGTGGATCCAGAAGATCCTACAAAAGGTTATGTGCCACCAGTGCCAGAAAATCCAGGTGAAGACACACATATCCCTTACGTGCCAGCACCAAAAGATCCGGAAAATCCAGATACGCCTGATGTGCCTGAGACTCCTGACACTGAAGAGCCAGGAAGTTACATCCCTTATGTACCGAAAGATCCTAAGAACCCAGATCCAAATGATCCAGATAGTTCTATCGAGATTCCAAGGGTCCCTTACGATGACACACCGGAAGATCCAAGTAATAACCCACCACTTCCACACGTGCCAGGATATGAGCCTAAAGATCCTAACGATCCAACTGGTAAGACACCGCTCAAACCAGTAGATCCTAATGATCCAACAAAAGGTTACATCCCACCAAGCATCACTGATCCTAACGACCCTACGAAGAACACTCCTGTGCCTTACACACCAGTCGGAAGCGTTGTGGTTCGTTACAAAGATACTGATGGTAACGTGATCAAGGAACAAGTGACAGACACTGAAACAGCTGACGTGGATACTCCTTACGACACAACTGATTACAAACCAAAAGAAATTACTTACAAGGGTGACAAGTACGTTCTTGTACCAAGTAAGACAGAAGGTGAAGAAACTGGTAAAGTCGTTAAAGGTGAAACGGTTGTTACTTACGTCTACCAAAAAGTTGGTAACTGGATTCCTGAAATCCCTGGTGTGCCAAATGAAGAACGTCCAGAAATACCTTATCCATTTGACCCTGAAAATCCAAATGAGCCGGTAAATCCAAACGATCCAAGCACACCACCAATTCCTCATGTGCCAGGTTACACACCAAACGATCCAGATGGCAATCCATTGAAACCAGTGGACCCTAACGATCCTACTAAGGGATACATCCCACCAGTACCATCAAACCCTGGTGAAGATACACATATCCCTTACGTGCCAAACACACCAGAAGATCCTGAGAAACCAGATACTCCTGATGTGCCAAATACGCCTGAAGATCCTGAGAAACCAGAGACTCCTGATGTGCCTGAGACTCCTGACACTGAAGAACCAGGAAGTTACATCCCTTATGTACCGAAAGATCCTAAGAACCCAGATCCAAATGATCCAGATAGTTCTATCGAGATTCCAAGGGTCCCTTATGATGACACACCGGAAGATCCAAGTAATAACCCACCACTTCCACACGTTCCAGGATATGAGCCTAAAGATCCTAACGATCCAACTGGTAAGACACCGCTCAAACCAGTCGATCCAAACGATCCAACAAAAGGTTACATCCCACCAACCATCACAGATCCAAACGATCCTACGAAGAACACTCCTGTGCCTTACACACCAGTCGGAAGCGTTGTGGTTCGTTACAAAGATACTGATGGTAACGTGATTAAGGAACAAGTGACAGACACTGAAACAGCTGACGTGGATACTCCTTACGACACAACAGATAACAAACCAAAAGAAATTACTTACAAGGGTGACAAGTACGTTCTTGTACCAAGTAAGACAGAAGGTGAAGAAACTGGTAAAGTCGTTAAAGGTGAAACGGTTGTCACTTACGTCTACCAAAAAGTTGGTAACTGGATTCCTGAAATCCCTGGTGTGCCAAATGAAGAACGTCCAGAAATACCTTACCCATTTGACCCTGAAAATCCAAATGAGCCGGTAAATCCAAACGATCCAAGCACACCACCAATTCCTCATGTGCCAGGTTACACACCAAACGATCCAGATGGCAATCCATTGAAACCAGTGGATCCTAACGATCCTACTAAGGGATACATCCCACCAGTACCATCAAACCCTGGTGAAGATACACATATCCCTTACGTGCCAAACACACCAGAAGATCCTGAGAAACCAGAGACTCCTGATGTGCCAAATACGCCAGAAGATCCTGAGAAACCAGATACTCCTGATGTACCAAACACACCAGAAGATCCTGAGAAACCAGATACTCCTGATGTACCAAACACACCAGAAGATCCTGAGAAACCAGGTACTCCAGACATGCCTGACACACCGGATACTCCTAAGACTCCAGAATCACCCGAGTCTCCAGTGACTCCGACAGCGTCAACACGTCGCAACGATTCTGATAAGTACATGGCTAAAGGCGTTGAAAACTTACCAAATACAGGTGAGACAAGCAACTACCTAGCAGCTGCTTACGGTAGTATGGCAATCGGTCTAGCTGCCTTACTAGCTTCTAAGAAGCGTAAAAGAGATAGCGAAGACTAATTATCGCACGACTACTGATTAAGTTTTTGTCAAGACATGTCCTGAATCGTTACGTACGATTGTCAACGATGAGTTGATTAAGTCTAAGGACCAAAGAGACCCCAACCGCTAGAGGTACTAATGGTTGGGGTCTTTTGGCGTTTCGAAGATGTAAAGCTAATTTTTTGTAAGCGCCGTAAGCGCTCCATAACAAGGTATCTAGTCATCCTCTCACTCCTCCAGTATACTGTCAGTAGAAAACAGAATACTGGAGGCTATTGTGATGACACAACCTATCGTTCCTTTGGAAACGCCACAAACTCGTCGCTTTGAGAAGAAAAAGAAAAACGAGATAATGCTGAAAATGCGTATTGGAAAAGTTGAACTAAGCTTGTTCCAATCGCTTCATCAAGAAACACTGGAAACTATTTTAGATAAGGTATTGCTCTATGTCGATTCATCTCAGTGATTTAGGAAAGGTTTGCCTTGTTTGTGGTAAAACAGATAATCCTGCTGCGTCTCACTTAGTTGGATGAACATAAGCAAGTGCTTCTGGTTTAATACCTGAAAGAAACGGATACTAATTTAAAATTAAAAATAGTGGAAATCCGGTTTCTGTGTACAATCGATTTTGTCAGGAAAGAATGACTTATTTTGTTACAACATTTTGTTAAGTATGACTTCAACTTGATCGAGCCTATTGTCAATGGTAGATCATTGATGCTTTTGTTTTCAAAATGACGTGCTTTTGGTCTTCCTAAAGTGACGTTAGGATGAGGCATAAAAATCCTATCTTTTCTGTTTTCTAATAGAAGCATAGGAGAAGATGGACTAAGATTAAGGAGCTAGAGGCTTACGTAGTTACCAACCTCTCTTTAAGAGGTATGTGACGAGTCAAGAGAAAGAGCTTGGACAAGGAAAAAGCCAGCATCTTTAGACACTGGCTGGTATTTTGAGTATATTCCCTATGTTCAAATTACCCATTTGATGAAAGGTTACGATTGTCTCGGCATTTTCATGCTTTGGATTTTCTCTTCAGTTGGGGTTACCCTAAGTGTTTTTTGTCCGGTATAGGTTACAAATCCTGGTTTGGCAGCTGTTGGTTTATGCAATTTTTTGGCTTCAATCATGTCTACCTGTACTAAATTAGACAAACGAGCCTTGGAATAATAAGCGGCTAACTCAGCAGCATCTGTTTTGACATCATCACTTGGGTCAAGGTTATCCTTAATTAAAACATGACTACCTGGAATGTCTTTAGCGTGGAACCACAGTTCCCCTTTTTTAGCCATTTTAAAGGTCAATTCTTCATTTTGGAGATTATTTCGACCAACCATAATGATGGTTTGTCCATCAGAAGCCAGGTATTGCTCGGGTTTTTTACGCTTATGACGTTTGTCAGTAGAACGACGTCTCATAAAACCAAACTCAATCAACTCTTCACGAATATCACCAATGTCATCCATGGTCGCCTGAGATAGATTGACATCGACACTTTCAAAATAAGCAATACTTTGTTTGGTCTCTTCAATCAAACCTTTGAGGTGTTTTACAGCCTCCTTGAGTTTTTGATATTTTTTAAAATATCGTTGAGCATTTTGATTAGGACTTAGGGTAAGGTCTAGAGCGATGGTAATGGGTTCACCTGTGTAGTAATTATCTAGGGTCACCGAATCTTTATCATTAGGAACCATGGCCATATAAGTGGTTAGAAGCTCTCCTTTTTGGCGGAAATCTTCCGCAGATTCAGTTGCTGCTAATTCAGCTTCTTGTTTAACGAGTTTTTTACGATTTTTTTCCAATTCATTTTGTACGCGATGGATTAAATCGCTGGCTTGCTGGCTGATACGATCTTGTTCTGCCTTTTCTTGGTAGAAGTGGTCCATCAATTCTGATAAACTATCAAAAAATTGGCTCGAATCGGAAAAAGCTACCGCTGAGAATGATTTTTGGGTTAAGTTTGGCTGACATTCTTGAGCAAAAAAGGTACGGAAGGTCTTAAGTTTCTGGTCAGCGTTAGTGAGTTTTTCGGATAATGCTTTTGCCGTATCACGACCTAGACCTTGAAAGGCTTGCTGCAAGTTTTTGACAGATAAGTCAGTTGTTTGGAGAATTTCAAACAACTTGCTATCTTCAACGGTGAAAGGATTCAAGGCGTCTGTCTTTGGAGGGGCAATGTAGCTTGATCCTGGTAAAATGGTGCGATAAGAGTTTTGCGAAAAGCCAACGTGTTTGATAGACTCGATGATTTTGCTTTCATTTTTATCAATTAAGATGATGTTGCTGTGTTTGCCCATGATTTCGATGACCAGAGTTACTTTAACGTGATCTCCGATTTCATTTTTATTAGAAACAGCGATTTCTAAAATCCGGTCATTTTCAATCTGAGTAACCGCTTCAATGACAGCTCCTTGCAGATACTTACGCATAATCATCGTATAAGTATTTGGATTTTGCGGATTTTGAAAATCTGCCTTTGTGGTCTGAACCCGTCCAAAAACGGGATGGGCGGACAGGAGCAACTTGTAATTTTGACGATTGTTGCGAATCGTTAGGACCAACTCACGGTCAAAAGGCTGGTTAACTTTTTGAATCCGTCCGTGTAAGATGGATTCTTGTAATTCTTTGGTTAAATGATGTAAAAAAAAGCCGTCGAAAGACATGGTTATCAATCTCCTAATATCAGTGTATTATTAAATAGTCACTCGTTTTACTACCGTTTCAGTGAGTCAGTTTATTATACCATAAGTCAGAGGTAGATAAGTTTTTAAGAATTTTTGGAAAAACGTTTGCAATTGTCAGCATTTATAGTATAATGATACAAAATAGATGGAAGGAAGTACTGATATGACAACACCAATCACACTTTGGCAAAGCTGGCGTAGATAAAAGTTGTGTTTGTGTGAATTGGCATAGATACGACTTTTGATGTACTTCAAAAAGGACGGTATCTATGCACAGCTCTATCAGTGATTATGATAAGAACAAGGTGCGTAGTTTTAGACTAGGTGCTTTTCTTTTTGGAAAAAATGGTCACACCGAGTAAAGAGGAGAAATCGTATGAAAAATAAAGCAGTCATCGGAACATTAGCCGTTTTGGTATTGATGGTCCTTGGTTCCATCTGTTATGACTTAGGTCAAGCTAATACCAATGCTGATCAGGCTAAGGGCGAAAAAGTTAAAGTTGGTATTTTACAGTTTGTGACCCATGATGCTCTAGATGCCATCAGTGCTGGCATTTCGAAAGGTCTCGAAGAGTCAGGTTATGATAAGGACAAAGTGGTGATTGATTATGTCAATGCTGAAGCAGACCAATCAAAAATCCAAACCATGAGTAAACAGCTTGTGGCAAACGGAAATGATGTGCTTGTTGGGGTTGCCACGCCAGCTGCTCAAGGCCTGGCTAATGCGACTAAGGAGATACCAGTTGTCATGGGAGCTATTTCTGATCCGGTTGGTGCCAAATTGGTTTCTAATTTAAAACACCCATCAGCCAATGTTACAGGTGTCTCAAATCAAGTACCAGTAGCTCAAGAAGTTGATTTAATCACTCAATTAACACCTAAAGCTAAAACGATTGGTGTTCTCTATGCCAGCAGTGAAGATAATTCACAAAGTCAAGTCGATCAATTTGAAACATTGGCCAAAGAAAAAGGATTAACAGTTAAAAGCTACGCCGTCCCATCCACCAATGAAATCACTTCAACCATGTCTGTCATGACAGGAAAAGTAGATGCCATTTTCATCCCGCAAGATAATACTATTGCTAGTGCGATGAAAACAGTCGCAGCTTCTGCTAATAAGGCAAAATTACCAGTTTACGTTGTCGATGATAGTATGGTTAAAAATGGTGGTTTTGCAGCTGTAGGGCAAAATCAATTTGCTTTAGGCGTTGAAACAGGGAAAATGGTTGCCCAGTTACTTGATGGCAAAGCCGTCAAAGATATCCCAGTTAATGTTATTAATACTGGAACACCTACGCTTAATTTGAAAGTGGCTAAAGAGCTTGGTATCACTATTCCAAAAGAGATTATGGATGTGGCAGAGATTTCGGTTAAAGCTGATCAGTAAGCAGTGATGACTAAAAAGAATATAGAAGGATAACACAATGATTATTTCGTCAATTTCACAAGGTCTTTTATATGGGATTCTTGGTTTGGGGATTTACCTGACCTTTCGAATCCTAGATTTTCCCGATTTAACTACAGAAGGATCATTTCCGCTGGGCGGTGCAGTTGCTGTCACTCTCCTCAATATGGGATGGCATCCGCTTTTGGCAACACTAGTTGCTATTTTGGCTGGGTGTTTGGCTGGCTTGGTAACGGGGCTCCTTTATACGAAGGGGAGCATTCCGACAATCTTAGCGGGAATATTGGTCATGACCTCTATCAACTCAGTCATGCTTATGATTATGGGACGGGCCAATCTTGGTCTTCTCGATATCAAACCTGTCCAGGACTTACTGCCATTTGGCACTAGTTACAATCTCTTAGTACTTGGTCTTATAGCTACCATTACAGTCATTATCTTTTTGATTGTGTTTCTCAACACTCGTTTGGGGCAAGCCTATATTGCGACTGGAGATAATCGTGATATGGCAAAGAGTTTCGGCATTAACACTGACCGTATGGAAGTCATGGGCTTGGTCGTGTCCAATGGTATTATCGCTCTATCCGGAGCGTTAATCAGTCAACAAGATGGGTATGCGGATGTTTCTAAAGGGATTGGGGTTATCGTTATCGGCTTAGCGAGTATCATTATCGGTGAGGTCGTTTATGCTAGCGATTTGACCTTCTTGGAACGCTTGGTGACGATTGTTATAGGGGCTATTTTCTATCAATTCTTGATAACAGCAGTGATAGCACTTGGTTTTAACACTAATTACCTAAAACTCTTCAGTGCTATTGTCCTTTCTATTTGCTTAATCGTACCAGTTTTAAAGAATAAAGTATTCAAGGGGGCTAAAGTAACACGATGACAAAAATAGTTGAATTGCAAAAAGCAACTGTCCGAGTTCACAATGGTTCAAATGATTACAAAACGATTTTGGATGAAGTGGATTTGACTATCTACGAACATGATTTTATTACCATTTTAGGGGGGAATGGTGCCGGAAAGTCCACCCTTTTTAATGTGATAGCAGGGACACTAATGTTAACCAGCGGTAGCATTTTCATTATGGGTGAGGACGTGACCAACTGGACGGCTGAGAAACGGGCTAAATATCTTGCTCGCGTTTTTCAGGATCCTAAAATGGGAACAGCTCCCCGCATGACTGTAGCTGAAAACCTTTTAGTAGCCAAATACCGCGGCGAAAAACGTGGATTGATACCAAGACGCATCCACCAGTTTAAGGATGAATTCCAAGAACTGATTAGCAAAATTGGTAATGGCATTGAGAACCATTTGGAAACGCCAACCGGTTTTTTGTCAGGCGGTCAACGTCAGGCACTTAGTTTACTAATGGCTACCATTAAACGTCCCAATTTGTTGCTATTAGATGAGCATACGGCGGCTTTAGATCCCAAAACTAGTGTATCACTCATGAACTTGACAGAAGCTTTTATCCAAAAGGATAAGTTAACCGCCCTTATGATTACTCACCGTATGGAAGATGCACTCAAATACGGAAACCGTCTCATTGTCATGAAAGATGGCAAAATCGTGCAAGATAGGACAGCTGAAGAAAAAGCAGGGCTGTCGATCGCTGATTATTACCAAGTGTTTGAGTGATGGAAGCAGCAGGACGAACGTATAAAGATAGTCACTATTTCAGATAAAGTATTTTCATAAAAATGGTATTTCTTACGATGGCGTTTTGTTATAATGACAATGTGGGAATACCTTTGTGAGAATGCTAGTTTTGCGAAAATCGTTTAAAAATGCCTGTCATCAGAAAATGATTTCAAGCATTTTTGTCATTTGTGTGTCGTTTGAAAATGGCTTGCAAAATTGAAAAATGAGCCATAAAGTTGTATACTGGAGGTGAGTATGCAACTTTTTTTGCTACTATCTGTAATTCGACTTAGCTTGCTAAGGACCGTTTGATGAAAATACTCTGATAGAGTATAATCATGGGATTTGTTTTCCATGACTGATAACTAATAACATTTTAAGGAGAACAAATGAGCGATATTAAAATTATGGCTTTGGGTGGGGTTCGAGAAAATGGAAAGAACCTTTATATCGCTGAAGTCAATGATGCCATTTTTGTATTAGATGCTGGGTTAAAATACCCGGAAAACGAGCAGTTAGGGGTTGATGTGGTCATTCCTAATCTCGATTACCTCGTTGATCATAAGGATCGTGTTCAAGGTGTCTTTTTAACGCATGGACATGCGGATGCTATTGGTGCGCTTCCTTATGTGATTTCGGAAATGAACGTTCCAGTTTTTGGGTCGGAGTTGACTATTGAGTTGGCTAAGTTGATGGTCAAAAACAATTCATCTGTTAAAAAATTCAATAATTTCCATGTGGTCGATAGTGACACTGAGATTGAATTTGAAGATGCAGTCGTATCTTTCTTTAAGACCACTCACTCCATTCCAGAAAGTTTAGGGATTGTTGTTGGTACTAAAGAAGGCAATATTGTCTACACTGGTGACTTCAAGTTTGACCAGGCTGCACGTGATGAATACCGTACGGATTTTGCTCGTTTGACTGAAATTGGTCGAGAGGGTGTCTTGGCTCTTTTGGCAGATTCTGCTAATGCGACGAGTACAGAACAAGTGGCTAGTGAATCTGAAGTTGGTCTTGAAATCGACCAAGTTATTGGCGATGCGCAAGGTCGTGTTATCGTAGCAGCTGTTTCAAGTAACTTAGCTCGAATTCAACAGGTTTTTGATGCAGCAGCTAATTATGGACGCCGTGTTGTTTTGACAGGGTTTGATGTGGAAAACATTGTTCGAACAGCTATCCGTCTTAAAAAATTGAGTATCGCTGATGAGCGTATTATGGTGAAGCCAAAAGAAATGGTTAAGTTTGAAGACCATGAATTGGTTATCTTAGAAACTGGGCGCATGGGTGAGCCAATCAATAGTCTAGAGAAAATGGCTATTGGCCGACATCGTTATGTCAATATTAAAGATGGTGATTTGGTATACATTGTAACGACACCAAGTATTGCGAAAGAAGCTGTTGTAGCGCGGATGGAGAACATGATTTACAAGGCCGGAGGTTCTGTGAAATTGATTACGCAAAACCTGCGCGTGTCCGGACATGCTAATGGTCGTGATTTGCAGTTGATGCTAAACCTCATCAAACCAAAATACCTCTTCCCAATTCAAGGAGAATACCGTGATCTAGCAGCACATGCAGACATGGCTGAAGAAACTGGGATGTTCCCAGAAAACATCTACATCATGAAACGAGGTGACATCATGCACCTTTCTGATCAAGGCTTTTTACATGAAGGAGCAGTACCTGCAGGCGATGTCATGATTGATGGAAATGCTATTGGTGATGTTGGGAATATCGTTCTGCGTGACCGTAAAGTATTATCAGAAGATGGCATCTTTATCGTTGCCATGACTGTTAACAAAAAAGAACGCAAGATTGTCTCACGTGCAAAAATCAATACGCGTGGTTTTGTTTACGTTAAGAAGAGTCGTGACATTTTACGGGAATCGGCTGATTTGGTCAACACAACTGTTGAAAATTATCTTGCAGAAGATGGCTTTGATTGGGGCGAACTCAAAGGACAGGTTCGTGATGAGATTAGCAAGTTCTTATTTGATCAAACCAAACGCCGTCCAGCCATTTTACCGGTTATTATGGAAGTTCGCTAAGGTTTAATAAAGATAATGATAGAAGTTGAGCTAGTTTCAACTTCTTTTTATAGAAAGAGGAGACACATGGCATTTTTTCAAATAGAATACAGTTCGGAAGTTTTAGGTTTGTATCGACAAGTCGATGTCTTGTATCCAGATGCTGACCAGATTAAGGAAGACTATCGTGATGATAAGGATATCCCTGTGCTTTATCTCCTGCACGGTATGGGAGGAAATCATCGTTCTTGGACATCTCGAACAAACTTAGAGCGCTTGGTGCGTAAAACCAATCTTATTGTCGTTATGCCAAATGGGGACAATGGCTTTTATACCAACACCAAATATGGATCACGTTATTTCGATGCTATTGCGGAGGAATTGCCTCAGGTCATGAAACGTTTTTTCCCTAATATGACTGATAAACGCGAAAAGACCTTTATCGCTGGCCTTTCTATGGGAGGCTATGGGGCTTTTAAACTTGCTATGTTGACCAATAACTATGCTTTTGCCGGATCATTTTCAGGAGCACTAGGATTTGATTTTGATGATAAAGACATGGTTGATGCAGAAGCCGACTATTGGACAGGCTTATTTGGAAGTGTTGAAGAGTTTACAAAAAGTGAAAATAATCTACAAGTAGCCGCTAAACACGTTGATGGTAGTACGAAGTTTTACGCTTGGTGCGGTTATGAAGATTTTCTCTACCAGAACAATGAAACAGCCGTTGCTGAATTCAAAGAAGCAGGATTAGATGTTGACTATCGCAACGACCATGGCACTCATGACTGGTATTATTGGGAAAAACAGGTAGAAGTCTTTTTGGAGATGTTACCGATTGATTATGTCAAGGAAGAACGTTTGTCATAAGAGATGGTTGGATGACCATTTAAAAAGAAGGTGATAGTCTGGTTTTGAGTTGAATTGTCCGAAAGAGCCTGCTATACTAGGAGACACTGTTTTAGGAAATTGACGTAACAGAAAGTATAAGAATATGAAATTTCTTTTGAAAACCCTGATTGCTATACCAAAATTAATTATTTCTTTTGTTTGGCATTTAATTTTTAGTATTGTTAAAACTATCCTTTTCTTGGCCTTAGTGATATTCGCTCTGATGTACTATGCCAACCATAGTAGCTCACCAGTGGCTAATCAACTGTCTAACTTCTTTGAGACGGTAACGACAGTGTTTGACAGTTCACAGTTTGAAAATCCCAGCGAATTGGGCAAGCAATTAACTCATCTAAAGACTGACTCACATCATCATCTAGGTGGTGCTCGCTGGTCAACTAATTCAGCGACGATTTATATTGAAACTAAAAATGAAACCTTTCGTTCGGCCTATCAAGAAGCCATTGCAGCATGGAATCAGACAGGTGCTTTTCATTTCAAATTAGTAGATCAACCAGATCAAGCTAAGATTATTGCTAAAGAGTATTCAGATCCATCAACCCAAGCGGCTGGTTTGGCTAATACTAAAACCAATGCTTTAACCAATCGTTTGGTATCTGTTGAAGTATTACTCAATGCCTATTATCTTTCTGATCCTGACTATGGCTACAGTCAAGAGAGGATCGTGAATACTGCGATTCATGAGCTTGGACATGCTATCGGTTTAGAGCACGATGACGACCATGACTCTGTGATGCAATCGGCAGGTTCTTATTATGGCATACAAGAAGTTGACATTGCAGCAGTGAGACAACTCTATGCTTCTAAACATAAGGCGTCCTAAGACTTGCTATTGTGTTGTTATTCTGCTTAACACGTCAACTAAATATTCAACCAATCATAAAACTAAAAAAGACCTTGCTTTCTTTTAGGAACAAGGTCTTTTTGCTATAATATAATTATGATTATTTTACAAGCAAACAAAATTGAGCGTTCCTTCTCTGGGGATGTTTTATTTGATAATATTAACCTACAAATCGATGAAAAGGACAGGATTGCTCTGGTTGGCCGCAATGGTGCTGGTAAATCAACCCTTTTAAAAATTTTAGTTGGTGAGGAAGCCCCTACAAGCGGAGACATCAATACCAAGCGTGATTTGCAAATAGCCTACTTAGCGCAAGATAGCCGTTTTGAATCTGAAAATACGATTTACGATGAAATGTTAGCCGTTTTCTCTGACTTACGACGCGATGAGCAACAGTTACGACAAATGGAAAGTCAGATGGGGACCTTATCAGGTGAAAGTCTCGATAAACTGATGAATGATTATGACCGACTGTCTGAACGTTTTCGTTTAGCTGGTGGTTTTACCTATGACAGCGACATCCGTGCCATTCTGAATGGGTTTAAGTTTGATCAAAGCATGTGGGGGATGAGAATCTCTGAATTATCTGGCGGTCAAAACACACGTTTGGCTTTGGCTCGAATGCTCTTACAGAAACCAGAGCTTTTGGTTCTAGACGAGCCTACCAACCACTTGGATATTGATACGATTGCCTGGTTGGAAAATTATTTGGTCAACTACCAGGGTGCTCTCCTTATTGTCAGTCATGACCGTTACTTCCTAGATAAGGTGGCGACGGTAACAGTCGATTTGAACAAACATTCTCTGGACCGTTATTCAGGCAATTATTCTAAATTTATGGATCTCAAGGCTGAGAAATTAGCCACGGAAACTAAACATTTTGAGAAACAACAAAAAGAAATTGCCAAATTAGAAGAATTTGTTCAGAAGAATATTGTGCGTGCCTCAACCACCAAACGTGCCCAAGCTCGTCGCAAGCAGTTAGCAAAAATGGACCGTTTGGATAAACCGACAGTAGGTCAAAAGTCAGCCAACATGACCTTCCATTCAGACAAAGTTTCTGGCAATGTTGTTCTGACAGTGGAAGAGGCGGCTATTGGTTATCATGATCATGTCTTGTCAGAACCCATCTCTCTTGAACTTAATAAATTGGATGCCGTTGCGATAGTTGGTCCAAATGGTATTGGTAAAACGACTTTTATCAAATCAGTCATTGGTCAACTTCCTTTTATCAAAGGACAGGCTCGGTTTGGTGCTAATGTAGAGACAGGTTATTACGATCAAACTCAATCGCATTTGACGAATTCTAATACTGTGCTTGATGAACTTTGGAATGATTTTTCAACCACACCAGAACTCGACATTCGTAATCGTCTCGGTGCCTTTCTTTTCTCAGGAGATGATGTTAAAAAGTCAGTTAGCATGTTGTCAGGTGGGGAAAGAGCTCGGCTACTTTTGGCGAAATTATCTATGGAAAATAACAATTTCTTGATATTGGATGAGCCTACCAACCACTTGGATATTGATAGCAAAGAAGTGCTTGAAGAAGCGTTGATAGACTTTGACGGGAGTTTACTGTTTGTTAGTCACGATCGCTATTTTATCAATCGTATCGCTACCAAGGTTTTAGAAATTTCCGAAGAAGGGGCAACGCTTTATCTCGGTGATTACGATTATTATGTCGAGAAAAAGGCAGAGTTAGCATTTTTAGCTCAAGAGGCTGTTGGAGACTTTGAACAAGAGGTAGTAAGTACATCACAGGGTTCTACAGATTACCAACAACAAAAGGCTAATCAAAAAGAAGTTCGTAAGATCGCTCGCCGCGTTGAAGCTATTGAAACGCAATTGGAAATGATTGATCATCAAGAAGCAGATATTACCGAGCAGATGACACAGAGCAATGATGCCATGGCATTAGCAGATTTGCAAAAGGAGCTGGATGCGATCCAAGAAAATCAAATCCAATTGATGGAAGAGTGGGAAGAACTCTCACAGTTACTCGAGAAGCTTTCATAACTCCTGAACTGTTTTCAATAGTGGTAAGAAGAATTTGGATGAAAAATCCAGATTCTTTTTTTGAGAAAAATATACCAAATTGAAACAAGAGAAAAACAAAAGCCCCTCCAGAAAAGTACCACCAATTGGTAATACTTTTTAGAAGTATCTCTTTGATGTGAACTTGGGTTTTACGGATAGGATTGTATTCATGCTTAGCAAAATTCAGAAATAACGGTTTCGTGATGTTATGACAAAAAACTCACTCCTTCTCAACTAAAATCGATTGTATACAGAGACTGAGCTCCCGCGTTGACTTGATGTGTTCATGTCTAGGCTAGATCGGCATTACCTAGTCTGATTTAAAAAATTGGAACGAATTGTTGAAGAGTTGATGAAAGGAATTCGTTAAGTTTAAAAGAAAACAAAAAATCAAAATCTCGTTCTTGAGATTTTGATTTTTTGTATTTATTGTTCAAATGCTACTCTTGACTTAACATCACCGTACTCTTCAGGAACTTCCCGTCCTAAAATAGCTTCATAGCTTGGTAAGGCAAGGTCTTGACCATATTTATTGCGCAGGGCTGTGGTCACTAATCGGTAAGCCAAGTTGGTATTTCTGGATAAGATTGGACCATGGAAGTAGGACCCATAAACATTTTTATAATGAACGCCTTCGCTACCATCTTCTTTATTATTACCATTGCCGTAGATAACCTTTCCTAATGGTTTTTCATCGTCTGAAAGGAAGGTGCGGCCTTGATGATTTTCAAAACCATAATAGGTTTCGTTAAATTCTTCATTATGAATTTTGATATCACCAATGTAACGGTTATTTTCTTGATTGAGCGTATAGTGTCCCATTACACCAATACCATCAATTTTGACACCATTAGCTTGAACATAATATTGTCCCAACAGTTGGAACCCCCCACAGATGGCCAAGATAACTTTATCCTCTTGGATGAATTGGTCAATACTTTGGCGTTTGCTTGGTAAATCTTTGGCTACAATGGATTGTTCGTAATCCTGACCACCACCAAAGAAGATCATATCGTAATCATGATGATCAAAATCATCCCCTATGGATACGATGTCGAAGGTCATTTTGGCACCTAATTTCTCTCCAACATATTTCATCATAAGGATATTACCGTTATCTCCGTAGGTATTTAGAAGATTGCCGTAGAGATGAGCAATCGTTAAATCATAATCATAATTTTGATTTTGGGGAGATTGTAAAGAGGTATAAACCATTAGTTCATCTCCTTTCCAACAGCTTTTTTAGTGGCTAGGATGTCTCGGAACTCAAGCATTGCTGTATAAGTTGCTAAGATGTATGCGTGATCAGCTGTTTGATGTTCAATCTTGGATATGATGTCATCCAAGGTTTCGGCTTGATGAATCTTATCTTCTGGATAACCGGTCACTCGTAAACGTCGAGCAATTTCAGTTTGGCGTACGCCACCGGCATTAATTTCTGTGATATCCATGTCGTTAATGGCTTCAAAGTTGGCATCCCAGATCCAAGATGTGTCAATACCATCTGCGTAGTTGGCATTTAAAAGAACGGATAAGGAGAATGAATAATCTGCTAATTTAATCATCTCGAGAGCTTGACTAGCTCCCACAGGATTTTTAATGAGGACTAAGGTACATGATTTATCACCGATTTTGAATGTTTCTTGTCGTCCAAAGACCGCGCGACTCTTCTCAAAACCAGCCTTAATGTTCTCAGGTGAAACGCCAAAGTACTCGGCAACTGAGACGGCAGCAAGAGCGTTATAGATGTTGTACAAGCCGCCAACATTGATTTTGTAATCCTGTCCATCAATGACAAACTCAGATGTTGTATTGGTAATGTTGGTTAAGGCTGTCAGTTTGTAGTCTAGTTGCGGACGCTTGAAGTCACAGTTGAGGCAGACATAATCACCAAGATTAGCGTAAGTGTTCATCTTATACTGTAAAATGTGCTCACATTTTGGACAGACAATACCTTCTGTATTGTAGTGGGTTAACTGTGGTTCGTGGGACTCTGTTTCAAAACCATAAAATTGGACAGGGTTAATCACTTGTCGCGAATGGAACAGAGGACTGTCTCCGTTAGCTAGAATAGTTGCCTGAGGCGCCTTAGCAGCACCTGCTAAGATCATATCATAAGTGGTATAAATCTCACCGTAGCGGTCCATTTGATCTCGGAAAATATTGGTGAAAACAAAAAGACTAGGGGTGATGTACTCCGTAATTTTGGGGAGACTGGCCTCATCAATTTCAAGCACCGCAATTTTCTTTCCAGATTTATTCGGTTTAGCTGTTAAGAAGGTGGAAGTGATTCCAGTTATCATATTGGCACCGCTGGGATTGGTTACGATGTCGCCAAAAGCCTCTTTGAGAATTCCAACTGTGAGAGCAGTTGTGAGGGTTTTGCCATTGGTACCAGTGACAACAACAATTTCATAATCTTTAGCCAGATTATCTAAAATATTAGTATCGAATTTAAGGGCAACTTTTCCAGGTAGAGTTGAGCCACGTCCCATTTTAGAAAGAAAAAAATGAGCTGTTTTACCGGCAAAAATTCCCATTTGTGTTTTCATAGTCATGGTTTTATTCTAACAAAAATACTACAAACTAGCTAGAGAAAATGCTATAATGAAAACAGTGTCTATTTAGAAGGTACAGATAAGAAGGAGCGTACCAACATGAGTTTTTTTTCACAGTTTGATGCTAGGTTCTGGCAATCACTGTTTGACAGCCCTTGGACCATATTAGTTAATATTTTAGACGTCAGTCTTGTTGCCTATCTTATTTATCGCTTTATTAAAGCATTGGCTGGGACTAAAGTCATGTCTTTAGTTCAAGGGATTATCTTATTTATTCTCTTAAAATTATTAGCAGAATTTATCGGTTTAACAACCATAACCTATTTGATGAATCAAATTATTACGTATGGCGTTATTGCAGGTGTTGTTATCTTTGCACCTGAAATTCGTCTAGGGTTAGAGAAATTCGGTAAAACCACACAGCTATTTGCACCAGGTTCTTCTGTAACGACTGATGAGGAAAGACTGATAGAAGCTCTGGTTAAATCGGTAGCTTACATGAGCCCTCGTAAAATCGGTGCCCTCATTTCCATTCAAGGGACACAGACCTTGCAGGAATATATCAGTACAGGAATTCCCTTAAATGCAGATGTCTCCAGTCAGTTGTTGATTAATACCTTTATTCCAAATACGCCTTTACATGATGGTGCAGTCATTATAAAAGGTAAAAAAATTGCAGCTGCGTGTTGTTATCTCCCTTTGACGGAATCAACAGCCATCTCAAAAGAATTTGGAACAAGGCACAGAGCAGCGATTGGCTTATCCGAGAATTCTGATGCCCTAACGATTATTGTATCAGAAGAAACAGGTGGTATCTCGATTACACATAACGGACGTTTTCAACACGATCTGAGCAACGAAAGTTTTGAGCTGGTTTTAAAAGACATTCTCATGGCAGATTTAGATAAACCACTTGGTTGGAAGGAACGCTTGTTTGGGAGGCAGAAGAAATGATTAAGAAATTTTTTAACCAACCCATTTTCTACATTATTGTTTCTGTTTTCTTTGCCTTAGTTCTATTCTTTTTAGCTAAATCGACGGCTTATAATGCTTCTGGAACACAATTATCTCGTGTCACAGAGACTTATAGCCATACCATTGAAAGTGTTCCCATTGATATTAAGTATGATACTGAAAAGTATTTTATCAGTGGTTATTCTTACGAAGCGGAAGTTTACCTAACCTCTACCAATCGTATCAAGCTTGATTCTGAGATTAATGAAGATACTCGTCGTTTTAAGGTTGTAGCGGATTTATCCAATGTCAAAGCTGGAACGGCTAACGCCAAATTAAAAGTCGTTGGCTTACCTAGGGATGTGAATGCTACGGTTAATCCGAAAAGTGTCGCGATTACAATTGGCAAAAAAGCTAAAAAAACCTTTAAGGTAAAATCAACGATTCCCCCAGAGCAGGTAGCAGACGGCTATAAGATTGAAAACATAGAGACTGGAATTTCTGAGGTCACCGTCACTAGCAATGAATCCACCTTACAACAAATTGATCATGTTGAGGCGGTCTTGGCATCTGATAAGGTTTTAAGTAGTGATTACAGTGGCACTGTTAATTTACAAGCTGTTTCTTCAGATGGCACTATTTTGCCCTCAATTGTTGATCCTGCTAAAACTCAATTGAAAGTTTCGGTAAAAAAATTAACTAAAGAAGTACCCATTAATTTATCAGTGACAGGTGTGCTGTCAGATAACTTGATAAACATTGGCTATAAGTTGAGTCAGGAAACAGTAACCGTGTCTGGAACACAAGAGGAACTTGATGCTATTGATAGTGTTAAAGGGACCGTAGATATTACAGGGGTTTCCAAAGACGTGTCAAAGACGGTTTCATTGTCTGCGTCGAATGTAACAATCATCCCGCAAACCGTTACGGTTAAGTTGACAGCAACTAAGAAATAAGACATAATAACTTTAAGAAAAATGGAGGAGCGCATTAAGCGCTAAAAACTATGGGAAAATATTTTGGAACAGATGGTGTTCGTGGAGAAGCAAACACAGAGTTAACACCAGAACTAGCATTTAAATTGGGGCGTTTTGGTGGCTATGTTCTTAGTCAGCATGAAAACGAACGTCCTAAAGTCTTTGTAGCACGTGATACTCGTATTTCTGGTGAAATGCTAGAAGCTGCTTTGGTAGCAGGACTCTTATCTGTTGGCATTGAAGTCTACCGACTTGGTGTGCTGGCAACACCAGGCGTTTCCTATCTTGTCAGAACTGAAAATGCTAGCGCTGGTGTGATGATTTCAGCTAGTCATAATCCTGCCCAAGATAATGGAATCAAATTCTTCGCTAATGATGGTTTCAAACTCAGTGATGCCTTAGAAGCCGAGATTGAAGCACTTTTAGATGCTGATGACGATAACTTACCTCGTCCATCAGCTGAAGGTCTTGGCAGTTTAGTGGATTATCCAGAAGGCCTTCGTAAATATGAAGCCTTCTTGGTTTCTACAGGTGTTACCCTTGATGGTATGAAAGTTGCCCTTGACGGAGCCAACGGTGCTGCCCATCGTTCAGCACGTCATGTCTTCCTAGATTTGGATGCTAATATTTCAGTCATTGGGGATCAGCCAGATGGCTTGAACATCAATGCAG
This sequence comes from Streptococcus halotolerans, assembly GCF_001598035.1. NCBI lineage: Bacteria > Bacillati > Bacillota > Bacilli > Lactobacillales > Streptococcaceae > Streptococcus > Streptococcus halotolerans. Next base: position 697,456 of record NZ_CP014835.1, on the reverse strand, counting down.
GGGTTGGATCAACACACCCAGAAGCTCTTCAAGACTTGGTTAAAGAAACTGGTTCAGCGATTGGCTTGGCTTTTGATGGTGATAGCGATCGTTTAATTGCAGTAGATGAGAATGGTGAGATTGTAGATGGTGATAAAATCATGTACATCATCGGTAAACACATGGCTCAACATGGTCAATTAGCTAAAAATACGATTGTAACGACTGTTATGTCCAACCTAGGTTTCCATAAAGCTCTGGATAGAGAAGGAATTGAAAAGGTAGTGACATCAGTTGGTGACCGCTATGTTGTCGAAGAAATGCGTCAATCAGGTTATAATCTTGGTGGTGAACAGTCTGGACATGTCATTATTATGGATTACAACACGACCGGTGATGGTCAATTGACAGCGATCCAATTGACAAAAGTCATGCAGGAAACAGGGAAGTCCCTGTCTGAGTTGTCATCGGAAGTCACTATTTACCCACAAAAGCTGGTCAATATTCGCGTTGAAAATGGCATGAAAGATAAGAGTATGGAAGTTCCAGCTATCGCTGATATCATTGCTAAGATGGAAGCTGAAATGGCTGGTAATGGTCGTATTCTCGTTCGTCCAAGTGGAACAGAACCTCTTCTTCGAGTAATGGCAGAAGCTCCAACAGATGAAGAAGTAGACTATTATGTTGATACTATCGCTGATGTTGTACGAGCAGAAATTGGTATCGATTAGAACCATAAAGTCGTCAATTGACGGCTTTTTTGGTATGATTGAAGAGATGAAAATAATAGTGAGGTTAAAGCTATGCCAATGCTTGCAGACAGTAAGGCCGTAGATAATTATATTGCCAAGGAGGATGAAACACATCAGCCTCTGTTGAAAGAACTAAGAGAGATGATTAAGACCATCTTGCCAAATGCTTTAGAAGGTTTAGCCTGGTCCATGCCTTCTTATTGGCAAAATACTTACATTATCCACTTTCAAGCCTTTAAAAAGCATGTCAATGTTTATGTTGGGCTTGAAGCTGTGTCTTATTGGGAAGATAAATACCCTGAACTATCATTTACCAAACGTGGTTTTCAGTTGCCCTATGATCAGGAACTTCCAAAGGAAACCATTAAGACTATTTGTCTATGGCAACTACAACAATATGGAGAAAGAGATGAGACTTGATAAATTTTTAGTTGAAAATGGCATTGGTTCTCGTACCGAAGTTAAAGCTATTCTCAAGAAGAAGCAGGTAGCAGTAAACGGAGAAGTAGAAACATCACCCAAATGTCATATCGATCCGTTGGTGGATCAAGTGTTTTATAATGGTCAATTATTGGTTTATGAGACATTTCTTTACTACATGTTACATAAGCCAGCAGGAGTGGTTTCAGCGACAGAGGATGCTCACCATAAAACAGTTGTGGATTGTTTGGATGATCTGGCTAAAAAGAAAGGTGTTTTTCCAGTTGGTCGTTTAGATATTGACACAGAAGGTTTGCTTTTATTGACCAACAACGGACATTTAGCTCATGCTATGCTATCTCCTAAGAAACATGTTGATAAGGTCTATCAAGCAGAAGTGGCAGGTATCATGACCAAGGAAGATCAGCTTATGTTTCAAAAAGGCATTGCCTTAAGTGATCATGTTTGCCTACCCGCTCAGTTAGCTATTGTATCAGTGGACATGGAAAATCAAAAAAGTCTTGTTCATATTACGATTCAAGAAGGTAAATTCCACCAGGTCAAACGTATGGTGAAAGCTTGTGGCAAGGAAGTTATCCATCTAAAACGTCTATCCATGGGACCGCTATTGCTTGATAGTCGTTTAAAAAAAGGTGATTGGCGTCGCCTTACTGAAAAAGAGCTCTCAAGTCTAGAGTCATTCGATGTGACATTATAAAAAGAATCTCGTTTAACCAAGCGAGATTCTTTTTGATATGATTACCTTTAGATTGCCCATTCTCCCTTACGGAAAATCGGAACAACTTGCCCATCTGCAGTGATACCATCAATATCCATTTGATCAGAGCCAATCATGAAGTCAACGTGTGCGGTTGAACGATTAAGTCCAGCAGCTTCGAGTTCTTCATTGGACATCTCAGTACCACCTTGAATGCTAAAGGCATAAGCTTGACCGATAGCCAAGTGGTTTGAGGCATTTTCATCAAAGAGAGTATTGAAGAAAGTCAATCCTGATAATGAAATAGGTGTTTTATGTGGGACAAGAGCGACTTCACCCAGAGAGCGAGCGCCAGAACTTTCTTCGACTAGACGTTTGATGGTGTCTTCGCCTTTTTTGGCAGTAACATCAACAATGCGCCCATTTTCAAACGTGAACTTCATGTCTTCGATGATAACCCCAGCATAGCTTAATGGTTTGGTAGAAGACACATAACCATCGGCGCGACGGTAATCAGGAGCTGTGAAGACTTCCTCGGTTGGCATATTGGCGATAAATTCCTCGCCTTGAGCATTAATGCTACCAGCAGCTTCCCAAAGGTGATTTTTAGGCATACCAAGCGTCAAGTCAGTCCCAGGAGCTGTATAATGAAGGGCATCAAATTGGTATTTATTTAAAATATCAGCTTTTGAAACTAGGTTCGCTTGATGTTGATCCCAAGCTTTAATTGGGTTTTCTTCATAAACACGGTTAAGTTTGAAGATAGTATCCCAAAGGGCATCGACTTGCTCTTCTTCAGTCGCTAAATCAGGGAAGACAAGAGCGGCCCACTCTTTCCCAGATGCAGCTGCTAAATTCCAGCTAATTTTATTTGATTGTGTTGCCTCACGCTGTGCAGCAAGTGCAATTGCTTGAGCTTGAGTAGCTTTTGACAAACGTTCTTGATCAACAGCAGAGAAAACATTTGGATCGGATGACCGGATCACTAAGCGACTAGCTTTTTTCTCTAAGAAATAATTTGATTTAGCCACAAGATAGTCAGCAACGCTTGTGACACGTTCTTCATCAGCGTGTAAGAAGCGGTCACGTGTAATTTGATCATCAATGTAGTCAACAACCACTTCAGCAGCCCCATATTGGTAGGCAAATTTGGTTAATAAACGAGCGAAATCAACTTGATCAACGCCAATTGAAATGATAAGTGTGTGTCCTTTTTGGACGTTAACCCCTTTGGCGATTAGCAATTCAGCATATTTTGCTAAATTAGCTTGAAAATTAGGTAAAACCATAACTATCTCCTTTTTACATAGTAAGTTTATTTTATCATAAAAACGCTTTAAAATCACAATTTCTCGACGCTTCTAAATCTTAGGAAGTGACTGGTTTCAGTTGCTATATAATCTAAATAATGGTATCATTTTAAGAGATAAATTCAGAATAAGAGGTATTACTTTTGGCTTTTGGAGATAACGGACCACGTAAGAAAACAGCATTTCAAAAATTAACTATTGTAGTCGTCTTTTTGATGGTTATCATAACCGTTGCTGGTCTTGTCGTGTCAGCACTAGGTTCATTAGGCTGGTAAGGAAACGCTGTAAAGCGTTTTTTTCTGCTAAGAAAAGAGGAAAATATGAGTATGTTTTTAGACACAGCCAAGGTTTCAGTGAAAGCTGGTCGTGGCGGTGATGGCATGGTTGCCTTCCGTCGAGAAAAGTATGTTCCAGACGGAGGACCTTGGGGAGGTGACGGCGGACGTGGCGGTAATGTCATTTTTGTCGTAGATGAAGGTCTTCGTACCTTGATGGATTTTCGATACAACCGTAAATTTAACGCTCAAGCTGGGGAAAAAGGAATGACGAAAGGCATGCACGGAAAAGGTGCTCAAGACCTTTATGTCAAAGTCCCCCAAGGAACAACCGTCCGTGATGCAGAGACTGGGAAAGTTCTAACCGATTTAATTGAAAACGGTCAAGAATTCGTTGTTGCACGCGGCGGACGTGGCGGACGTGGTAATATTCGATTTGCAACCCCTAGAAACCCTGCACCTGAAATTGCTGAAAATGGGGAGCCTGGAGAAGATCGTCAACTTGAGCTTGAATTGAAAATTTTGGCTGATGTTGGTTTAGTTGGCTTCCCGTCTGTTGGTAAGTCAACACTTTTAAGTGTGGTTTCAGCAGCTAAACCTAAGATTGGTGCTTACCACTTCACAACTATTGTCCCTAACATCGGTATGGTACGCACTAAGTCAGGTGAGAGTTTCGTCATGGCAGACCTTCCAGGACTGATCGAGGGAGCTCATCAAGGCGTCGGCTTAGGAACACAATTCTTACGTCATATTGAGCGTACGCGAGTGATTCTGCATGTTATTGACATGTCCGCTAGCGAAGGTCGTGATCCATTTGAAGATTATCAAACGATTAATAATGAGTTGGAATCTTACAATCTTCGTTTGATGGAACGCCCGCAAGTTATTGTAGCTAATAAGATGGACATGCCAGAATCCGAAGATAATCTTAAAGTATTCAAAGAGAAATTGGCAAAAGAATATGATGAATTTGACGATTTACCAATGATTTTCCCAATTTCAAGTATTGCTCATCAAGGTTTAGAGAATCTTCTTGAAGCAACCTCTGAGTTATTGGATCATACAGATGACTTCTTGCTTTATGATGAATCCGATATGCAAGATGACGAAGTTTACTACGGCTTCAATCCAGATGAACGTCCATTTGATATTTCACGTGATGATGATGCCACCTGGGTATTATCTGGTGAGAAATTGGAAAAACTCTTTGCCATGACGAATTTGGAACGCGACGAATCCCTTATGAAATTTGCACGTCAACTGCGTGGTATGGGTGTCGACGATGCTCTTCGCCAACGTGGCGCTAAAGATGGTGATATTGTCCGTATCGGTAACTTTGAATTTGAATTTGTAGATTAGAAAACAAAGACCGTTAACTGTTCATCGTCACTTACAGCTGTGACAATTCGAAATTGACATTCTAAGAAAAATGCCCACTAAGATGTTACACTAGGTTAGCTTTCTTAGAGGTTTTGTTGCCGAGGTCAGTTGTAAATACTCCCTAGCTTGGAGACGATAACATAGATAGCTTTTTTCGTATCGCACCCTGGACTATCTGGAAACAGCAATGTAGGCAGTCGAAGTTATGGGAATTTCTGTAATGTATATGCGATGATCAAGGAAATGTAGCTAAATGGTCTATCGTCTCAAAACTAGAACTCAAAAAATCATTTACGGGAGGTTGTCATGGGAGATAAACCCATATCTTTTAAAGATAAGGATGGTCATTTTGTTTCGGCGGCCGATGTTTGGAATGCTGCTAAACTAGAAGAACTGTTCAACCAACTTAATCCAAATCGAAAATTACGCTTAGAGCGTGAGCGAAAAGCCAAAGAAACAGAATTAAATCAATAACAAAGGCTCATTGTTAACTGCAGTGGGTGACTTATCATAAACAACGAGAGAGGACTAGTTTGGTCTTTTCTTTTGTGATATGTTCAAAGCAAGAAAAATCCGTTTTTTGAAGTCACTAGAGTTCCGAAAACCAGCCTACTGTAGACGATAATGGATAACTGATGGCTAAACAAAAGAGAAGACGAGAAGTGGCCCTACTGGAAAAGTAAGTTCTGCTGTTTACATAAAAAAGAGGAATTGTACTCATACTTGGGTAGATTCCTTTTTTTGCTTATTTTGGGGTTATTGGAGTCATAATCCTTTTCATGTTAAGCACAGTGCTATGTTGAAAAGATCCGATGCCCTTGAAAACATCAAGACCATATCTGTGTTTAAATGCTACATTTTTGATCGCTATCTTGTAGCGGTATTTGGCCTTTTCTTTAACATACAGCATTTCCTAATACTTCTTCTGAAAGAGGTGCTGATTACTGTTAAGGGTTATAGCATTAGTCCCTTCTTGAGAACACCCCCCTTTTGAAGGGGTGATTTGACAATGCTTCATATTATAATGGTGGATGTCCTGAGGGTAATATTTTCCCATCATTCTCCCTGTTTTTGTCTTCTTTAATACCGTATACCTCTTTATGATTTCAAAGAAGGGTTACCATTCTTTGAATGTTCAGAATGAAGATTGTCGTGGTTCCTAATATCATATTTCCTTGGCAATGAGAACAGTCGGAAATCTGAACAACGCCTTATGTTGATAACCGTAGGCTACTGTAAAACAAACGATATTTTGATATTGGACTCTTTTAGTTCTAACGATACGTTTACTTGCTTTATATGAAAAGTCAGATGGAAGTTTATGCCCAAGCTAAAAAGCCCTATTATCTCTACAGAGTGGGTTTGTCCCATTATAGAAATGATAGTGCTTTTTTACATTTAGTCTAAATGGTATAATCTCATCAAAAACGTTAAATAATCTTGTGGCTTATTTGTCATATGCTTCTGTTCGTAGCGAGCTTTATTAGGGTAGTCTGTGATAATCCCATCAATAGGTGTTTTTAAGTATCTTGCTAATTGCTTTTGGTCATTGATAGTCCAAATGTATAAATCCTTGTGTTTATTGCGAGCTAATTTAGCGATGTGATTAGTGTATGAAAATTCTTCAAGAGCATAGAAGTCAACCTTATCACTGATAAAGTCTCCAAATTGAAAAGTGATCACATGCCCGGTTTTAAGATCAGGGCGTTTTTTCTCAATCGTTTCGATAAGCTTTAAATCCAAAGACATGAATTGATTTTGGGGATGGGGTGAAACCTTGCTTAATTCTTTTAGGAAATATTCGGCATAGTCTGGTTGATGTTTCGTAGGTTTTAATTCAATCAACAGAGGTAAGTTTAACTTCTGAGCTTCTTCTAAAAATCTTTGGAAAGAGACGATTTGGCTAGTGTGTTCATTTTGTCTAAGAGTTTGACCGATGATATCCTTTGCTTTGGATTGACTGACTCGCTTGGCTTGGCCAGAAAGACGCCTAAGGTCATCATCATGATTAATGATAAATTGTTTATCCTTTGTCATTAGAACATCAATCTCAACCATATCTGCCCCTGCTTTTTTAGAAGCTTTCAGACCCTCCATCGAATTTTCAACGGCCTTGTCAACATAGCCACGATGAGCGATAATGTTAACCTTTTCTGGGTCCCCATTGCCAAGTCGATTGGCATAGTAAAAGAAAGCTCCAAAAGCAACGATGATATTTAAAAGAAGCAGTCGCACCCAACGGCTTTTTCGACGTTGGGGACTTGGTTTGACGTCAAGAATATCATTTTGTTCAAGTTCTAGAATGAGATAAGCCAAGGAAGCTAGCTTAATCAAAAGACTTGCAGCAAATAGGATTAACCAAGTCAGACTGACTAAAATAGTTTGAGCTAATACCTCTGTACCGCTATTTCCCCTAAAAAGAAGAGAAAGGCTCCCCAGCAAAAGACCTGCTGCTATCATGGATAGCAGTGTAATGGTTCCGGCAATAACTGCCAATCCAATGAGGGTTAGTAAGGATCGCCCCGCAGTCATTTGCCAACTGGTTTTGAGGTTATCAGTGAAAGAACTCTCCTTGCGAGTAACGGTTAAAGGGAGTGTGTAGACTAATCGACTATTGATATAAAAGAGTAGAGCGTAGACGATAAAGAGCCCTACTTGACCAGATTGAGATTTTTGCAATTCTCCAATGATAAATTCAGGAATATAGAGTCTTTCAATAAGAGCGGATGAGAAGAAAAAACGAAGCACTGGAATGGTCATCAGCAGATACGACAGAAAGGCAAAGAAATGTCGTCCCCTGATGCTGTTAATAAAGTTTTTACAATCGGTTTTAAAGTAGTCAAATCCCAATTCTAAAGGAGTATCTTTGTAACGTAGTATTTCAACAAGAAAAGAGAATTCTATAAAAACAAGAAAGGCTAGTACAAGTAAATAAATCAGTAGGAGTAAAAACGTCAATGGATTAGCCAAAAAGCTATGGATATTATCCATAGATAAGCCAGGAAACCCCGAGGTTACTAAAATGCCACGGAAAAGCCAGGAAAGTAAATAAGAGCCACCAATGGTTATAGTTACCTGTAAAAAAGCCGTGCGAAGACTGTATACGATAACATGTTTGTAGATGTCATGTAAGACAGCAAGAAGTTTGATAATCATAGGATACTTTCTGTTGATAGGATTATTCTATTTTATCAGATTGGCCGTATTTGGGAAATGTCATTGTCTTATTTGTTCGAGTTTTTTGGGAGTTAGCTGATAGCTAGTTCGAGCAATTTCTTTAATATAGTTTCTGTCATGTGAAGCGCTAATGATGGCACCTGGAAAGTCTCGGAGTATTTCTCGGATAATGGGCTGACTGGTCGGAGAAAAATGTCGAGTTGGCTCATCTAAGACTAGCACATTATTACCCGCTAAAACCATTTTAGCTAAGAAGAGTTTGGCCTTTTGACCGCCAGATAAGTCTATTAAGGAATGCGAGATTTCATCTCTTGTGAATTGAAGGCTTGCTAGTAGCGTTCTTGCTTTTTCTGGCTCAGTAACGTCAGTTAGAAAGTCAAGAGTAGAAAGATTGTGGTTTAAAAACTCATCATAATGTTGGGGCATGTAGCCCAGGGATACATCTGATCTAGAAGATAGTTCGTTCAAGATTTGTTTGAGAAGGCCAGTTTTACCAACGCCATTGGGACCAGTGATAACTATCTTGTCTTGTCCTTTAATCAGTAAGTTAATCGTTTGACCGGTTTCAAGGGGTTGTTCTGCCCAATTGATCAGGATTTTGTTTGTGGAAAGGGGAGAGATTTCTGAAAAGAAGAGGTCGATAGCATCCATATCTTGCGGAATTTCCGTAAACTTTTCGGCCTCCTTGGCGTAACGTTTTTCTTGGGAAAGAATGGTGTTTAGTTTTTTAGCTAATAAACGACCTGCGACATCATTTTTAGTATGACGAAGTTGGTGCTCTACGCTTTGATGAATACGGTGACTGCGAGCCATACGATCTTGATGTTCCTCTCTTTCCTTGTTGGCTCGTTGCAGTTGGCGTTCAAAAGTCTCTCTCCGATTTTCTGTATAGTCACTATAGCCACCTTTGAAATAGCTAGCGCGCGGTTCGGAACGCTTTTTTAGCAACTCTAAATGAAGAACAGCAGTAGCTGTCTGTTCTAAAAAGGCTTCGTCGTGAGAAATAAAAATAATCGTCTTATTCGATTGAGCAATAAAGTGTTCTAACCAAGCAATACTATCTTGATCCAAGTCACTAGATGGCTCATCTAAGATTAGCAAATCAGGATCCTGTGCTAAAATTTTTAATAATTGGATCTTTAATTTTTCCCCGCCTGATAAACTAGATAGAGTCTGATCATTATCCTCGAATCGCTCTACATCAAGATGAAAACGCTCAGCCATTCTGTAAAATAAAGAGAAGTCGAAAGTGCTGTAGTCTATGTTCCCATAAAGAAAATCAGTTACCCTTTGTTTCAGTTGATCTGAAGTTAGACTTTGTGGTAAGTAACCGATACGATGAAATTGATTTATGATGTTTCCTTCTACATTGATGTAGTCGGACACAGCAGCAGGGTCTATGAGCGCTTTGATAAGGCTGGATTTACCAGTCCCTTCTTCACCGATAATGGCTAGTTTATCACCCTCGTTAACCACCAAATCAAGATTATTAACTAAATCCTGCAAGTCTTTTTGATGGGTTAGGGTAAGATGTTGCGTTTGTAACATAAATGCCTCCTTTTAAACAAGCTAAAAACTCCCTACTTTATCAAGTAGAGAGTTTGAGTATGCAAAGAGACCTGATAGTCAACGAAAATCAAATTAAGACCAGAAAATGCTGCTGTCGATAGAACTGAAGGTCATTCAATCAAGTCAGCAAGGTCTCCATTGACTTTAGAAGAGTACGAAAGATTAGCATTTGAAAACAGGTACAAAAGGGCACACTAAAAGACAAAACTTGATAAAGCTATCGTATTTTGAAACTTAGTGAATCATGTGCTCCTTACCTCCAAATCTTATTGAATTGACTATAGCATATTTTGCAAACGGTGTCAATTTTGGTATGATAGAATGATGAAGAAAATTATCATTATTGGGTGTCCTGGTTCGGGCAAGTCCACCTTAGCCAGAAGATTAGCAGAGCTAACCAAACTTCCCTTACATCATTTGGATTTAATGAATTGGAATGCTGACAAAACCACTGTTGAACCTGACGTTTTTCTAGAACGTCAAAAAACGGTTTTAAAGCAAGATTCTTGGATTATTGACGGTAATTATGGCAGCACATTAGATTTGCGCTTTGAAGCGTGCGATACGATTATCTTTCTCGATTTCCCATTGGACACCTGTATAGAAGGAGTGACGAAGAGAATCGGGACTGTTAGACCGGATATGCCTTGGGTTGAGACAGAAATCGATTTAGAGTTTTTAGACTTTATCAAACAATTTCCTGAGAAGAGCCGTCCTAACATTTTAGCTTTAATGGATAGATTTCCCCAGAAAAAAGTGTATCATCTTATAAGCAGAGAAGAGTCAGAAGCATTTTTACAAAACATCAAAAAAGCCTTCAAGTTATGAAACTTGAAAGCTTTTTTCTTAATGACTGAGAACCTTATCAAGGAAGTCTTTAAGTCGTGGGTGTTGTGGGTTATCAAAGATTTGTTCTGGTGTACCATCCTCGATAAATTGACCACCATCGGTAAAGATAACACGATTGGCAACTTGACGGGCAAATCCCATCTCATGGGTCACAATTAACATGGTCATGCCTTGCTCTGCTAGATCTTTCATAACGTTAAGAACATCCCCAACCATTTCAGGGTCAAGGGCAGAAGTGGGTTCATCAAAGAGCATGATATCAGGATTCATTGCTAATGAACGAGCAATGGCTACACGTTGTTTCTGCCCGCCAGACAAACTATCTGGAAGAGCATCCCGTTTTTCAGCCAGCCCAACTTTTTCAAGGAGGTCCATTCCTTGTTTTTCAGCCTCAGCTTTTCCTAATTTACCAAGTTCAATTGGTCCAAACATGATATTTTCAAGAACAGTCATGTGGGGGAATAAGTTGAAGTGTTGGAACACCATGCCGATGTTTTCACGAGCTTTATCAATATTTGTTTTGGGGTCGGAAAGCTCAAAGCCATCAACGACAACATTACCACTTGTAATGGTTTCTAATAGATTAAGAGTGCGAAGGAAGGTTGATTTTCCTGATCCAGAAGGACCGATGATACAAACCACATCACCTTCGTAAAATTTAGCATTAATTCCTTTTAAAACTTCGTTATCGCCATAGGATTTGTGTAAATCTTGGACATCGATTTTTAATTCTGCCATTATTTAAGCCTCTTTTCTAAACGTTTTGCCAACTTAGTCAATAGAGTAATGATGACTAGATAAATGATTGCAAGGATTGCATACATCCGGAAAGATTGGTAGTTACGAGCAATGATAATCTTACCTGTTTGGAAAAGTTCCACTAAACCAATAGCTGATACGATGGTGGTATCCTTCAAAGAAATAACAAATTGGTTGATGAAGTTTGGAAGCATTAGTTTAACAGCTTGGGGTAGAATAACCTTACGCATAGTTGTTTTGTAAGAGACACCGAGACTTCGGCTAGCTTCCATCTGTCCAATAGGAACAGCTTCAATACCACCACGTACAATTTCAGCAATATAAGCACCACCATTTAAAGAAAGGGCAATCGTTGCGGCAACAAAGTCATTGATAGGTGATTGTTGGCCTGTAATGCTTTCGATAAGATTAGGGATTCCCCAGAAAATGAAGGCAGCTACAATCATAAGTGGGATACCACGCACCACGTCAACGAAAACAGTTGAAATGACACGTAGTGTTTTATTTGGAGCGACAGCCATCATGCCAAAGATAATTCCGATAACCATAGCAATGGCAAATGAAATCAGCGTTAGGCTAACGGTCGTTCCAAGGCCAGAAAGAAGTTGTTTGTAATTGTTTTTGATGAGACCAAGAATCGTTGTTTCATCAATAGTTTTTTCCTCTTTATTGTTAGAGGTTGTTGAAGTAGCAAGGTATTTTTTAACAAGTTTGTCGTAAGTGCCATCTTCTTTAAGAGCAGCCATACCATTATTAAACATTTCAATGAGTTCTGTGTCAGTTCCCTTTTTAACGGCAAATCCAACCTGACCAGAAGGCTCTCCTTTGATAGGCGTTTCGAACTGACGACCTTGTTGAATGGCATATGCTAAGACTGGTTCATCATCCATAAGCGCATCGATAGAACCTGAGTTCAAGCTGTCATACATGGTGGACGCTTCGTCAAATGCTTTTAGTTTGTAGCCGTATTTCTCTTTTTTATTAGCGAGGAAATCGTAAGAAGACGTTCCGTTCTTGGCACCGACTGTTTTCCCTTTTAAATCTTTATAGGAAGAAATATCAGTTCCTTTTTTGATGGCAAGAATGATATTAGTCGTGTAGTAAGGATCTGAGAAATCAAACGTTCCTTTACGCTCTTCGGTAATAGTCATACCAGCGATAGCACCATCAGCTTGGCTAGATTGCACGGCGTTAAGAGCAGCATCGAAGCCAACATTGTTAATTTTGATTTTAAAGCCTTGCTGCTTAGCGATGGCTTTGATTAAGTCCATGTCAAAACCAGTGTATTTACCAGCGTCATCTTGGTATTCAAATGGTGCAAAAGAAGTATCCGATGCGATCACATATTGTTCTTTTTGGGGCTCTGCCTTAGCGTTCGCATCACCAGTGGAACTTAGCTTAGCAATGGTTGCAGCTTTACCGAGCCATTTAGTCATGATGTCATCATAGGTACCATCTTTTTTCATTTCAGCAAACGCTTCATTGAAATCCTTGACAAGGTACTCATACTGACTTCCTTTTTTGACGCCAAAAGCAAAACTACCGACTTTCTCGCCATCCATTTTGATAGCGTAATCCTTGCCTTGTTTAATAGCAAATTGAACAACAGGTTCATCATCCATAGCGGCATCAACAGAACCAGAATCAAGACTGTTATTCATAAGATCACTAGTGTCAAATGTTTTAACTTTAAAGTGATATTTTTTATGGATTTTATCTAAGAAAGTTTGGGAAGCAGTACCATTTTTGACACCAACTGTTTTGCCTTTTAATTGGCTATATTTTGAAATAGTTTTCCCTTTTTTAGTATATAGGACAACAGCAGTATCATAGTAAGTGTCAGAGAATGTAAAGACTTTTTTACGAGGTTCAGTAACTGTTGTACCAGCCATCAAGGCATCTGCTTGGCCAGCTTGTACAGCATTTACTGCGGCATCAAAGCCAGGAAAAGTCATATTAACATCCCAATTCTTACGTTTGGCGACCTCGTTGATAATATCAACATCAATCCCTTTGTAAATTTGGTCGGAATCTTTGAATTCAAATGGTGCATAAGCGGTGTCAGAGACAACGTCAATCGTATCAGCGGCGACACGAGCACCGAACACAAAGAAAACAGAAACAAGCGTTAATAGAAATGCTTTAAATTTCGTCTTCATGTTCATCTCCTTATATAAAAAAATTATAGCTCATTATAGCAAAATATTAACAAGATAGCAAGATTTGAAGGGTGTTGTGTGATAAAACCTAACATGACAAGATTAAGTTTTCGTAAAACTTATTAAAATGATAATAACATCGGACGAAACTGGCTTGATATTGAACAGTCGTCATCCATTAAAAAGACAAGCAAAACTAGCAGTATCAGCATGGTTGGGGAAAGAATTGCTTGAGTTCACAATCTTTTTCTCTTCTTAAAAGGAAGGGCTATGATAAAATAGAAGCATGATAGATAGACAAGAAAATAATGTATTTAAATTAGTATCAAAATATCAACCCTCAGGAGATCAACCGCAAGCCATTGAGCAGCTAGTTGATAATATCGAAGGTGGCGAAAAATCTCAAATTTTACTTGGTGCCACAGGTACCGGCAAGACTTATACCATGAGTCAAGTCATTAGCAAGGTGAACAAGCCAACCTTGGTTATTGCTCATAATAAAACCTTGGCGGGTCAGCTCTATGGTGAGTTTAAAGAGTTTTTCCCGGACAATGCGGTGGAATATTTTGTTTCCTATTATGATTATTACCAGCCCGAGGCCTATGTCCCCTCATCTGATACTTATATTGAGAAGGATTCTTCGGTTAATGATGAGATTGATAAATTAAGGCATTCAGCGACATCAGCGCTTCTGGAGCGAAATGATGTGATTGTTGTTGCTTCCGTATCTTGTATCTATGGTTTAGGATCACCCAAAGAATATGCTGATTCAGCCGTTTCTCTGCGCCCAGGTCAAGAAATCTCCCGTGATCAATTGCTAAATCAATTGGTAGATATTCAGTTTGAACGTAATGATATTGACTTCCAACGTGGACGTTTTCGTGTTCGCGGGGATGTTGTGGAAATTTTCCCAGCTTCTCGTGATGAGCATGCCTTTCGTGTCGAATTTTTCGGTGATGAAATTGACCGCATTCGTGAAATCGAAAGTTTGACAGGTAAAAACCTAGGAGAGGTAGAGCATTTGGTGCTCTTTCCTGCCACTCACTTTGTGACAAATGATGAGCACATGGAGCAATCCATTGCCAAAATTCAAGCCGAGTTAGAGGAGCAACTAAAGGTCTTTGAATCAGAAGGCAAACTCCTAGAAGCCCAACGCCTCAAACAACGAACGGAATATGACATTGAGATGTTACGCGAGATGGGCTATACCAACGGTGTCGAAAACTATTCACGCCATATGGATGGGCGGAGTGAAGGCGAGCCACCTTATACACTTCTGGATTTCTTCCCTGAGGATTTCATGATTATGATTGATGAGAGCCACATGACCATGGGGCAAATCAAGGGCATGTATAATGGTGACCGTTCTCGCAAACAGATGTTGGTTGATTATGGATTTCGTTTACCATCAGCCTTGGATAACCGTCCGCTTCGTCGCGAAGAATTTGAAAGCCATGTTCATCAGATCGTTTATGTATCTGCGACACCTGGCGACTATGAGAACGAACAAACTGATACTGTCATTGAACAAATCATCCGTCCAACAGGCCTTCTAGATCCAGAAGTAGAAGTTCGCCCAACCATGGGACAAATGGACGACTTGCTAGAAGAAATTACGATACGATCTGAAAAAGGTGAGCGTACCTTTATTACCACGCTGACTAAGAAAATGGCGGAGGATTTGACAGATTATCTGAAAGAAATGGGTGTCAAGGTTAAATACATGCATTCAGATATTAAAACGCTTGAACGAACTGAAATCATCCGTGATCTTCGCTTGGGTATTTTTGATGTTCTTATCGGGATTAACTTGCTCCGTGAGGGGATCGATGTTCCAGAAGTTAGTCTGGTAGCGATTTTAGATGCTGACAAAGAAGGATTTCTTCGAAATGAACGTGGTCTTATCCAGACTATTGGACGTGCTGCTCGTAACTCAGAAGGACATGTCATCATGTATGCAGACAAGATAACTGAATCAATGCAACGGGCCATGGATGAAACTGCTCGTCGTCGTGAGATCCAGATTCGCTACAATGAAGAGCATGGCATTGTGCCACAAACCATCAAGAAAGATATTCGTGATTTAATTGCTATTTCCAAGGCTTCTGATAGCGATGTAGCAGAGGAAGCGGTTGATTACACAGCAATGACTAAATCCGAGCGTCAAGAAGCCATTAAGAAACTGCAAAAACAAATGCAAGAAGCAGCAGAATTGCTTGATTTCGAATTAGCGGCCCAAATCCGCGATATGGTCTTGGAATTAAAAGCTATGGATTAGGAATAAAGAGGATAAAAACAACTGCAGAATAGCTTAGGGGACTGATTTGTCTATTGTCCTTACTAGTAGGTAAAACATGTCGTTCACATGCTACAAGTAGCGAAATCCTTTGTTTTTTCCTTGTGTCACTGCCCAAATTTAGTTTCGTTACAGTCGACTCTTGTATTTCAATTGCTTTACTGTTTAGAGGATTTGTCTCCAGTCTGAAAGAACTCAATGAGTTCTTTTTTTATAGATTATTTTCCTTGCTATGAAATGGTCAAATGATAAAGGTGATAGCCAATCAATATCATAGGATTATGGATATTAAAAACGATAATGTGTGCCTATCAATCCTTTAAAAATCGCTATTAGCTGGATTTCTCCGTTTATGTTAGAATAACGTTCATCAATCATAGTTAGGAGTCGTTTATGGTAACAATTAAAAGTATTACGTCGCGGTTATCTCTTGGCGTGCAATTGTTGATAGCATCGGTACTTGGTGCTCTAGTGGGTTGCTTGCAACCTTCTTGGGCAGATGGATACCAATTTTTGGGGCAAGCCTTTCTGAATCTCATCAATATGGTGATTATTCCCCTCGTCGTTCCTCTAGTAGTGGTTGCTGTAGCCGGTGTCATTGGAAAAGAGTCGTTTGGGAAATTATTGACTCGATCGTTAGTGTATTTTTTCCTTGTCACGACCTTGATTACGACTATTTTTGTCTTTGCTGCCTATAATCTAGGATTTGGCAATGATACCAATATCGGACAGGCAGGTTCAAGCTTAGAAGGGTTAACATCTTCTATCGAATGGGACACTTTTTTCTTAGGTTTCATTCCTTCTAACATCATTAAAGTCTTATCGGAAGGTGCTTTGCTGCCCAGTATTGTTTTTGCTATATTCTTAGGTTATGGAATTGGAAAGTTAGAAACGGAGAAAAGCCAGTTTTTAATCGATGCTTTAAATACTTGGATTGAGGCCATTTATCATATTGTCGGTGCTGTTATCAAGCTATCGCCGATTGGGATTTTTGGTTTCATCGCTCATGATGTTGCCACAACTGGCTTGGAGAAGTTGTTTGGGTTAGGTCAATTTGTGTTTGGGACATACGCTGCTTATGCTGTATTATTTTTGATTATTTTCCCGTTTATTGCCTTAGTTTTTAGGGTTTCATATACTAGTATGATTAAGGAAATTTGGGAGCTTTTAACGCTTGCCTTCATATCAGGCAGTTCCAGTATTGTGTTACCACCTTTGTTACAAAAGTTAAAAGACAGAGGACATAATGAAGCTGTCACAGATTTTGTCGTTCCGCTTGGTTACTCTTTCAACCTTGAAGGAGCAGCGGCTTACTCTGCGATGGCCACTGTTTTTATTGCCAATGCCTATGGCATCGAGTGGAGCTTCGGACAATTAGTCTTTACGGTTCTTGTCTTAACCCTTATTGGTAAAACGGTGGCAACGGTTCCATCAGGAGCTATCGTTGTTCTTTTAGCAGCCGCTCCACAACTGGGTTTACCAGAAGAAGGTGTTGGACTTATTTTTGCAGTTGATTTCTTTGTTAATGCAGGCAGAACAGCTCTGAATGTTGTAGGTCAAGCCTTAGCTGTTTCTGTTATAGAAAAAAATGAAAGAGCAATTGTGGCTGTTCCAGAAATAGAATCAAACTATGTGCTACCGTCGTAATCTTAATAACCTGTTAGCTTAAAAACGAAGGAGAAAAGTATGTCAGAAAAAGTTTATGTGATTCATGAAAATTTAGAGTGGACTAACCATCTGGTCAAATGGCTTGAAGAAAAAGAAGTCCCTTATGAATTGTGGGATTTATCCAGCGGAATTTTGAATTTGCAAAATGAGCCTCCTAAAGGAATCTTTTACAATCGTATGTCAGCTTCATCTCATACCAGAGGTCATCGCTATGCTCCAGAATATACAGAACAGGTTTTAACCTGGTTGGAAGCGCATGGCCGCACTGTCATTAATGGTGCGGATGCGATTAACTTAGAAATCAGCAAGATTAAGCAATACCTTAAATTAAATCAAGCAGGTATTGCAACACCTAAGACGGTAGCCGTTTTAGGGAAAGAACACATTCTTGAGGGAGCACGGCAACTAAACAGTTACCCATTGATCACCAAGCATAATCGTGCCGGAAAAGGCTTGGGGGTGCAATTATTCAACAACGAAGCTGAATTGGAAGGATACTTAAACAGTTCAGCGTTCGAACCGTCAGTAGATGGCATTACCCTACTTCAAGAATATATCAAACCCAACGATGGCCATATTAGACGATCAGAATTTATCAATCAGAAATTCCTATATACTGTGTCGATTGATTCATCGGATGGCTTCCAATTATGCCCAGCCGATGAATGCCAAATTGATCAAAGACCCCAACAACTGGAAAGTTCAGAAAAATTTGAGATTACCCAACCACTCCCAGATCAACAACGTGAGACCTATGAGCGTTTTTTGAGATTAGCTGGCATTGATGTTGCAGCTGTTGAATGGGTTCAATCAGAATTTGGTCAGATTTACGTTTATGATGTGAATACCAATACGAACTACAATCCAACAGCAGAAGAAAAAGCTAACATTTTTGCTCACGAGCACTTAGCTCAATTCCTCAAAGAAAGCTTAGAAAAAGAAAAATCGACTAAGTAAGGTCCTACATTATGAATATGTTGACGATTAAAAAGCATGTCAGCTCAAATCTGACATGCTTTTTTGATATAGTCGTGTTATTTAACGGACCCACCTGTAATACCTTCAACATAGTATTTTTGCATGAACATAAAGAGGAGGGTGATTGGTACAGCAATGAGAACAGATCCTGCTGTAAATGACATGAACCACTTGTTAATGGTGTCGGGTTGTAACATGGAGAAGAGTCCAATAGCCACAGTGTACTTGCTGGTAGCGTCACCAAGAATAACCTGAGCAAAGATGAAGTCCATCCATGGCCCGATGAAAGCCATCAAAGCTGTATAAACGATGATAGGTTTTGAAAGTGGCAAGGTAATCTTAAAGAAAATATCTTTACGAGTAGCCCCATCAATCATAGCGGATTCATCCAAAGAGTATGGAATAGTATCAAAGAATCCTTTGGCAATATAAAAGCCAAGTGCTGCCCCAGATGAATAAACCAAGACTAAGGCTATCAACGATTGTGTTAAATTAAGTGCTTTTAAAATATAGTAAACGGCAATCATGCTCATGAATCCTGGGAACATGTTAAGGACAAGTGCCAATTTTAAGAAGCCATTGCGGAACTTAAACTTAATACGACTGAGAGAGTAAGCCATGGCTACTGTGATAAACGTTGAAATGATGCAGGTTGCCAAAGCCACAAAGAGCGTATTCAGAAACCATTGTCCAAATGGAAAGGAATCATTCGTAAAGAGTTTGATGTAATTTTCTAAAGTCCAAGTTTTTGGAATAAAGTAATTAACATAAGCTGTTCCTTCGCCGCGCAAGCTTGTGAGGATTACCCAAGCGATAGGAAAGAGCCAGATAATAGAAAGGACGATAAGCAGAGTATAGACAAACCCTAATTGCATACGACGTTTTGATTTCATTATTTAACAGCTCCTTCCTTGTAAGATGCGGTGCGCGTGTAGGCTAATAGACTAAATGCAGCTGAGAGAACAAAGATCAAGATACCGATAACCGAAGCCAAGTTGTAGTCCGCAGCTGTAACTGTTAATTTATAGAGCCAGGTTACCAAGAGATCGGTTGAGCCTGCTTGATAGAATTTTGAGTTAACGGGACCACCAGCAGTGAGAAGGTAAATAACGTTAAAGTTATTGATATTACCAATGAATTGTTGGATCAAGGTCGGTGTCATGATTAAGAGAATTTGTGGGAAAGTGATGGATTTAAAGACTTGGAATTTGCTAGCGCCATCGATTTCTGCAGCTTCGATTTGCTCCTGCGGTAAGTTCATGATGATCCCCGTTGCAACCAGCATGGTAACAGGAATACCAACCCACATGTTAACAAAGATGATTGAAAACTTAGCCCAAAGAGGATCTGATAGGAAGGGTAGACCATTACTAATCAAACCAATTTTTTGAAGCAAGACATTCAAAGGTCCCTCATCATTCAATAGGTTTTTCATGATAAGTAGTGAAATGAATTGTGGCACGGCCATAGTGATAACAAAGATGGTACGCCACATTTTTTTGAATTTGAGGCCTTTAGTATTAATTAAAAGAGCAAGGAGAATACCAAAGAAGAAGTTCGTTACCGTAGCAAAGACTGCCCAGATTAAGGTCCAAGATAGGACAGGGAAGAAGGTGCCAGCCATACGACCGCTTAGGATATTACCAAAGTTTGTAAAACCGACCCAATCAAAGAGTGATTTTGGCGGTAAGTGGTTATGGTCATAGTTGGTGAAAGCCAATGAGATCATGTAAATCAATGGCAAAATGGTAAATAGAAGAACACCAATCATAGGAATGGCCATTAAGGTCATGTGGAACCGACCGTTGGACAGTGTCTCAATATCTTCTTTAAATGTTGGAATCTTTGCCTTATCACGTTTGATAACATACAAGTTTCGGGCGCTTTTTAGGTTACACCAGTAAATATAGGCGAAGACCAAACAAAAAATGATAGAAGCTAAGCCAAAGATCAACATGAGCATGGAATTGTCACCTTCGACAGCAACAGCGATTTCGATACCATTGATTGTCTTTGTCGTCATGCCTTGTTCTTTAGTACCGAGTGTTATTAAATTTCCAAATGCTGGAATAACCTGAGTTACAAAGGAAATAAGAAACACAATTTCAGTTGCTAAGAACAAAAGACCCTTGATAATTTGTTTATTGGCCAAATTGGCGAAACCCATAATTAGGGCTGATAACTTAATATCCCATCCGCCTTTGGAAAGGGCTTCAGGAACACTGACGTCTTCATAAAAGAGTGACTTAGTCATAGGTTTATCTCCTTTAAAAATGATTGAATTTCTACTGGCTAAATCAGCTAAATGAAAGATTTAGTCAATTTAGCGAATAGAAAATCTTAAAAAAATAAAAGGTGGAGTGTTCTCACAACACGTATGTTGGAATCAACCTCCACCTCCTATGTTGACTATAAATACAATTTAATAAGGATTATTTGGCATCAGCTAAGTCTTTATCAAGTTGTTTTAATTTTTTAAGGTAATCAGTTTCTTTGATTTTACCATTATAAGTGTCAGAGAGGATAGCAGCACTTTCAGTCCAGAAGGCTGTCATTTGGCTAAGTTTAGGCATTACGACAGTGTACTTATCTGAAGAACCCATTGTGATAACGGTTTTAGCCAATTCATTATTTTGAACGTCGTCTGATTCTTGGACTTCTTTATTTGAAGGCACGATAGAACGTTTTTCGAATTGATTTTCTTGGCTATCTTCGTTAGTTAGGTAAGAAGCCAATTGGTAACTAGCTGCGATGCGTTTGGCATCACCGTCAGCTGGTGCTTGGTTAACAGCGTAGAGTTTAACACCCAAGAAAGCTTTTTGTTGGACATCTTTATCACCGATTTTTACGGTTGGATAAGCAGCAACGCCAAGTTTATCTTCTCCAACAGATTCTTTAGCTGTATCATAATCCCATGGGCCTGATTCAAAGGCTGCAATTGAGCCATCGCCGAATTTAGACATGGTATTATTGGCATCTGCGTTAACAAATCCTTTATTGTCTTTTTGGCTAGCAATCCATTTTAGAACGTTAACGCCTGCTTCGTTACCCCAGTTTGTTCCTTTGACATCTTCACCATTTTTACCAAAGAGTGTGTCACCAACTGACATGAATAGTGGTGCGATGTGGTAGGCATTAACTTCTTTCAAGTTAGCTCCAAAAGTAGCATTTTCTGTAATGCTTTCGTATGATTTTACTTGGTCTTCAGAAAGTTTTTCTTTATTGTAGTAGAGTACTTGAGACTCGATACCAAATGGGAAAGCATAGGTTTTGCCTTTGTATTGAGCACCCGCAAGAGCTTGTTCTGTTGACTCTGATTTAACTTCTTTAGCGTATTTTTTGGGTAGAGCTTGGATAGCACCAGATTCTACTAATTGACCAAGTTGGTCGTGAGGAAGTGAAAAGACATCAGCAGCAGCGCTAGGATCTTTTTTGATTTTTTCTTGTGCTTTTGGATCTTCAGATTCAACGACTTTTACTTTGTAACCTGAATCTTTTTCAAACTCTTTAACAATGTCTTTGTAAGATTTTTTAGATCCAGTTGGAACCCAGAGTTTGATGGTACCTTTTGAAGCAGCACTTACTTCAGTTGTGCTAGCAATAGCAGCTCCACCAACAAGTGAGAGAGTTGCTCCAAATAATGCGACTTTTTGCCATGATTTCATAGCGCTTTCCTCCTAAGAAAATTCTTTATGTCTTTATTATGCAATCGCTTGCAAGAATTGTCAAGTGTTATTTAACAAAAAATAAAAAATTTTTTAAATCCCCTTTAATTAAGCTTTTCTTAGTGTTAAAAATCTACTCATTTGAACAATCGCTTGCGCTTCACGATAACTAAGCCTGATTAACTAGAAAATAAAAAGTTGGATATAGCTTTAACCATTCTTATTATTAGAAAGTCCTTCGTAAGGTTTGCCAGATTTCAAAGCGTGACCATGATAGTATTCAAAGTAGCAATGATCAGTCCTCTTAAATTTGAATAAGACGATTTGTTTGTTGTTGCTGTGACGGAGGATACAATGGGTACTACCTGATCTTACTGTCTTAAGGTAAGCTTAACTGATAAGAAATGGATGATTAAGTTGGCTGAACAGCAGACCTTTTATTGCTCTTATCTAATGATACTGTGTCCAAGGATATAAGTGCTCCTTGTACGTCGTGACCTCATTGATGAAACAAAGATTTGTTTTTGTCTTTTTCGAATACAGGGCCCCAGTTCAGCCTTTATTATGGCAATGGGATAGGGTTCAGTGGTAGTTCAGATATCGTCATTTATCATTGAATACCATGGAAAAAGGGATAAGATTTAGCGTTGTATTCTTTGGTCAAATACAACTTGCTTCTCAGAATTACGATAGTAAACATGCGAGTCGCAAAAAGTTAATACATGATAGGGAGAAGTTGCTGGAGATTTTGTTTGAAGTTAGGATAAACTACCAAATTGAAGTTTTAAAGAATGGTTTTTAGTTAATAAAAAAGCAACCGTTTGCCAGAAACAAGAAGCTTATTATATCAGCTTTTAAGCCTGATATTTTTTGAGAAAATAGTTTCAGTATTGCAAAAAATGGCAAAAGTTATTGAAAACGCTTGTGAAGTGTTGTAAACTAGAACAATCAAAAGATTAGATAAAGGAGTTTAGGCCATGGCTACCATAAAGGATGTCGCAAAAAGAGCTGGTGTAAACCCATCAACCGTTAGCCGAGTACTTAAAGATAATCACTCTATTTCGCAAAAAACAAAAGATAAGGTTAGAAAAGCCATGGATGAGCTGGGCTATGTGCCTAATGTTGCTGCACAAATGCTAGCCAGTGGTTTGACGCATAACATTGGACTGGTTTTTCCGCCATTAGCAACGCCAGACCGTTTAAGTGAGCCTTTTTTTATGCGTATCTTATCAACCATTACCCATGAAGCCAAGTTGAAGGATTTTACTATTTCGATTGCGACTGGAACTTCCTTGGATGACTTAGTAGAGCAAGTCACCTTGATGCACCAACAAAAAAGGGTCGATGGGTTTATTATTCTCTATTCAGATCAAAACGATCCGATTAGAAACTACTTGTTGGAAAATAAACTTCCCTTTGTGATTGTTGGAGCCCCTGAGGGAAATGAAAGGCAGATTACCTATATCAATAATGATAATCAGCTCATGGGAAAACATGCTGTTGAATATCTCTTGAATAAAGGGCATGAGACTATTTATTTCGTAACAGATGATTTAAAATCTGAGGTTGCTTCAGAGCGTTTTATGGGATATGTCAAAGGAATGATGCGACAAGATTTAACCTATCACCCTATGTTTTTATTTGACCCATCGGATGCTAAAAAAGTGGATGTCTTAATGACTGCTATTCAAACTGGAAAACCCACAGCTTTAGTTGTTATTTCGGATCGTGTTACGATACGGTTAATGCAGCTACTGTCCTATTATGGGTTGAAAGTTCCAGATGACATTTCTATCATTACGTTCAATAATTCTATTTTTTCAAAGCTAATCCACCCTTATTTAACGACTTTTGATATCCATGTGGATCATCTGGGAGAAAGTAGTTTCAAGCGCCTATTAACTATTATTCAATCAAAACAAGAAGAAAAAAGTGAACAGATTATTGTGCCTTTTACCCTAAAAGAAAGAGAATCCGTTAGAAATTTAAAGAAAGAGCAGTAACGGTCAAAAGATTTTGTCTGTTAACCGATAAATTCTTGATGTTAAGGCTTCAGGTTGAAGCAAGTCAGAAGATAGACAAGCCCTCTCGAACATGAAAACATCGAGAAATCAACCTTTATATTATTAAACAATGAAACTTTTAGAAGTATTGATGCAACAGTATTTCTAAGAGTTTTTTGTGTTCAAATGTAAAGAAAAAAGCTGGAGAAAATTGTCCGAAATGAACATTATTTTCAATTTGAAGCATTCATTTTAAACATTTTTCTTCAATTTTTTAATGTTATTGTGAACAGGAATCACTCAAAAAGGGACTAGATCAACAGTTCTAGAGAGTTTTAATAGCTGTCATCGGGTATGATATACCTCGTTTTTGACTGTCTAGAGGAATTAGCTATCTTTTAAGGCCTTGATTTCACATTTTTTCATTTTTCGAAAAGAGAAAGCCAAAAAGTTCAAAAAATGATTGACTTGCGCAAGCGCTTGCGTTATAATTTTTATATCAAAACAAAATAAGAAGGGGAAAGTGAAATGACCCAACGTGAAAGTGGTATCCTTATGCATATTTCTTCTTTGCCTGGTCAATTTGGTATTGGCTCATTCGGTAAAGAAGCTTATGATTTCGTGGATTTTCTTGTCGAAACAAAACAAACATACTGGCAAATCCTTCCATTAACAACGACTAGTTACGGAGATTCGCCCTATCAATCTTTTTCTGCCATTGCAGGAAACACGCACTTTATTGACTTTGCGTTTTTAGCCGAATCAGGTTACTTAGCATTAGATGATTTCCAAGGGATTTCTTTTAGTCATAATCCAGAAGAAGTTGATTATGCACTCATCTATGAAAGTCGTCGTCCAGTTCTTGAAAAGGCTGTTGAAGGATTTTTAGCTAGTCATGAAGGAAAATCGTTACTAGAGACTTTTGAATCAGAAAACAACTGGGTGTCTGATTTTGCAGAATTTATGGCCGTTAAAGAATACTTTGGTGGTAAAGCACTTCAAGAATGGGATGATAAGTCTATTGTTCAGCGCGACGAGCTAGCATTAGCCTCTTACCGTGAAAAACTAGCAGATGCTATCCTTTACCATAAAGTGACGCAATATTTCTTCTACTCACAATGGTTAGATTTAAAAGCATATGCTAATAACAATGGTATTCAAATCATTGGTGATATGCCTATCTATGTGTCAGCTGATAGTGTTGAAGCTTGGACTATGCCTGAACTCTTCAAATTGGATGAAGACCGTAATCCAATTACCATCGCAGGTGTTCCTGCAGATGAATTTAGTGATACGGGACAACTCTGGGGAAACCCTATTTACAATTGGGAATTGCATGAAGAAACTGGCTATGCTTGGTGGATTTACCGCATCAAAGAAAGTTTCAAACTTTATGATAAACTGCGTATCGACCATTTCAAAGGATTTTCAGACTTCTGGGAAATCCCTGGTGGAGACGATACAGCCATCAATGGTCACTGGTCAGAAGGACCAGGCTACAAGTTATTTGAGGCAGTCAAAAATGAACTTGGGGAATTACCAATCATTGCTGAGAACTTAGGTTACATCGATGAAAAGGCTGAAAAACTCTTAGCAGACACAGCCTTTCCTGGTATGAAAATCATGGAATTTGGTTTTTATGATGTAGAGGGACAAAGTATCGATATCCCTCATAACTACACGCCTGACACAGTAGCTTACACTGGCACCCATGATAATGAAGTGGTCAACGGCTGGTATGATAATCTTACTACTGAACAACAAGATTTTCTTAATGCCTACATCCATCGTGGTCAAGATGAAGCTATTTCAAAAGCAATGCTTCGTAGCCTGTATGCAAGTGTTAGCCATATCGCCATAGCTACTATGCAGGATTTGCTTGACAAAGACGCTAATTCTCGGATGAATACACCAAACACACTTGGTGGTAACTGGCAGTGGCGTATGCTGGCAGAAGATTTAACTCAAGATAAAAAAGATTTCTTGACTGATATTACTGAGCTCTACGCTCGTGAGAATAAATCATTACAAAGATAGAGGAGACGGGAGATTAAACAGAAAATGACTAAAGCATTTACAGCTTATCTAAATGACAAAGGGCAAGCATTAGCCTCATTAAGCAATGAAGCCATCTATAAAGAGTTACTTCACTATGTTAAAGAACTAGCAGTTGAGATGCCTAAAAATACTGCAAAACGTAAAGTATACTATATTTCAGCTGAGTTTTTAATTGGTAAGTTATTGTCTAATAACTTGATTAATCTTGGGGTTTATCAAGAGGTTAAAGATGCACTAGCTACAGCAGGCAAAAATCTAAGTGAAATTGAAGATATTGAACCAGAACCATCATTAGGAAATGGCGGTCTAGGTCGTTTAGCTTCATGCTTTATCGATTCTATGTCAACCCTTGGCATCAACGGAGAAGGTGTCGGCTTAAACTATCATTTTGGTCTTTTTAAACAAGTCTTTAAAGATAATCAACAAGGCGCTGAGCCAAATGATTGGATTCAAGATGATTCATGGTTGGTCCCAACAGACGTTCATTATGATGTGCCTTTCAAAGATTTCACCTTACGTTCTCGTCTGGATCGTTTAGATATTCTTGGTTATCACCGTGATAGTAAAAATTATCTCAACTTGTTTGATATTGATGGTCTTAACTATGATTTGATTGAGGATGGTATTACTTTTGATAAGACGAAAATCAAAGAAAACCTGACCCTCTTTCTTTACCCAGATGATTCTGATAAAGCAGGAGAATTGCTCCGCATTTATCAACAATATTTCATGGTGTCAAATGCTGCACAATTATTGATCGATGAGGCTATTGAGCGCGGATCAAATATCCACGATTTAGCAGATTATGCCTATGTTCAAATCAATGATACCCATCCATCTATGGTCATTCCAGAGCTGATTCGTCTTCTGACTGAAAAACATGGCTTGGATTTTGAAGAAGCTGTAGCAATTGTTAAACAGATGGTTGGCTATACTAACCACACCATTTTGGCAGAAGCTCTTGAGAAGTGGCCATTAGACTATCTTAATGAAGTCGTGCCTCACTTGGTAACTATCATTGAAAAATTAGATGCGATGATTGCTCAAGAAGTTCCAAATGTAGGATTGCATATCATTGATGAGGCAGGACGTGTGCACATGGCGCACATGGATATTCATTTTGCAACCAGCGTCAACGGTGTAGCAGCGCTTCACACAGAAATCTTGAAAAATAGTGAGTTGAAAGGTTTCTATGAGTTATACCCAGAGAAATTCAACAACAAAACGAATGGTATTACTTTCCGTCGCTGGTTAGAATTTGCTAACCAAGACTTGGCTGCTTATTTGAAAGAATTGATTGGTGATGAGTATCTAACGGATGCCACAAAGCTTGAAAAGTTGTTAGCTTTTGCTGATGATGAGTCTGTCCATGCTCAATTGGATGCCATTAAACATCACAATAAGTTAAACCTAAAACGTTATTTGAAGGATAATAAAGGGATCGACTTAGATGAGAATTCAATCATTGATACTCAGATCAAGCGTTTCCACGAATACAAGCGTCAGCAAATGAATGCTCTTTATGTCATTCACAAATACTTGGAAATCAAACGTGGTAATCTTCCTGAACGCAAACTAACTGTTATTTTTGGTGGAAAAGCTGCACCAGCTTACATTATTGCGCAAGATGTTATTCATCTCATTCTTAGCTTGTCAGAATTGATTAACAACGATCCAGACGTTAACCAATATCTCAATGTTCACCTAGTTGAAAACTACAATGTTACGGTTGCAGAACACCTCATTCCCGCAACTGATATTTCTGAGCAAATTTCACTTGCCTCTAAAGAAGCTTCAGGAACTGGTAATATGAAATTTATGCTTAACGGCGCGTTGACATTGGGAACTATGGATGGTGCTAACGTTGAGATTGCTGACTTGGCTGGTATGGATAATATTTATACTTTTGGGAAAGATTCTGATACAATTATCAATCTTTACGAAAGCCAAGGCTATGTTTCACGTGATTACTACCAAGGTAACGATAAGATTAAAGAAGCTGTTGACTTTATCGTTTCTGAAGAATTGCTGGCAGTTGGTAATCATGAACGTTTGAATCGCCTCTATCATGAATTGCTCAATAAAGACTGGTTTATGACCTTGATCGATTTGGCTGAATACATTGATGTCAAAGAAAGAATGTTAGCTGATTACGAAGATCGCAAAGCTTGGAACAGCAAAGTTGTTAAAAATATTGCTAAAGCTGGCTTCTTCTCATCAGATCGTACGATTGCACAATATAATGATGATATTTGGCATAGCTAACATATCATTTATTAATAAATGAGTTGGGAGACCAACTAATAGGTTGAAGAAAAAGTCCATTTTGGGTAGTTTTCTTCAGCCTTTTTAATTGCATTCAAAATACAAAAACGCTAGACAATCAACAATTTTAAGTTCCTGCGTTGAGGGAAGGCGATTACTCATGATAAACAAGCTAATCCTCTTTGAAAATCACAAGCAGACGTTGTTGATTTGATGACCTTCAGTTCCATCTGCATCGGTGTCGCCTAGTCCTCTTTTGATTTGCACTGAGTATCAATAGCATAACATCAAATAAAGCAGTACAACTAAGTGTAGTTATAGCTAGGGTAGCCATATTACTTGCGTAAAGGAATCTAGAAAGGCATTGTCTTACTTTGAGGGAAGTGAGTTCTTTTCTTTCTCTATTTTATTATAGTAAGCGCCTAGTACGACATTGCGTTGCGAAGGTTTCAGAGTAATCCCCAAACTTGGTAAGTCTGGAAGTCTTGTCCATTACAGTGTTCTTGGACGATTTCTGATCATGGCAAACAAGCTTATAGCCCCCTCTTGTTGATGATGATTTTGTCATTCGGATATGTTACACGATAAGCGGTATATGTCTCATCTTGTAACTATTTTTGGGGATTATAACGATTACTAACCTTTATGCCAAAAGTATTTGGACACTAGGTTACTCTAAACGTTTATCCTTAGCTGTCATTGGCATAGGTTGGGTAGAAGTAGCAGCTATTTTGAGATGTCCAGTAGGCGTTTTTAAGGAATGCTTAGTAGCCGATGGGCTTGAATAAAAAGAATTTCTTCTGATAGATCATTAAAACAGTTTCAGAAGAGTAGGTGATTAGCAGAGGGTATGCTTTCCATAAAGGATCAAGTACATTCCTTGAAAGTTTTTGTAAGCTATTGTTGCAAGAAAATCGCTTTGATTTGGGAAATGATACGATATTAGGAAGCTGCGTAGATAAACAAGTGCTGCATACCGCTCCAAAAAATATCCAAGTTTTTATATGAAATTGAATAAAAATACAATTAATCCTTGACTTACGGCCGATGTGATGTATAATATTGTTATTATAAAAATTGGAGGGGCAATAATGAAATTGAAAAAGTTTGTTTTAGGAGCAGTTTTCCTAGTTTCTGCTGTAACACTAGCAGCCTGTGGTTCATCTGAATCAGCTGATTTACAGAAAGAAATCAAAAAAGATGGTAAGTTAGTGGTTGCGGTTAGTCCAGACTATCCACCATTTGAATTTAAAGCTCTTGTCAATGGTAAAGATAAGGTCGTTGGTGCCGATATTGACTTGGCTCAAGCTATTGCTGATGAGTTGGGAGTTAAATTAGAAGTTTCAACGATGAGTTTTGATAATGTTCTGGCTAGTTTGAAGACTGGTAAAGCAGATATTGCTATTTCAGGACTTTCAGTAACTGAAGAGCGTAAGAATGCTTATACTTTCTCTGATGCCTATTATGAAACAGAGAATGCTATTTTGATACGTAAAGAGGATGAAGGTAAATACACCAGCTTGGGTCAATTATCTGGTAAAAAAGTTGCTGTTCAAAAAGGGAGTATCGAAGAAAATCTTTCTAAAGAGCAATTGAAAGATTCTCAAGTCGTTCCACTAACAGCCATGGGAGAAGCTATCAACGAATTGAAATCAGGTGTTGTAGATGCGGTTGACTTAGAAAAACCTGTTGCAGAAGGCTATATCGCTCAAAACAAAGATATTGCTTTAGCAACGATAGCCTTGAAAGTTGGGGAGGGTGACGCCAAAGCAGTTGCGATGCCAAAGGGTAAAGAAAGTAAAGAACTCCAAAAAACGGTTAATAACATTATTGCCAAAATGGAAAAAGAAGGAACTTACAAACAGTACATTTCTGACGCAGCAAAATTAACAGGAAAAGCTGTCGAATAATGAAAAGAATCCCCTTGTTGAGTGAACAACAAGAGGATTTTTGTATCTAAAGTCAAAGTTAGCCATAAGTGCAGATAAGACATGAAATCTTTATTTACCAAGACAAAACTGACTGAAAAGCTGTGTGATCAGTTCATCTGGAGCAGCATCTCCTGTAATTTCTCCCAGAATCTCCCAGGTTCTCGTCATATCAACTTGTAGTAAGTCGACAGGCATACCTAGTTCGAGCCCTTCGTTGACAGCTTTTAAACTGTCAACAGCTTTCTCGATTAAGGAAATATGGCGTGCATTGGAAAGATAAGTAGCATCTTTTTCAACTAACCCTGCATTTTCAAAGAAAAGTTGGTTGATACGTTCTTCAATCTGGTCAATATTTTCATTTTTCAATACAGAAATGGCGATGACATCATCTGGTAGCTGTGTACGCTCAATCTTTTCTTCCAAGTCAGTTTTATTCAAGAGTATAATCCGATTACTGTCTTTACTAATAGCAAGAAGTGTTTGGTCTTGTTCGGTCAATGGCTCAGATGCGTTTAGCACGAGAAGTACTAAATCAGCTTCGTTGAGTGCTTTTTTGGAACGCTCAACACCAATACGTTCAACAATATCATCGGTATCACGAATACCTGCAGTATCGATGAGTTTTAATGGGACACCTTTGATGTTGACATATTCTTCAATGACATCGCGAGTCGTTCCTTCAATATCAGTGACGATAGCTTTTTCTTCACGTAAAAGGTTATTGAGTAGACTGGATTTCCCAACATTTGGGCGACCAATAATAGCAGTGGACAAGCCTTCACGTAAAATTTTTCCACGTTTGGCAGTTTGTAGCAGATGCTCTAAGAGTGTTTGGAATTCTTGCGTTTTTTCACGCATGAGGGCAGTAGTCATTTCTTCGACATCATCGTATTCTGGATAGTCGATATTAACTTCAACCTGCGCTAAAGTGTTTAAAATTTCTTGGCGTGTGTTATCAATCAGCGTTTTCAAGGAACCATCCAACTGTTGGACGGCAACAGCCATAGCCTTATCCGTTTTGGCACGAATCAAATCCATCACAGCTTCAGCTTGGGTCAAGTCAACTCGTCCATTAAGGAATGCTCGCTTTGTGAATTCGCCGGGTTCAGCCATACGTGCCCCGGAGCGGATCAAGAGTTGAAGAATTTCATTGGTGACAGCAACGCCACCGTGTGTGTTGATTTCGACGACATCTTCACGAGTAAAGGTCTTAGGCTCTCTCATAACACCAACCATAACTTCATCAATAATATCGTTATTTTCAATAATATGACCGTAATTAAGGGTGTGACTGGCAACCTCCTTGAGATTTTTTCCTTTAAAAACCTTTTGAGCAATGTCTATAGCCTGACTTCCTGATAGGCGTACGATACCAATAGCCCCTTCACCAAGTGGTGTTGAAATAGCCGCAATAGTATCAAACTCTTTTGTAATCATAAATATCCTTTCATAGCGCCGTTTTTATGCGTTTTGCCTCTGTTCTACCCCAAATATTTTTTTGATTGTATCAAAATCAGGCTTTTCTTTTTCTTGGAGTAAGTGAGAATATGTCTGTATTATGACTGTCATATCTCTATGTCCAATGAGATGTGAGATGGTTAACAACTTGATGCCTTTATGTAACAAATCTTTAAATGGCAATGGTTGTGTCACGACCAACAACTTGATAAATTTTGATATGGGTATCTTCATCTGGTGGAAATGGAAGAAGAATATCATCATAATCTGGATTAATGGATACCAGTCGAAGTTGTTCCTTTTCTAAATAAAGTTGCTTTAAATAGGTGCGATCGTTAACGGCAATCGCACAGACTTCTCCATTGTACGATGTAAATCCACGGTCAACTAAGTAAACGACGTCACCGTTACGATAGGTCGGATACATAGAATCCCCGTTAACAATAGAGGCTAGGTCATAGCGCGGTGGTTGCGAAGGCACATGGACAGTCTCAAAATCATAGTCGTTAAACGCATAACCCAGTCCAGCAGCAAGTTGGGTAACAGTTTTTACGGGATAAACCGGTTGGTCTAAGACTTGTTTTTCAGCTTCCTGCTGTGCCAATTGATGGTTGAGAAAATCTAAAACTTGTTCCTGACGATTACGATCTAGTTTTTGGAAAACCATTTGATAATCATCTTCTGAAATGCCTAAGAGTATCTCTGGTGATAAATCCAGCGCTTTAGCGAACTGTGGTATGCGATTTAAGGGAAACTCTCTAGTTTTATTGAGATAACAAGAGACAGCAGATTTTGCCATACCTACCTGCCTAGCGAGTTGGCTTAAGGATAAATTTAATTCCGACTTTCTCTGATTGATGATAGCGATAATCTCATTATTAGTGTTCATGATATCTCCTCAATTAGTGCTCGCTTATTATAGCATCGTTCTCAAAAAAGAACAAGTCCAAAATATCAACAATAATTCTTTAACAAGGATTCGCTTTCATGTTATAATGAGGTGTAACTATTCTATAAGGAGTTTTTCATGGAAGCATTAAAAAAACAAGCTGGTCTTAAAGCTGCGGAATATGTCTCTGATGGGATGATCGTCGGACTTGGGACTGGATCAACGGCCTATTATTTTGTTGAAGAATTAGGGCGTCGTGTCAATGAAGAAGGACTTTCAATTATTGGAGTAACCACATCAAGTCAGACTTCTAAGCAGGCAGAAAGTTTGGGTATTCCATTGAAAGCTGTTGATGATATTGATGTCATCGATGTTACCGTTGATGGTTCAGATGAAGTTGACCCACACTTCAATGGCATCAAAGGTGGCGGTGGAGCTCTTCTTATGGAAAAAATTGTCGCAACGCCAACAAAAGAATACATTTGGGTTGTTGACGAGTCTAAGATGGTTGAACAACTTGGCGCCTTTAAATTGCCGGTTGAGGTCGTTCAATATGGAGCTGACCGGCTCTTGCGTTACTTTGAAAAAGAAGGTTATAAACCTTCTTACCGGCTAAAAGATGGGCGTCGTTTTGTGACAGATATGCAAAATTACATTATTGACTTAGATTTGGGTAAAATTGAGGATCCTGTTGCATTTGGGCAGCAATTGAAGGCTATGGTTGGCGTTGTTGAGCATGGTCTCTTTACAGGGATGGTCAATAAAGTTATTGTTGCTGGTCAAGATGGTGTTCGAGTCTTAGAAGCTTAATAGTGTTTTGGTTATATTAAAATCATTATTTTATAACAATCAGTTATACAGGTATTTGGGTGCTAACCGTAACCACCCTAGATTGGAGAATTATGTCTACTTTTGATCGTATTCACTTAGTGGTACTTGACTCTGTTGGTATTGGTGCCGCTCCAGATGCTAATAACTTTGTCAATGCAGGAGTTCCTGATGGTGCTTCTGATACCCTCGGCCATATCTCAAAAACAGTAGGTCTCAGCCTGCCAAATATGGCTAAAATGGGTCTCGGAAATATCCCTCGCGAAACACCGCTTAAAACTGTACCTGCTGAAAGTCAGCCAACTGGTTATGTGACTAAATTAGAAGAAGTGTCTCTCGGAAAAGATACAATGACTGGTCACTGGGAAATTATGGGTCTTAATATTACCGAGCCTTTTGACACATTCTGGGACGGATTTCCTGAGGACATTTTGACAAAAATTGAAGCGTTTTCTGGACGTAAAGTGATTCGTGAAGCCAACAAGCCATATTCTGGAACAGCTGTTATTGATGATTTTGGCCCACGTCAAATGGAAACTGGAGAACTCATCATTTACACATCTGCTGACCCAGTGCTTCAAATCGCTGCTCACGAAGACATCATTCCACTTGAAGAACTCTATCGTATTTGTGAGTATGCGCGTTCGATTACACTTGAGCGCCCAGCCCTTCTAGGACGCATTATTGCCCGTCCGTATGTCGGTGAGCCAGGGAACTTTACTCGCACTTCAAATCGTCGTGATTTGGCTGTTTCACCTTTTGAAGATACGGTTTTGAACAAATTGGCTGACGCTGGTATTCCAACATATGGTGTCGGAAAAATTAATGACATCTTTAATGGTTCAGGTATTACCCATGACCAAGGTCATAACAAGTCAAATAATCATGGTGTTGATACGCTACTTAAAACCCTTCAAGACCCAGAATTTACTAAAGGTTTTTCATTTACCAATTTAGTAGATTTCGATGCGCTTTACGGTCACCGCCGTGATGCGCATGGTTACCGTGATTGTCTGGAAGAATTCGATGCTCGTTTACCAGAGCTGACAGCATTGTTAGGCGATAAAGACTTACTTCTCATTACAGCTGACCATGGTAATGATCCTACCTACGCTGGAACAGACCATACTCGTGAATATATTCCTCTTTTGGCTTATAGCCCATCCTTTACAGGTAGCGGTGTGATTCCACAAGGACATTTTGCTGATATTTCAGCAACCGTTGCTGACAATTTTGGTGTTGACACAGCCATGATAGGGGAAAGTTTCTTAGCTGAATTGAAATAAGGTGAGTTAGATGGAAGAAGTCATTATTTACCACAATCCAAATTGTGGTACCTCTCGGAACGTACTAGCCATGCTTAAACATGCCGGTATCGAGCCAAAAGTTATTGAGTATCTAAAAACCCCACCTAGTCGTGACCAGCTAGTCGACTTATTAGACCAAATGCAGATAAGTCCAAGGGAATTACTTAGAACAAATGTACCTGAATATGAGAAGCATCACTTATCAGATGAATCGTTATCAGATGAGAAGATACTTGATGCTATGATGGCAGACGCCATTTTAATCAATAGACCCATTGTCGTAACAAGTAAGGGAGCGAAGCTATGTCGTCCATCAGAGACGTTATTAGAAATCCTCCCAGTTTCGTTACCAAGCCCATACACTAAAGAGGATGGCGAAATCGTCTATCCCATATCTTAAAAAGGAGATCACATGACATTGTTAGAAAAAATTAGAGTTACCCAGTCTTTTCTAGAAAGTAAAGGAATTGAGTCACCAGAATTCGGTTTAATTTTGGGTTCTGGCCTAGGGGAATTAGCTGAAGAAATCGAAAATGCAATCGTAGTTGATTATGCTGATATTCCAAATTGGGGGCAATCAACTGTTGTCGGTCATGCCGGCAAATTAGTCTTTGGTGACTTAGCAGGTCGTAAAGTATTAGCACTTCAAGGTCGTTTCCATTTTTATGAAGGTAATCCTATGGAAACAGTCACTTTCCCTGTTCGTGTGATGAAAGCACTAGGTTGTGATGGACTTCTGGTGACTAATGCAGCCGGAGGGGTTAGTTATGGTCCAGGAACCCTAATGGCCATCAATGACCATATTAACATGACAGGAACTAATCCACTCATTGGTGAAAATCTTGAAGAGTTTGGACCACGTTTCCCAGATATGTCAGATGCCTACACTAAGGCCTATCGAGAAGTAGCTCACCTTGTAGCTAAAAAACAAGGGATTAACTTAGAAGAAGGCGTTTATTTGGGTGTAGCGGGACCTACTTATGAAACACCCGCAGAAATTCGCGCTTATAAAACATTAGGAGCAGATGCTGTTGGTATGTCAACTGTTCCAGAAGTTATTGTGGCAGCTCATTCAGGCATGAAGGTCTTGGGGATTTCAGCTATTACTAACTTTGCAGCTGGCTTCCAATCAGAACTTAACCACGAAGAAGTAGTGGAAGTGACAACCCATATTAAAGAAGACTTTAAAGGGTTAGTAAAAGCGATTTTAACAGAATTGTAGAAAATAGTATAGCCATACAATGATTGATCAATCCATTAGTATAACGATACTAATGGATTCGATTGTTGATTTTGACGACTTTTTAAAAACAGACATCAACGAAAAACTGACATTGATTCAAAGGAGTTTATTTTATCGATACTAATCGTGTTTACTAGTATAAAAACAACATTCTCCTCAGCGATGAGCGTTCTGAGGACGAGGAAAAGATTCTATTTTGCGCTAATATTACTAGGTGTTACAGTCGGATTGTTAGGAATAGTTCTACATGCTATCCTTGAAGCTACTATAGAAGTTGCCAGTCTTTTTGGTAACGAATCGATGACTATCGGACATGCTTTTTTGTTAATCCTGTCTGGTTTTGCAGCTGGCTTTTCTTGGTATTTCCTTCAAAGACCACCAAATGTGTTATATCGTATTCACGATCTGGTTTTTAATAAAAAGCTTGATCAACTAAATTATCAACGACAGATTTGGCATGTCTTAATCCAAATTATCACTGTCGGTTTGGGTTCTCCTATTGGAAAAGAAGCAGCACCACGTGAATTAGGTGCCTTAATGGCTCAGCCACTAGGAAAGAAGTTAGGCTTAACACAAACTGATAGGACATTTCTTGCAGCAGCAGGGGTTGGAGCAGGTTTATCGGCCATTTACCAGGTTCCCTTAGGATCAGTCTTCTTTGTATTTGAAACCCTTAGATTAGATTACTCCATCAACCGTTTTATAGAAGTTTCACTGGTCACCTATTTATCAGCTTGGACGGCTAGTCTGGTCATTTCAACAGACCCCTTG
The DNA here is from genome assembly GCF_001598035.1 of Streptococcus halotolerans. Classification (NCBI taxonomy): domain Bacteria; kingdom Bacillati; phylum Bacillota; class Bacilli; order Lactobacillales; family Streptococcaceae; genus Streptococcus; species Streptococcus halotolerans. The sequence goes on along the minus strand of NZ_CP014835.1, from coordinate 660,749 downwards.
TTTCCAGTGAATCATGTGGAAGCGTCTTGGCAAAGTTTATTAGGTATTATCATCATCACATTTGTCTTAATACCCTTTGCTAAACTATTTAAGCGTTTGATTATAAGGGTTGAAAGTCAGAAAATAAAGTCTGTAAGTATGATGATCCTCCTCCCTTTGTTATTCTCTGTGCTTGCTCTAGTAGCCTTTTATTACCCTCAAATAATGGGGAATGGATCTGAAATGGTTATCACATTTCTCAAGTTGCCAGATCGTTATACAGTGGTAGCTTTGCTTTTACTTAAAACGATTTTCGTTTTAACAACGTTAAAGGCTGGTGCTTTCGGTGGAACGTTGACGCCATCCTTTGCTTTAGGAATGGGCTTAGCCTACTTGCTGGTGGCGCCATTCAGTTTTGAAAGTGGTTTTTTACTAACACTGATGACAACGGGCTCTCTAGTATTTTTAACAACTTGCTTAGAGGCCCCTTTGGCAGCTTTCTTCTTAGTTGTTGGTTTTACGGGTATTAGTTACCAAGTTTACCCGCATTTGTTTGTTAGTTTATTATTAGTGCAATTCTGGTCACATCAATGTGACAAAGGCCTAAAAAGAAAGAGATGATGAAAGAAAGCCATAGCCACAAGTGGCTTAGTTTTAGGGAGTATTGTTCAACCTGTTGGTGTGTTTAACCTATGGTTTACTGACTCTCATTTCGCAATAGTTAGAGTGCTTGATAATTCATATATTGATTGAAAAATAGCCTCTAACATTAAAAATAAGAAAGGAAAGAGAGCAAGTTCTATATGAGTTGAACTCGATGAAAACTTGGGAAAAGGTGTGCTAGGCAAGGCATTAGGCGTTCTTGGTTAGTTTACTTATGTTTCGTTTGTTTTTTGGTTGCTCTTTATATTATTGTTATGTCTATTCATATTTCCGCTAAAAAAGGCGATATTGCTGATAAAATTCTTCTTCCTGGAGATCCTCTTCGAGCGAAATTCATCGCAGAGAATTTCTTAGAAGATGCTGTTTGCTTCAATGAAGTACGTAATATGTTCGGTTATACTGGTACCTATAAGGGACAACGTGTTTCTGTTATGGGAACCGGGATGGGGATGCCATCTATCTCGATCTACGCGCGCGAGTTGATTGTTGATTACGGTGTCAAAAAACTTATTCGTGTTGGGACCGCTGGTTCCATTGATCCAAGCGTTCATGTACGTGAATTGGTTTTAGCTCAAGCTGCGGCTACAAACTCTAGTATCATTCGCAATGATTTTCCAGAGTTTGATTTTCCACAAATTGCTAATTTCCAATTGCTTGATAAAGCCTATCATATTGCTAAAGACCTTGGTTTAACAACACATGTTGGGAATGTTCTGTCTTCTGATGTCTTTTATTCAAACATGCCGGAACGCAATATAACCTTAGGTAAGCTTGGTGTTAAGGCGATTGAAATGGAAGCGGCAGCTCTTTATTATCTTGGGGCACAACATGGTGTTGATACTTTAGCCATCATGACCATTTCTGATAGTTTGGTAAATGCTGAAGAAGACACAACAGCAGAGGAGCGTCAAAATACCTTCACTGATATGATGAAGGTAGGACTGGAAACATTGATTGCAGAATAATATGACGATAGATACTGATAAAATAGCTGTTCTTTTAGACTTGTACGCTTACCACCATTTATCAGAAATCCTTGACGATAAGATAAATGCTCATACCTATTTTCTTTTAGAAAGTTTAAAGGAACGTAGGGAATTGAATGTTGCCTATCTTTTCAAAAAAGAATATGACAGAAAGCAGTGCGAAGCTTATTTTAATCATGATTTGGTATCCAATCCTTATGAGAAGGAGTTGTTGGCCAATTATATCTTCGACTTAGAAGCTAAGTTACGAAATGGCAAGATTATTGATTTTGTCAGAGCTGTTAGTCCTATCTTATACCGCTTATTTTTAGAAGTCCTTGAAGATCAAGTGCCTGAATTAGATGACTATATTCATAATGCTAAGTCATCTCAATATGATACTTGGAATTTTCACAAAATGCACGCTTCTGATAATAAGGCAATAATATCTTATGTTTCTCAAAAAAGAGATGGTAAAGTAACTTCCAGCAGTTTATCAGAATTGATTCAACATACTGATTTAGATGAAACGATTAAAAAAACTGTTTCAGATTTGCGTGAATTTGAAAAGTCAGTTCGCAATCCGTTAGCGCATTTGATTCAATCTTTTGATGAAGAAGAATTACATCGAACGACTGGCTTCTCATCACAAGCTTTTTTAGCAAAGATTATTGATTTAGCTTTGTACTGTGATGTTGTCTATGATCGAGATAATTTCTACTTCGACCAAATGAACCACTTAATATTGAGAGAACTACATTCATCAAAAACCGAAAAATAACTTATAGTAGATTTTTGAGGCTGACCATCTCATAAATGCACGAAGCAAAATCTTACGAGCAGGTATGTTACAGCTAAGCGTACGAGTCAGGAATAACAAGATTTTTATTTAAGAGATTAGAGATTCGTCACCATCTAGATTCATGAAGTTGCTAAGATGATAAAAAAGCGAACCAGTGACAATTTCTGTTAGACAGAATGTCACTGGTTTGCTTTTTATGTTTTGTGTCGAATTGTTAACCCTAATCTTCACTGCTTATACGGTGAGCGTCCGATAGCAAGGTATCTGTAATCCAAACTGACCTTTTCTGACATTTTGTTATTAGAAATGCGAAAAGGAAAGTTCTTATGCCCCACATGATTATTTTTTTAGGAAGTCTAAAACCACGTCGCTTGGAAAAAAAGATAACGATGACCAGCTATTGTAAACCAGATTGGCTAAAGTGAAAGTTTGGTTCTTTCAGGTGTTAATCCTAGAATACTTAACATCTCTTTTAGAAAAGAGACTTGCTGATGATGACCGTCCCACTTAATGGCTTCGGTCGGTTTATCTGATTTGTAGGAAAACCGATAGGAGATACAGGATGTTTGCTATATTTTTGATAGTAAAGGCACTTCCATCATGAGCGTCTGTCTCAGGTTCTTTTTGTATTTAAAGCGATGCACATAGAGTGATGAAACAAGAGGAAGACAAAATGACGTTAAGAATAGTATTACCAATTAGCACTGTTTTTCTGGGCTGTTGTTACAAAAATTTAGTGAACATACCATGCTAATACTAAATCACAGTTACACTGTTTATGGTTCATCTCACGATATTTTAGTTTTCAAACCTCAAAAGCCCATAACTTGATGTGTTATTTATGGCTGGGATAGGTTAGTTCGTAATGTAAGACTCAATAGGATGATTTAAGAGATAACTCTTCGAGGTGAATTGTGGTAGGATTAGTCATGAAAATAGCTTGTTTGCATAAATTATGGCGATACTGTCTATTATATCAGGATATATAATTTTGAATATGGAAATTTCGAAACGAAGGAGGAAAGATGAAGCACGAAGCAATCATGGCAGATGATTTTCTACCAGTTAAGATCATTATTCATAACGAACAGATGCCAGCGAATACTCCCCCTCACTGGCATAGATCAATAGAAGTAAATGCCATGCTCGAGTGGCCTTTGAGTAAGATAGGAGTTGCTGGAGAGACGTTTGAAGCGAAAACGGGACGAATTTGGATGGCGAATAGTATGTCTCCTCATTTCAATCAAAGTCTAACTTCAATTGGAAAAAGACGCGCTGTATCTATACAATATCCCTTTCATTTTGTTAAAAGCTTATATCCTGATATTGAAAAAGGAAGTTTTATCCTGAATGCTCAAGAAAGTTTTACGAAAGAGCAATGGGATGTTTATCAAATAGAACTCTTTCCACGTATGGAAAAACTGTATTCTCTTCATAAGGACAACGGCGAACTCTATCGATTAGACGTTCATATCATTATCTTAGAAATTTTACATATTCTCTTAAAAAATTTCTTCACAACAAAGATTCCCTTGTCAAAAATTGCGTTAAGTAATGAGATGGTTGAACGAATTCACGCTGTTATAGATTATGTAGATAGTTATTATAATAGTGACATCTCGCTTGAAGATATTGCTCGGCTGTTGCATCTCTCCAGAGGATATACTGCTCAAATGCTAAAAGAAAATTTAGGGATGACCTTGGGGGAATATGTTTCATTTATCCGTTGTCAAAAAGCTAGAAAAGATTTACTCAATCTTTCTCTAACGCAGACAGAAATTGCTCAACGACATGGTTTCTCTGGATTGAGAACAATGAACAGACAACTTGTCCAGCATTTTGGTTTGACAGCGAAAGAATTTCGAGCATTTAGCAAAGTATCGGATTGAGTATCTCAAATAATGACGACAGTATCTATGGCAGAAACATTAGAGGGCTGTGCTCTGGAGCATAGAAAAACTCTAGGACATTTTATGGCATTGACAAGTACGCTCATTGAAAAGTTAGTACATCATCCTATTGAATAAAAGAAGACCTATCTCGAAATAGTGCAGGCAAATATGTGGTAAATTCTTTTATGCATTTATGTTTAGCGATTACCTTATAATGATATTTTATATGATGCAGAGCTAGAAGTTTTAACAATACAGCGAGCTATGATTGTCTGTCTTCAGATGAAAGATGATGGCGGAAAAGTTCCTGTCATTATTTTTAACATCTACGTTTTTGCTTTCTTGGGATTTGGACATGTTATTGCGAATTTTGTCTCTTTTTCATTAGCATTTTTGTCAATGGTTGGGCAATTGCGTGAATGACTTTTATGAGACTTTTATCCAATCTCTTTTTCGCATGTTTAGAAAACTATGTTGGCGGTGAATTACTCACTGGGCTAACCTAATCATAGTTAAAGGAAGAGAAACTAGTCTACCATCATTAATGTAAAGTTCAATCATCTTTTCTTAGAGAAAAGGTGATTTTTTATTATTTCTAATACCTATATCGGACTGCGCGCCCAATTTTCCTGTGAAAACGCCCTGTATTCAAAACATTAAACGCTTACAATATAGAATATAAAAACGTTTACAGAAGGAGTCTTATAGATGACAAAATGGGAAATTATTCAACGACATATTCAAGATGCGGTTGATAATCAGGTTATCACAGGCGCAGCCATTCATATTGTAAAAGATGGGGAAACGGTTCTAAATGCAGGTTTCGGTCAAGATAAACGAGATAGTATCTATCGGATCTATTCTATGACCAAGGTAGTGACAGCTGTAGCTATTTACAAGCTCATTGAGGAAGGAAGATTGCGGATAACAGATTGTCTAGCAGACTATTTACCTGCATTTGAAAACCATGTTTTTTACAATAAGAATGGAGAGTTAGCTCTTGGTAGAAAGATTACAATCAAAGATTTATTGAATATGACGTCTGGTATGCCTTATCCTGGGGAAGATTCACAAAGTGCTATTAGAATGAAAGAATTTGAACAAGAAATAGTGTTAAAAATGAGGAATGGAACAAGGTATTCAACCAAAGAACTCATGAATTTGGTAGCAGCTGTTCCTGGGGAATTCGAAGCAGGGACAGAGTGGAGCTATGGTATCTCAGCAGATATTCTAGGTGGAGTCATTGAAGTTGTCACTGGTCAAACATTAAGTCAGTTTTTTGAAGAACACATTTTTCAACCGTTAGGTATGTATGACACAGGATTTTTCGTTCCTGAGAAAAAATTAGACCGAATAAGCGCGATTACTAGACGTCATCCTGAGTTCCAATATGTTGATACATTTGACAGAAAAGCGCTCGAGACAGATGTGACTGACTATTTAACATTGCCCTTTGTGTATGATGTTAATACCGTAGAGCCTCAATTCTTATCTGGTGGAGGCGGTTTGTATTCGACAACTCAAGATTTTAGTCAATTAGCCCAATGTCTGCTGAATTTTGGTAGATACGCTGAAGGTCAACTACTTCAGGAAGATACCATTAAAGAAATGACTCAATTGCCAACTGAAGGTGCATTCTATTCAGCGGTACACGAAAAGGCGGTCGGCAACGGAATTCCAGGTTATTCCTATCATAACTTATTAAGAATTCTGACTCATCCAGATGAAGCTAAAGTACTTGGTGTTGATGGAAATGTTGGAGAATTTGGTTGGGATGGTGCTGGCGGAAACTTTGTAGTGATTGATCCAATTGACAATATTTCTGTTGTATTTATGATGCAGGATTTACATGCAGCTGAACCGATTCTTAGACGAAACATTTATCGAACAATCTTTCAATAATTACTAGGAGAAAAAACAATGAAAAAGAACTCTTCATTATTTAAAATATCACTTCTTTCAATCTCTTTATTATCTGCTTTAGCCCAAGCAGTTTCTGCAGCTTTTCCAGCTATGTATGAATCATTTCCAAATGAAAGTTCAGCAGCTATTGAAACCTTGGGGACGATTCCCAATTTTGGTATGCTATTTGGTCTTTTAGTAAGTCCCTTGCTCATTCGAATGACGAATAAGAAAACCACTGTTATGATTGGTCTGATATTGGCTCTGGTTAGTGGTGTCTTTCCAATGTTTGCTACAAGCTATTTTCCGATTCTGATATCTAGGGTATTGTTGGGAATTGGAATAGGTTTATTTGCCTCTTTAGCAGTAAGTATGATTGCTGATTACTTTGAAGGCAATGAGTTGTCAACCATGCTTGGTTTTCAGAATGCTATGGGAAGTGTTGGTAGCGGTGTGTGCTCACTTGCACTTGGCTATTTATTGACATTTGGTTGGCAAGCGGCCTTTTCAATCTACTTCCTTGCGATACCCGCTATTGTTCTATTTGGCTTATTTGTTCCATCTGATACAAAACAAGTGGTAAAACAAGAGTTTCAAAAAGAAAAAGTAGCAACGAAGCAAAAACTAAGCTTACCTGTTTTACTAATTGCTGTAATATTATTCTGTTTCTTTGTCATCCTAGTGCCAATGAGCTATAAGATGCCACAACTTGTTGTTAGTAAAGGAATAGGAACTGCAGGTGATGCTTCAACCATTTATGGTATATTTACCTTGATTGGAATCCCAGTTTCACTTGGATATGGTTTTTTGAAAAATAAAATTGGACAAAATTTGTATCCACTTAGTTTATTATGCTTAGCTTTCGGCTTTGGTACCATGTCGTTTACTAATAGCTTAGCTTTGATTTATGTCGCAGGAATTATCAATGGCATTGGTTTTGGTTTAGCAGTTCCTTTTGGGTATAACTGGATTAGTGAAGTTGCAGATAGAGATTCCGTCAATTTAGCAACAACAGTAGCTTTGTTGAGTATAAACATGGGCGTTTTCCTATCTCCAGTAGTAATGAATGGCTTAGGGACTCTTCTTACAGATGGTCAACCAGATAGCATTATGCGTATTTCAGCTATTGGATTTGTCGGTCTAATCCTTATGACAAAAGGACTACAAATATTTTTATCAAAGAACAAATAATATAATGTTAATGCCAAAAAGATTATTTTTAAAGTAATATCTGATTATTAAAAAATTTTTCAAGTGAAGGAGTCCAAAATGAAATTATGGTATTCGAAAACTAGTCCATTTTCTCGAAAAGTGCTGGTTACTATCTATCATCATCATTTAGAAGAACAAATAGAATTCGCCTTAACGACAGTAGCTTTTGATGCACAAGCACCACATAACCAAGATAATCCATTGGGGCGTGTTCCTGCTCTGAGGACCAAGGAGGGGATTTGGCTTTATGGATCCTACACGATAGTTGATTATTTAGATAGTTTGAGTGACAAAGATAAATTCATTCCGACAGATTTTCATCGTTATGAGATTCTAGCGTTGCATAGTCTTGCAGATGGTATTTTGGAAAATGCTATGCCTATGTTAGTTGAACGTCTAAATCGTCCTTCAGAATACTGGTGGAATGAACGCCATAAACAATATACTGACCGTTGTAGAGCAAGTTTTCAACAATTAGAAGAGATTATCTTTTCTCAACCTTTCTCTTTAAATATTGGGACAATAACAGCTGTAGCAGTTATTGATTGGTGGATATTGCGACAGAACTACCTTGATATTTCTTTACAAGAAGAATTTCCAAAACTAATCGATTGGAATCGGAAGATGACTGATACTTATCCAGAATTGGATAGAAGTTGGAGTTTTACTTAGTCAAGTAGATTGACACAGATGCTTATAAGAAATGTGTTTTCAGACAGTGATAATTAGAAAATCCATCAAAGTAGTTACGATCTTTCTACTACTTTGATGGATTTTTTTGTTATTTGTTAATAGATAACCATAGATTTCCAACTTGAAAATTATGCGCCATAGCCAAAAGCTGTCTTTTTAAGTCGATAGCGCTTAACCTTTATTCATATTAGAATATGCTCAACAGCTCTGTCATGATGGTTCTCTATAACCAAGAAAGTAATGGTTTACTCCTTGGGGACTTGATGACAGATGTCAGCACTGTTTGTCTAAATTAGTTTAATACTCACTCAAATTCAAAACTAGCGGGCACCCAGTCTCTGTGTACAAACGATTTTAGTTGGCAAGGAGTGAGTCTTTTGTCCCAACACTAGGATAAGGCTATTTCTGAATGTTGCTAAATATAATATCCTATTTAGCGAAGCTGTTCTAAATGACCATTTCTCAAGGTTAGTTGAACGTCAGCCATTTTGGCTAGTGCCTTGCTATGTGTAACCATGATGACACATTTGTCTTCATGATGAGCGATGTCTTTGAGGTTTTGAACGATGTCAATGGCAATTTCTTCATCCAAGTTACCAGTAGGTTCATCTAACAGCATGACCTTAGCTCCTGAAACAAGAGATCGGGCAATGGCGACACGTTGTTGTTGACCCCCAGAGAGCTGTAAGATATTTCGATTAATTTGTTCTTTCGACAGACCTAAATCAAGTAAAACTTCAGCCTTTGCTTTTTTATTAACGAGTCTGATATTTTCCAAAGGGGTTAGATAATCTAGGAGATTATAATTTTGAAAGACTAAGGAGACATGATGACGACGGTAGTTAGCGTAGCCGATGTCCTTTAAATCTTTTCCTTCTATCAAGACTTGACCTGAAGTTGGTTTATCTAGTCCTGCTAAGAGTGAGAGTAGGGTCGTCTTACCTGTGCCTGAATGGCCAACAATAGAATAAAAGGTGCCTTTTTCAAAATCGTAATTTAAATCTTTGAATACCTGTTGCTGGTTGATACCGTCATAAGTATAGGATAAATGGTTAATGGTTAGCATGTCTGTCTCCTTATGAAATCTTAGTTAAAATATCTTTTGGTTTTAGTAGGATAACTGGTAAGCTTGCTACGATAATACCGATAACAATCAAGCCACTGCTGATAGCCATCATACTGATTAGCTCATTAGAGCTTAGATGGACTTGGAAGTGCTTGACAGTTTGCATGATAAGGTCAGTCTGACTGTCAGCACCCAAGGTATAACCGCCTAATTGCTTCATAACTTCTTCTCTGACGGTATGAGCAACAGAGTCCACGGTCTGGTTAGCTAATAATTGTCCTAATGTTTTTCCAACAAGACTAGCAACGATAAATGATGGAATGGCAAGCAGAAGGTTTTCAACGATATATTGGCTAACAATATCGACCTTAGATTTTCCAAGAGCTAATAAGACACCGCATTCACGTAAACGATTATGTACATTAAAGGTTAGTAGTAGGATAACCAATATAGCACTGGCAATAATGGTTACAATCACTAAACGTTTTACCGTTTTTTGAAGGAGGCTGATACTACGATTGTAAGATTTTAAAGCAGGGTTTTGCTCAGTCAGTTGGTAGTTTTGCCAATTGACGTCGTCAACATCCTGTTTCACCTTAGCGATAAATTCTTTAGCATTGACTGATTTTTTTAAGCTATAAGTTGCTTCACTATAAAGTGTTTTTCCTTTAGGGAAGCCGAATAAGTCACTGGCTAGACTGGTGTCAGATAGTAAGGTGTTAGAAACTAGCTCATCATTATAATTGGGTTTATTGAAGGTTTTCCCACTAAAAATACCGACAATTTCAGCTTTTAAAGGTGTTTTATCTTTGCCGATATAGCGAACGGGATCACGTCCCAAAGTTAGATGATCACCAACTTTAAGATTATTGTGTTTGGCAAAGTCTTCATGAACTAAGACCTTATAGTGATCATTAGGTTTTAGATGGCGTCCGCTTTTGAGTTTCAACATACTTGTTGTAAAACGATTATCTTTATGGCTATTTGAAATACCTTCGACGGTTAAGGCAGTCGCAATATCCTTTCTTCGATAATCGCCTTCGGTGGTTCCGATAGGGACTAGTTTAGCATCTTCTAAACTAGCAAAGGATGATACAGACGGCACAAAACTTTTGACTTCAGGATAACTGGCTATTTTTTGAATAGCTTTTTCAGAAAGTTCTCCGGAACCATAACCATCTCCGACAAAAATATTACTAGCTGATAGGGTTATGGTCTGAGTGAGGTTATGCTTTTTGACGACTGCTCCTGACATCGATGATGACAAGCTAAAGATGGCGATTAGAAAACTGGCAATAACGCTAAAAAGTAAAAAGTTGATCAGTGTTTTTGCTCTTTTTCGATACAAATAATAAATAGCTCTGGTAAAAAATGACATGATTACTCCTTCGTTTTAATGGGTGATGTGATGTTTAAGACATCATGGCAAAGAGTTTCTTTGGTGAATATCTTAGCAGTGAAGAACAAGCTAGGAAGACAGCTCCAACAGCTAAGGATAAGTTGGTAACAATACTATAGCTAATATCGGTCACTGTTAAGCTAGTGGTATGCTGAACCAGCTGCTCCAGATTGAGATGATTCGCTAGAAAAGCGATAGGCATGAGTTCAGCATTATCGGTATTTTCATAGCTAGCGCTTAACAGATCATGGCGTAAGCTATCACTTATGGAGGGCAGTAGGAGACCGTTGATTAGTAAGGCAACCACTATTGAGATCGTAGCTACAATGAAGATTTCTAGAATATATTGTAGCAAGATGTCGCCTCGACTTTTTCCAAGTGATTGTAAAATACCGATTTCAAGTTGTCTACTCTTCATCCATAGATTGAGAAAGAAAGCAAGAATTAAGGTGCTAAGAACAAGAGTTCCCCAGAAGATTAGTTGAAACAGTCTTTGTTGGCTTTTCAATCCTTTCAACTGCGCTTGAAGACTGGCATCTTTTTTTAATTGATATTCTTTAGCAACATTTTTTCGAGTTTGTAGATCAGTCTGTGCTTGCATAGCCTCTGTCTTCGTTGAGGCTTCATAGTAACTGGTTTGATAAGTATAGTTTGGGTTGACTTTTGTCAGAGTTGCTTGTGTTGTGATGATATTGTTATCTAGGGAATCACTTTCCCGATTAGTGACAGGGGATTGGGATACTTTAAATATTCCAGCTACAGTTAGGGTGTGTTGGGAGCCATTTGCTCCTTTTATCGTGAAATGTTCTCCTTGTTTTAATTGATATTTTTGTGCAAAGCGCTGACTAACCAGAGCTTTATTGACATCAGTATCCTTTAAATAACTTCCTGTAGCCAAAAATGTTTTCGATTTTAATAATTTAGCTTTTGTCAAGAATTCCTGATTAATCAAGCTATAAGGCCTTGACTTTGAGTGGTGTTTATCGGTGACTGTTACGACTTCAGCGATTAAGTGATTAGCTTTTAGGTGATAGCGAGATGCGACCTTTTGGAATGTGTGGCGAGTAGCTGGGTTTGTGGCATGTTCAGGACTGTTGTCTATCTTAGTGACCATAAAACGTTTCGATTGCGCTTGTGAGAGCGTTTGGATATCTTTACTAAACGCTGCGTTAAGCGAGATGAGCAGTGTCAAAGAAAGGCTTACAATCAAAAGCAAGCCCGTTAATATGACTGTTTTGATATAATGTCGTTTTAAATAAAGTTTTGCGCGTGTCAGAGCATTCATAGACTCTCCTTTGTGATCTAATAGCGTTGATGGACATTGAGTAATTGAATGGTTAAAATAAAGTTTAAAAGCTAATGTCTTGGATAGTTAGCAGAGGAAGTTTTTTGTCTAGACAAGTCAAGGTTATCAACAAGAGGCTAGATAAATATCTCAGCCTCTAAGATGGTTATATCAGCAGTGATTACTGCTTGGTTGCCTTAACTGTCATTTGCTAGTAATAATAAATCATTGCCAGACATTCGAGAGTATCTCATGTTCCTGCTGTTTTTTGATGTATTAGCTAGTCTATTTTTTGATTGTGGTTTTTAAAAAGTCTCGTAATTCTGGTCGTAATAAAAATCCAAATGTTTTAGGATTCTTTTTATCGTCAGTTGAAGCATTAACGAGTCCGACTAACTCATTTTTCTCATTGATAAGTGGTGATCCTGAATTGCCGCTATAGATTAGAGCAGCAAAAGTTAAGAAACTCCCATCTGGTTCGATTTCGGTCAGTTTTCCTTTACTTTCCCAAAGGGTTCCGTAGGGTTTGTCCCCCGGGTAGCCAATGGCACTGAGTTTGTCTCCTTTTTTTAGGGATTTGATGGTGTTAGGACTAGCCATTTTTAAGGGAGTAATAGCAGCTAATGTTCCCTTATCTTTTGGATTATCTCCAATTTCTAAGATAGTCATATCATCGCTATCTTTTTTAGCAGGGATTATTTTCTTAACGGGATAGTCATAATGCTTTCCATCTTTCCCTGTAATGCGAACTACAATTTCTTTTAAGGGTTTTTTTGACACATTGACAACATGTTTGTTGGTGACTAAGTGATGGCTTCCGACAAAGAAACCTGTCCCATATTCTTTTTTATCTTTTAAGTATTGCACTCTAACAACACTTTGATAAGGATATTCTTGGCATTTGTGAATCTCTGTGCGTGTCTTCTCGCCGTCAATGACTTTATCAGCCAAGACGGTAGAGTGGTTTCCTAGTATTAAGAGAAAACCAAGGGCAATGCAGGCTACTAGTTTTTTCATTATGTATTTCCTCTCTCTCTAAATCTCATTGATGACTAAAGAAAACCATCAATGAGAAACTCCAATGTCTTGCTCCTAAAGTTTCTAGAATCTCTTAAAACGGATGTCGATGGGTCAGATAGCGACTAGCAGTTATAGTCGTTGCTATCTAGTTGATGACTAGGCTTTGCTTATCTAAACGAGATTATTGTCTCCTTGTTTGGAACTCTTAACAGAAGACTTTATCAAGACTGCCTCTCTTTTTCTAAGTCTGGAAAAGTGACTGTAAAGATTACCCAGCGTTCGTGTTGAATATCAATATGATAGTCAAAGTGGTAGCGTTCAAATATTTGATGAGCGATAAACAAACCTAAGCCTGTGCCACCATCTTTACGGGAGCGACTGTAATCTGGGCGATAAAAAGGCTGGAACAGTTGTTCTAATTGTTCTTGGCTCAATAATTGCTCGGCTTCATTTTTTATCACTAACTGATTAGCCTTAAGTGTGATAACAATCTGACCTTCGGGTTTTGTATACCTAAAGGCATTGTCGATGATATTTTTAATAGCTTTTAGTAAATATAATTTATTGGCTTTCACCCACTGTTCTTCTAAGACGATGGTTACCTGGTAGCGATCAAGTTCTGATAAGATGTGATACACTTCCATCTCTTCTTCTAAAGCAGCTTTCAGTGAGAACATTTCTTGATTTTGTTCCACAGCTGTTTCCAGTTTAGATAGGGATAGAATGCTTTGAATAACTTGCGCTTGTCCCTCTAGGACTTTACGAGATTTTCTGAGATACTTATCTCGATTAGCAAAATCACCAACATTGTAGAGCATACCGTCAATCATGCCGATAACACTAGAAATAGGTGTTTTTAACTCATGAGAAGTCATTCGTAGAAATTCTGATTTACTTCGTTCTAGATCAGCTAGCTTATCATACTCCTTATTTAAGGATTTAATGGTTGTAAATAATTTATCGTAAAGCCTATTAATATCACTAGCTAGGTCAGCAATCTCATCTTTTCCTTTAATCTCGCAGGACAGATTGGTTTCCAGATTTGCCATCTTTCGAGTCGTGTTTGAAATATTAATCAAGCGGCTACTGGAGGTTTTACTATAAAGAAAAGCAACAATACTAGCAATCGTTAAGGACATGAGAAGTAGGTAAGGGTACAGGGTTAGCAGAATCTTGCTGGCATCAGAGACTGGTTGTAGCGAAAGCTCTCCTAATAGCGTTACTTTTTCGCCAGAGTCTAAAGCAAATGTATGCTTCATCACTTCATTTTTAGACTGCGAGTCGACACTTGAAATGATAATGTCACTAGGCTCATCTCCGTTAGCATTACTAATCTGTAAGCTTGGAAAAATCATATGGTTTTTTTGATTGACTAATGTATACCAAACGTTTGATTTATTGCTTTTGGAAAGAAGTCTGCTGACTTGTGTCAATGACTTCCCGTCTACTTGTTTGCTTACTTGTTTAAATTCATGCTTGATCTCTTGTGTCTGAACGTGCTCATAATAAATGGGCATGATAAAATACAGAAGACCTAGAATGATTGTGACAACTGCAAAAATGAGTAGATTGATGACCAAAAAGTTTTTTTTGATTAATTTCATGCACGGTCACCCAGTAGATAGCCCATTCCAGTGATGGTTTGTAGCGGAAGACCAGGCATTTTTTTTCGAATATTTTTGATATGATTATCTAAAACACGGCTATCCAACTCACAGTATCCCCAAATGGCATCCATTATTTGGTCTCTGGTGACTAACTTCTGGTGGTGTTGGACCAGGTATTCTAAAATATCGAATTCTTTTTTCGTCAGAGTTATGGCAACATTTTTCCAAGAAACTGTCCGCTCAGAAAGATCGATGACCAAATCAGTGATCGTTAGTTTTTCACCTCCCGTAACACCTCTCAAAGCATTTTCAATCCGTTTGATTAATATTAAAGGTGAGAAGGGTTTGGTGACATAGTCACTAATTAAATGGTTAAAGCTGACTAACTGAGTGTACTCATCGTCAAGAGCTGTTAGCATAATGATGGGGATATCAGAAGTCTTTCGAATTTCTTCGAGGATTTCGATGCCACCAATAGATGGCAGCATAATGTCCAGGATAATTAAATCATAAGACTGGCTTCGCCATTTTTCTAAGGCATCTGCCCCGTCAAAAACAGGATCAGGGCTATAATTATTCGCTTTTAAAAACTCGCAAACGACTTGATTAATGGTTTTATCATCTTCAACGACTAATATCTTAAACATTATTTCCTCACTTTTTGACTATAGTTTTTATAAAAGACACATTTATTGTTATTGTATCATATCTCGTTTAGCGATGAGTCAGGGGTTAGAAGGTTTTTTTGTCATTATGGTAGCAGTTTATAGTAAGGACAAGCTTGATAGCGACGACTTTATTAGTTTAACGTTGAAAAAACAATCAGTCTTAACAATAAAAATATAGACAAGTTCACCCTTAATAGAATTGATAAAAGGGCTAGCCAAGCATCAGTAGGGATGTCTGAAAGTTTATGGTAAACCCGTGCTCTGATTGATATTCAGAAAGGGAGTTATTTATCAAATGCATCGTATCATTAAATCCCTCCTTTACCTTTAGGATAATCTTAGTGTATCAAATGTATCTAATCATGGCCTAAAGCTTATCTATGTTTTATCTGTTTTTTTAATTAGAGTATTGGGGCAAAAGTTGGGTGAGTCTCTCAATACTTTTTGAGCTTCTTGATGAACAGAATCTAGCCTAGCAGTGATGTTTTCAAATACTGACAAATCAGTTTAACCTTTGATCTTGCTTGATAGCTCATGTTTATGACGGTCATTTCAGAATACTATCGTAAACTGAAACAAGAACAGGACTAAGATGATACAAAAAAGCATTGCAATTAGGTAAAACTTTTCAATGTTGTTTTAAGAACGTCTAGTGGATATGCTCTAGCGATAGACTTTTGTAGTTGTACTATTTTTGTTTCAGTTTTACAATATAAGGAAACCAATATTTTCCATCCGCTATATTGGTGTATAAGGAAGTGTGTTCGATAGCAAAGCATTTTAACAAATAGTCTAATAGAGAATATGGTGAGTCTGACCGATTCTATTTCCCAAAGGCTTCAAACGGCGATGTTTTTTCTTTCAAAGAAGCAGATGGCGACTAGAATGACCAGCTTGGTATTGTTTGGGAGGAGATCGCTATCTTAATGGACCGTCCCAAATAACTGTCACTTTTTTCACAAAGACAGCCTTAATAGATGATTACATATACGCAGACAATTAGGTGATAACCTATGGTACCGCGCACGAAAAATCTGTCAGGAGTACAAAAGTAACTCCCTAACACCTGTGCCGCGGTACGATTCGTATTGAGGGTAACAGCCATCAAACGCTCTTTCTCCTTTATTAAGATTATCCATCACTAAAAAACGAAAGCCTTTACCATATATGCCCAAAACTGATTAAGCATCTTTGAACGACTGTCCTAGGTCAATCAAATCAAGGAGTATCATTTTTGCATTATACTAAAAGGCGGAGAACTGCCAACTAGTAAATAAGAATTGGCTAACCTTAGCGTGCTTAACTGTTAAAAACACTCAGATGATAGCATGACATTTCTTTTATTTGAAGCACAGAAACAAGCTCTACAGCTCTTGCTTTGGAAATCACTTGTTAAAATGGATAAAGAAAAAGGCAAACATCCAAATGGATGCTTGCCTTTGAGCTGATATAACGGACACTTTGTCAATTATCTGTTTTGAATTGGACTTCTTCCAATAAGTAATCGATGAATTTTTCGCCCATTTTTGAAAGATTGGCCTTCTCATGTTTTAAATACACAATATCTATTTGATCATCAACATCAAGCGGAATGGAAACAATATTGTCACCATTAAGTTTGCTGTTTAGGACACCTGTTGCGATGGTGTAACCATCAAGACCAATCATCAGATTGAACAGTGTGGCACGGTCTGACACAACAATCGATTTGGGATGGGGAATCTGAGCCATAATTTCTTCAGAGAAGTAGAAGGAGTTATGAACCCCTTGATCGTAACTGAGGTAAGGAAAGTCTGCCAAATCTTCTAGTTGGATTATCTCTTTGGTTGCCAAAGGATTGTCCTTGCTGACAAAAATGTGTGGTTGCGTTGAGAAAAGATTGGTCGCTACCAAGTGATTATCATCAAACATTTTGGTGAGAACGTCCCTGTTGTAACTATTGAGGAACAAGACACCAATTTCAGATCGAAAATTCTTGACGTCATCAATGATTTCATAAGTCCTCGTTTCACGTAAAAAGAGTTCATACTTTGTCATATCTGTCTTATTTAATAGTGAAACAAAAGCATTGACAACGAAAGCGTAGTGTTGTGATGAGACGCTAAAAAGTTCCCGTTGGGCTATTGGATTTTTATAACGCTCTTCAAGAAGGTCGGTCTGTTCAATCACCTGTCGGGCGTAAGACAAAAACTCAACGCCATCCTTAGTTAGGGTGATCCCTTTGGGGTTACGAATAAAGATAGTGATGCCCATCTCGTGTTCCAAATCTCGAACAGCGTTGGAAAGGCTAGGTTGCGTAATATAGAGTTGTTTTGCTGCCTCGTTCATCGAACCAGTTTCGACGATTTTAATAATGTATTGTAATTGTTGAATTCGCATAGCCATATTGTATCATAAAGCTGTCTGAAAGATAAGATAATGACAACAATTCTCATCAAACGGCTGGAAAAGCCGGATTATATTTTGACAAGGACCTAACAATTGGATATAATAAATAAAATTAAATAACCTTTAACTAAGTCCAGAGAGGCATAGAAGGTTGGAATCTGCGGATTTCTTTCGGAATAATATGATCAGTTAGTATCGTCTAATAGGTCTACAAAGGGATTGTACCTTGTTTTCGTAAAGCCTTGCCTTTTCTGGTAAGGCTTTTGTTTTGCAAAGGAGACCGACTTGTTTGATACGCGACCAATTATTGCTCTTGATTTTCCTGATTTTGATAGTGTCAAGGCATTTTTAGAAAAATTTCCAGAAGGTGAAAGCCTTTATGTCAAGATTGGAATGGAGTTATATTATGCCTGTGGTGCTGAGATCGTTTCTTTTTTAAAATCCATGGGACACAGTATTTTTCTGGACTTGAAGTTACATGATATTCCTAATACAGTTGAATCAGCCATGAGAGTTTTGGCCAAGCTTGGCGTTGATATGACCAATGTTCATGCGGCAGGCGGAGTAGAGATGATGGCAGCAGCCAAACGAGGATTTGGTCAGCAAGGTATCTTAATCGCTGTTACCCAGTTAACGTCTACCAGTCAAGAACAGATGCAAGACAATCAAAATATTCAAACCAGTTTAGCAGATTCCGTCAAACATTATGCCCAAAAAACAGCAGAAGCTGGTTTAGATGGCGTTGTTTGTTCAGCACACGAAGTTGCATTGATTAAGGAATCAACCATGGCAGATTTTGTTTGCCTGACACCTGGCATTCGTCCCAATGGTTCGAACAAGGGAGATCAAAAGCGCGTGATGACACCCAGTCAGGCCAGGGCTGCCGGATCAAACTTTATTGTGGTTGGAAGACCTATCACACAAGCCCCTGATCCCTATCAAGTTTATCAAGCCATTAAGACTGATTGGAATGCTTCCATTTAATAGGATTACCAGAAAGGCACAAAGGAAATTACTATGACACTTGCTACACAAATTGCTTCAGATTTATTAGACATTAAAGCTGTTTACCTAAAACCAGAAGACCCTTTTACATGGGCCTCT
The DNA here is from genome assembly GCF_001598035.1 of Streptococcus halotolerans. Lineage (NCBI taxonomy): Bacteria > Bacillati > Bacillota > Bacilli > Lactobacillales > Streptococcaceae > Streptococcus > Streptococcus halotolerans. The sequence continues at coordinate 642,104 of NZ_CP014835.1, read as the reverse complement.
GGTATCAAATCACCGATTTACACAGATAACCGAATCACCTTGTCTTATCCAGAGACACGCAGCTTGATTGAAGATAGCTTTGTGACAATGATTCGAGAGCATTTTCCTGAGGTGGAAGTGATTGCAGGAACAGCGACGGCAGGGATTCCACACGGAGCCATTATTGCTGATAAGATGAATTTGCCATTTTCATACATCCGTTCAAAACCTAAAGATCACGGCGCTGGTAATCAGATTGAAGGACGGGTCATCAAGGGCGAAAAAATGGTCATCATTGAAGATTTGATTTCAACCGGTGGTTCTGTTTTGGATGCTGTTAAAGCTGCTCAGGATGCAGGTGTAGATGTTTTAGGTGTAGTAGCTATTTTTACTTATGAATTACCTCAAGCTCAAGCAAACTTTGAAGAGGCTAATGTTACATTAGTAACCCTTTCAAACTACAGTGAATTGATAAAAGTCGCTAAAGTTCAAGGCTATATTGACGCTGATGGTTTGATGCTCTTGAAAAAATTTAAGGAAGACCAAGAGAATTGGCAAGCTTAAACAATTGAGAAGCTGCTTTCGTCAGCTTCTTTTTGATATAATAGTCATCAAAAATATGATTTGAAAAGTCATATTCATGGAAAGAAAGGGATTAGGATGTTTAAAGATGCAACTGATATGGCAAAAGGCGTTCGCTCTGGACAAGTTTCAGCCAAGGAGTTAGTCTTGGAAACTATAGCCAAAGCTGAAAAGGAAAATCCTAGGCTAAATGCCATTTCTAGTACACGTTTTGAGAAAGCATTGGAAGAGTCAGAAACTAGAGATTTCACGAATCAACCATTTGGAGGTGTCCCCATTTTCTTGAAAGATTTGGGGCAAGAACAGGCAAATGAACAATCAACGTCAGGGTCACGGTTATTGGTAAACTATCGTGCCAAGCAGTCTGATCATTATGTGAAAAGACTGGAATCACTTGGTTTTATTGTCTTAGGGAGGACCAATACTCCAGAGTTTGGATTTAAAAATATTTCTGATAGTCAGCTGCATGGTCCTGTCAACCTTCCAGATGATATCACGCGCAATGCAGGTGGCTCATCTGGTGGCGCGGCAGCTCTTGTTGCCTCTGGAGTTAGTCCTTTAGCAGCCGCTAGTGATGGAGGTGGTTCCATTCGCATTCCAGCTTCTTTCAATGGCTTGATTGGTTTAAAACCAACGCGAGGCCGTATCCCCGTAGGTCCTAGTTCTTATCGGGGATGGCAGGGAGCATCTGTCAATTTTGCGCTGACAAAGACTATTAGAGATACCAAAACACTTTTAGAACACTTTCAAGTGTGTCAGATGGAAAGCCCATTTGTATTGCCTCGGCTTCATCATGAAGACTTGTTTGGAAAATCCTTAAAACCCTTGAGAGTTGCCTTGCAATTAGAATCCCCTATTGGTGGACAAGTGTCGGGCGAAGCTATTAGTGCTGTTATGAAAGCTGCGCAATTTTTAGAAAAAGAAGGGCATGAGGTTTTGCTTTTAGATAAACAGCCAGTCGACGGTATTGAAGCTATGAAATCATATTACATCATGAATTCGGTCGAAACGGCTGCTATGTTTGACGGTATCGAAGCTAGTTTAGGACGTCAGGTGACGATTGATGATATGGAGTTGATGACTTGGGCTATCTACCGAAGTGGTCAAAGGATTTCAGCTAAGACCTATTCTAAGATTTTATCGCAATGGGATCACTATAGTCGTTTGATGCATGAATTTCATGAGGCATATGATATTCTCTTGTCACCGACAGTGGCAGATGTTGCTCCTAAGCATGGCCAGTTTGACTTATCAGAACAATTGAAAGACCATTTAAGACATATTGATGACTTTAAGCAAGCAGAGCAACAAGATATGATCTGGCAGATGTTTCAGCATAGTTTGGATTGGACACCATTCACTCAACAAGCTAACCTCACTGGACAACCTTCTATCAGTTTTCCGGTTTATCGCACAGAAGCTGGTTTGTCCCTCGGTGTCCAAGTAACAGCCGCCAAAGGGAGAGAGGACTTGCTCTTGCAAATTGGTGACGTCTTTGAAAAGATGAATCAGTTTGTGTGATATTTTTCAAGTATGATAACTTGAAAGAAGTCGAAAAATGCAGTAAACTATTTCAGTAAGCCTTTTCAGTCTTATAAAAAAATTAAAAGGATGATATGATGATTAAGAAAACAACAGCACTTGTGTCATTAGGGATGGCTGCTAGCCTTCTGGTTGCTTGTTCAAATGACAAGGCAGCTAAAAGTGAGTCGAGTTGGGATAAGGTTAAAGAAGCAGGCGTTTTGAAAGTTGCCACACCTGGAACGCTCTATCCAACTTCTTACTATGACGATAATAAGAAACTGGTCGGTTATGAAATCGACATGATGAATGAAATCGGAAAACGCCTTAAGATCAAAGTTAATTATCAGGAAATCGATGTAGCAGAGTCCTTTACTTCAGTTGATAGTGGTAAGGTTGATGTTGCCGTTAATAATTTTGACACCACACCAGACCGCCTTAAGAAATACAATATCTCTATTCCTTACAAGTATTCAGTTGGCGGTATGATTGTCCGAGAAGATGGTTCTTCTGATATCAAAGCCAAAGACCTGTCCGACTGGAAAGGAAAGAAAGCTGGTGGTGGTGCTGGAACTCAGTACATGAAAATTGCTGAAAAACAAGGTGCAGAACCAGTTATCTATGATAATGTGACTAATGATGTTTACCTTCGTGATGTCTCCACGGGTCGTACAGATTTCATTCCAAATGATTACTATACACAAAAAGTAGCTGTTAAGTTTGTGACTAAACAATATCCAGACATCAAGGTTAAAGTCGGTGACGTCAAGTATAATCCGACAGAACAAGGGATTGTCATGAGTAAAAAGGACAAGACTCTCAAGAAAAAACTTGATGGTGTTATTAAAGAAATGAAAGAAGATGGCACACTCAAGAAGATTTCTGGGAAGTATTATGCTGGTCAAGATTTGACAAAACCAGAAGAAGGAACTGAAGACCTACCAACCATTGATGTTTCAGATAAATAAAGTCAAGTGATTAGAAGACTGAGTCCTAATTCGGTCTTCTCTTTTTGTAAGAATTGGGAGGAATTATGTCAATTAACTGGCAAGCATTGTTCAATCCAGAGTTAGCTATAGAAGCTATCCCTGTGATTTTAGAAGGGGTTCCATACACTCTATCTCTTTCTCTGATTGGATTTTTCTTGGGAACTATTCTAGGATTTTTTGTTGCGCTTTGTCGTCTGTCGCGTCTTTGGCCATTGAGATGGTTGGCAGCGAGTCATGTCTCTCTTATGCGAGGGATTCCATTGATGGTCTTGCTTTTCTTTATTTACTTTGGTCTACCGTTCATGGGTATTGAACTGGATGCTATAGGAGCAACTATCATAGCCTTTTCTTTGATGTCTAGTGCCTATATTTCTGAAATTATCCGTTCGTCACTTGCTGCAGTGGACAAGGGTCAGTGGGAAGCAGCACGTTCATTGGGGCTTAGGACACCTATTATTTATCGCAAAGTCATCATTCCACAGGCTATCAGAATTGCCTTACCCCCATTAAGTAATGTTCTCTTAGATATGGTCAAAAGTACAGCCCTAACAGCGATGATTACCGTACCGGAGATGTTCAATAAGGCTAAAATTATCGGCGGTGCCAAATCAGACTACATGACGGTTTACATTGTCGTCGCCCTCATGTACTGGGGTATTTGCACGCTATACGCTGTTGGACAAGAAAAAATGGAAAAACGTTTGGCTTTTTGACATTAGGACAAGGTTTGAATACCCTTTCAAGCCTTTTTCTTTTATCATTATGCTAAAATAGAATTAAGAAAGTTGAGGTAGTCCTGATGAGAATTCAACATTGCTTTGAAAACAATACCCTTCCAGATTTGTATAGTAAATACACGGATAAGCCAGTTGATGGTTTTTCTGTAACGTCCTTTCCTTTTGAACTGATCGATTTACCTGAAAATACGGTCAGTTTAGCCTGGACCTTCACAGATGTTGATGCCATCCCAGTCTGTGGTTTTGAGTACATCCACTGGGTTGTCGCCAATGTTTCTCCAGCACAGCCCCATATTGCAGAAGATTTTGCCAGCCAAGATAAAGACCATCTTAAAGGCTCAAATAGTTTAACGAGTAAATTTATGGCTAAAGATTTTGGAGATTTGTCAAAAACTTATATCGGACCTTGTCCACCTGACAAAGACCATCTTTATACCTTGACGGTCTATGCTCTGGATAAACAACTAGAGCTGACAGAAGGCTTTTTCCTTAATGAGCTTCGTCATGCGATGAAAGGACATATTATAGCCCAAACTAGTCATGATTTCGTTGGACGTTCATAGGAGTAAGATATGGAACATTCTAAATGGCATGACTTATTAAAAAATCAATTACCAGAGGGTTATTTTTCACAAATCAATCATTTCTTAAACGCAGCATATGGTCAGGAAACTATCTATCCCAAGCGAGAAAATGTGTTTAAAGCTTTGGCAAGGACCGATTACGATCAGGTTAAAGTTCTCATTCTTGGTCAAGATCCTTATCACGGACCAGGGCAAGCTCAAGGCTTATCGTTTTCAGTACCTAATGACATGCCGGCTCCCCCATCCTTGCAAAATATTTTGAGGGAATTAGCGGATGATATTGGTCCTAGAACTCATCACGACTTGACTCCATGGGCTGATCAGGGGGTGCTTCTTCTAAATGCTTGTTTAACAGTCCCAGCAGGACAGGCTAATGGTCATGCTGGTCTTATTTGGGAGCCATTTACTGATGCTGTTATTTCCTTACTCGATCAAAGAGAAGAACCCTTAGTTTTCATCCTTTGGGGTGCCTATGCTCGTAAGAAAAAGATGCTAATCAAGCACCAGCGTCATCTTATTCTTGAAGCGCCACATCCTAGCCCGCTGTCCAGCTACCGTGGTTTTTTTGGCAGTAAGCCTTTCTCTAAAACCAATCAGTTTTTAGAAGAACATCACCAACAGCCTATCAACTGGTTGCAATAAAAAAGGAAATCTTATGTCAAACCTCATTGATATTCAAAAAGCTCACGAAGCCTTTACAGGACCTGATTTTCAAAAGTTGATTCAAGCATCTAAGGAAACGGGTATGGTAGCAAATACAGTCTCTCTTGAAAAAGGATTGTAACTTATACAGATTTTGCAGGTACCTCTGTTCAACAAACGGGCTACCGAGTTCACATCTTCATTGCACTTCGAGCAGACAAGGAATAAGATCAAGCTGATTTGAAAGCTCATCTATCAGGTCAGACTACATATCCAACTTTTTGCGAAGATAAGGCTAAATCAGGCATTGCCTACTGGACCATTGATTGAGAAGCGATGACCTGCCCTTATTATGGTCAAAATGATAAAGCGGTTATGATAGAGAATATCCAAGAGTCTAATGTCATAATTAAGGAGAAAATGATATGTCACTAAGATTGTCAGATTTACAAAATTATTTAGCTAATCATTACGGCGATGATCGAGATGAACAAGGCTTTTTTATGAAGTTAGTTGAGGAAGTGGGGGAAGTTGCCGAAGTACTCAATAAAAGGGCTAATCGGAAAAGGTCAGGTACTGAAAACTTGCAAGAAGAGCTTGGCAAAGAGTTGGCAGATCTTATCCACTATGCTGTCGCTATTGCTACGGTGAATCAAATTGATTTAACCAGTGTCATTATTGAAAAAGATAGAAGTGCAGCTCTTAAGTACCAGCACGAAGAGAACTTAGAAACATTTTTGTCCAAGCTTCATTCAAATTTGTAATGATTGCAGTAGTTTAGAAGGAGACCCAATGTTACTCATTAAAAACGGCCGTGTTATCGATCCCAAGTCCAAATTTGATCAGGTTTGTGATATCTTGATTGATAGTCAGAAAATTGTCAAAATAGCCAAAGATATTCAGGTAAAAAATGCACAAATCATCGACGCTAGTGGCAAAATAGTTGCTCCTGGGTTGGTTGACATTCATGTTCATTTTAGAGAACCAGGTCAGACTCACAAAGAAGATATTCATACGGGGGCCCTGGCAGCAGCTGCTGGTGGCTTTACGACGGTTGTGATGATGGCTAATACAAATCCTACTATTTCAACTGTGGAAACCTTGACAGAAGTTTTAGAGTCGGCCGCTAAAGAAAAGATTCGTGTTAAAACCAATGTCTCAGCAACCCTCAATTTTGATGGTAAAACAGTGACCGATTTTGATAAACTCCTCAAAGCAGGAGCTATTGGGATTTCGGATGACGGCATTCCTTTAGAAAATGCAGGTGTTGTTCGCCAAGTGTTCAAAAAAGCTAAGGCATTGGATGCTGTCGTAGCTCTCCATGAAGAAGATCCGAATCTTAATGGTGTTTTAGGGTTAAATGAAACCATTGCCCGAGAACATTTTGGATGTAGTGGTGCGCGAGGCGTTGCCGAATATTCTATGATGGCACGAGACGTCATGATTGCTTATGAGGTGGACAACAAATTCCATGTTCAACATTTGTCCAAAGCTGAATCTGTCAAGGTTGTTTCATTTGTTCAAGGTTTAGGTGCTAAGGTGACCGCAGAAGTCTCGCCACAGCATTTTTCAAAAACCGAAGCACTCCTTCTAGAAAAAGGGGCTGATGCCAAGATGAATCCACCTCTACGTCTAGAAGAAGACCGATTGGCTGTCATTGAAGGATTGAAATCAGGCGTTATCTCGATTATTGCGACTGACCATGCGCCTCATCATAAGGATGAAAAAAAGGTTTCTGACGTTACAAAAGCTCCTTCCGGTATGACAGGATTAGAAACATCCTTGTCTTTAGGCTTGACCTATTTGGTGGATGCGGGTCACTTATCTCTTTCTGAGCTATTAGCTAAAATGACGATTAACCCAGCACAGCTATATGGTTTTGATGCAGGTTATGTCGCGGAAAATGGCCCAGCTGACTTAGTGATTTTCTCAGAAGAAGACCGTTTTGTAACAGAAGATTTTAAATCCAAAGCCTCTAATTCCCCTTTTGTTGGTGAGAAACTTAAAGGAAAAATTGCTTATACCATCTGTGACGGTCATATTGTTTATCAGAATGATTAAAACCTAAGATAAATGCCGAATAAGAAGAAAACTCCTTGTCAGTATATCGCTGACAGGGAGTTGATTGTTTATTTTGGTTTTTGCTTAGTGATATTTAGACCGAAAGGAACAAGATTTTCTTTCTTAGCCTTGATTCGTTGGATATTGTCTTGATGACGAACGATAATGACACCTGCCATTGCTAGTACAACAAGCGTAAACAAGAGGTCATACTCCTTTAGAATAAAATCGAAAGCAGGAAAGAGCAAGACGCTAACTGCAGCAACGACAGCCACTGTAATACTTGTGAAGGAAATCATGCTAGAAAGCAGGAGTGTCACGACAAAAATAATAAAAAGGTAAAAGAGAAATGCAGGTGCAAATCCAAGTAAGACTCCTGCGCTGGTGGCAACCGCTTTACCGCCTTTAAAATTGGCAAAGATCGGATAGGTGTGACCGATGATAGCAAAGAATCCAATAAGTAATGGAGAGACAGAGCTATCTAACCAAATGGCGAGAAGAACTGGTAGAGTCCCTTTAAATAAATCAACAGCAAGCGTTACTAGGCCAGCTTTTTTGCCTAAAATACGGAAAGTATTGGTAGTCCCCATATTTCCAGAACCAAAATGACGTAAATTGATATGGTAAATATACTTACCAATCCACAGGCCAGTAGGAATTGAGCCTAACAAATAGGCCACTAGTACGAGTAAAATTATTTTCATGTCACTATTATAGCATAGCACACTGAACGAACAAGTTTATTTTAAGGTCAATACTTTAAATTTTTTTGCAAATTTTTTGGAAAACTTGTAATATAGGAAAGATGAAACTATTTGGAGGCTATTTTGGCTAAAAAAGAAATTAATATTAACAATTACGGCGATGATGCCATTCAAGTCTTAGAAGGATTGGACGCCGTTCGCAAACGTCCCGGTATGTATATCGGCTCAACGGATGCGACAGGACTTCATCATTTGGTTTGGGAAATCGTTGATAATGCCGTCGACGAGGCTCTCTCAGGATTTGGAGAAAAAATTTCCGTAACCCTCAATAAGGATGGTTCGGTTAGTGTCGCTGATAACGGTCGGGGTATGCCAACTGGTAAACACGCCATGGGTATTCCAACTGTCCAGGTTATCTTTACGGTTCTCCATGCGGGTGGGAAGTTTGGTCAAGGTGGTTACAAAACTTCAGGCGGCTTGCATGGCGTTGGGTCTTCGGTTGTTAATGCTCTCTCGTCTTGGTTAGAGGTTGAGATCACGCGTGATGGTGCGGTATACAAGCAACGATTCGAAGATGGCGGAAAACCTGCTACTAGCTTGAAAAAAGTTGGCACAGCACCTAAGTCAAAAACGGGAACAACCGTTACCTTTATGCCAGATGCTACTATTTTTTCGACGACAGATTTCCGTTTTAATACCATTTCTGATCGGCTTAAAGAGTCTGCCTTTCTTCTAAAGAATGTAACCATGACGCTAACGGATCATCGTCAAGAAGAGGAGATACACGAAGAGTTTCACTATGAAAATGGTGTTCAGGATTTTGTTACTTACCTCAATGAAGATAAAGAAACCTTGACACCAGTCATTTCTATTGAAGGGAGTGACCAAGCCTTTCAAGTTGATATTGCTATGCAGTACAACGATGGCTTTTCAGATAACATCCTTTCATTTGTTAATAATGTCCGCACCAAAGACGGTGGAACACATGAAACAGGACTAAAGTCAGCTATTACCAAGGCTATGAATGACTATGCTCGTAAAACGGGATTACTAAAAGAAAAAGACAAAAACTTAGAAGGCTCTGATTATCGTGAAGGCTTATCAGCCGTTTTGTCAATCCTAGTTCCTGAAGAACACCTCCAATTTGAAGGGCAAACTAAGGACAAACTTGGATCTCCTTTAGCAAGACCGGTCGTTGATGGCATCGTCTCTGAAAAATTGACCTATTTTCTTCTTGAAAATGGGGAAGTAGCGTCTAATCTTATCCGTAAGGCGATTCGTGCTAGGGATGCTCGTGAAGCTGCACGAAAGGCGCGTGATGAAAGCCGTAATGGTAAGAAAAATAAAAAAGACAAAGGGCTACTCTCTGGGAAACTCACTCCTGCCCAATCTAAAAATGCTAAGAAAAATGAACTTTATCTAGTCGAGGGAGACTCAGCTGGAGGTTCTGCTAAACAAGGACGCGATCGTAAATTCCAAGCCATTTTACCGCTTCGAGGTAAGGTCTTGAATACCGAAAAAGCTAAAATGACTGATATTCTCAAAAATGAAGAAATCAATACCATGATTCATACCATTGGTGCAGGAGTTGGTGCCGATTTTAGTTTGGACGATATCAATTATGACAAAATTATTATCATGACTGATGCCGATACGGATGGCGCCCATATCCAAACGCTCCTTTTAACCTTCTTTTATCGTTACATGCGACCTCTAGTAGAAGCAGGTCACGTCTTCATCGCTCTTCCACCACTTTACAAGATGTCAAAAGGTAAAGGAAAGAAAGAAGTCGTTGAGTATGCTTGGAGCGATGGTGAGTTGGAAGAACTTCGTCAAAAATTTGGTAAAGGCTCACTCTTGCAACGCTATAAAGGTCTTGGGGAGATGAATGCTGACCAACTTTGGGAAACAACCATGAATCCAGACACGCGTACGCTTATCAAAGTAACCATAGATGATCTTGCGCGCGCAGAGCGCCGCGTCTCGGTTCTTATGGGAGACAAAGCTGCACCACGCCGTCAATGGATTGAAGATAACGTTAAGTTTACCTTAGAGGAAAATACCGTTTTCTAAGGATACCTCTGCGATAACAACTGAGATACTATACCAAGCCACAAACGTATTGATGCTGTTTTAAGCCATCCTAATGATGTTAGTTGTTAGTCTTTGAAAGTCAGTCTTATTAGTCTATTATTGTTTGATAACACTTAATCACAAAGTCCCATCCTTGATAGAACAAGAGGTCACATGATGAAAACATATTTCGATAAAAAACAAGCTATGACGGAACTGCAAAGTCGTTATAAAAAAGCAGATGAATTACTCAGAGATGATGCTAAAATGGAGCCATTTCTTGAAAAGCTAGAAAAGCGGATGAAGTGGGTTCCATTTATTCGTCAGGAATTAAAGATGATTCCAATTTTAATCAGCATGGTTCGTAGCTACTGGAAAAAAGATTATACGCGTGTTCCTCGCAGAACCATGCTAGCCATCGTTAGCGCTCTTATCTATTTCCTATCACCCGTTGATGTTATTCCAGATTGGATTCCTATTTTAGGTCAATTGGATGATGCCCTTGTTGTGGCAGCTTGTTGGAAATTGGTTAATAAAGACGTTGAAGATTATCGTCGGTGGCAGAAAGAACGCCGTCACCAAGTTGTGGAACAGTAATTAGTGCAGACTCTAGATGCTTGACACAAGAAAGAGTATTGATACCAAGAGGTAAACAGTTATTGCTTTCTTATGAGAATAAAGAGAGTCTATTTTAGTTAAAGTTGCTAACAAAATAAGGAACTGAAACTTGGGAAAAATAAAGTTATTCAAGAAGCGAGCATCTTGATTTGATTCCGGTTTTTAATGCTGTTTTCACAAATAAATCGTCCCTTTTTATGCTATGAAAGGAGTTGAATACGCACTAAAGGCTGTAAAAAAGAGATAGTTTCAAAAAAACTAATGCCATACTTTCTTTTGCCTTTTATGAGCGTGATATTCTATGTCTAACATTCAAAATATGTCCCTCGAGGACATCATGGGAGAGCGCTTTGGTCGTTACTCCAAATACATTATTCAAGAAAGAGCATTGCCAGATATTCGTGATGGTTTAAAACCTGTACAGCGTCGTATTCTTTATTCTATGAATAAGGATGGCAATACTTTTGATAAGGGTTTTCGTAAATCAGCCAAGTCTGTCGGGAATATCATGGGGAACTATCACCCTCACGGAGATAGTTCCATTTATGATGCCATGGTACGCATGTCGCAGGATTGGAAAAATCGTGAAATCCTTGTGGAGATGCACGGTAACAATGGTTCTATGGATGGCGATCCACCAGCTGCCATGCGTTATACGGAGGCCAGATTATCTGAGATTGCTGGTCATCTTTTACGCGATATTGAGAAAAAAACAGTCCCTTGGGCTTGGAACTTTGATGATACTGAAAAAGAGCCGACTGTTTTACCAGCTGCTTTCCCTAACCTTTTAGTCAATGGTGCCACAGGAATTTCAGCCGGCTATGCCACGGATATTCCACCTCATAATTTAGCAGAAGTGATTGATGCGGTCGTTTATATGATTGACCATCCGTCTGCTAAGTTAGATAAATTGCTGGAATTGTTACCTGGACCAGATTTTCCAACGGGGGCAATTATTCAAGGAAAAGATGAGATTCGCAAGGCTTACGAGACAGGAAAAGGACGAGTTGTGGTTCGTTCTCGTACGGAAATCGAAACGCTTCGCGGTGGCAAAGAACAAATCATTGTCACTGAAATTCCTTATGAAATCAACAAGGCTGTTCTTGTCAAGAAAATCGATGATGTTCGTGTTAATAACAAAGTTCCCGGTATTTCCGAGGTTCGCGATGAGTCAGACCGCGAAGGGTTGCGTATTGCTATCGAACTCAAGAAAGATGCAGATACCAAAACCATCTTAAATTACCTCTTTAAATACACAGACTTGCAAGTCAATTATAACTTCAATATGGTGGCGATTGACAATTATACCCCTAAGCAAGTAGGTCTTCAAAAAATCTTAGCCAGCTATATCGCCCACCGTCGAGACGTTATCATTGCTCGTTCAAAATTTGACAAAGAAAAAGCTGAAAAACGCCTTCACATTGTGGAAGGGCTGATTCGTGTATTGTCTATTTTAGATGAAGTGATTGCTCTTATTCGTGCTTCTGAGAATAAAGCTGATGCTAAAGAAAATCTAAAAGTTTCTTATGATTTTTCAGAAGAGCAGGCAGAAGCTATCGTCACTCTACAACTTTATCGCTTGACCAATACTGATATTGTGACCTTGCAGAATGAGGAAACAGAATTACGTGAACTTATTGCGACTTTGACGGCAATCATTGGTGACGAACGAACCATGTACAATGTCATGAAACGTGAACTTCGTGAGATTAAAAAACAGTTTGGTAATCCTCGTCGTTCTGATTTAGAAGCAGAAGCTGCAACCATTGAAATCGATACAGCAAGTCTTATCGTTGAGGAAGAGACTTTTGTCAGTGTTACTCGTGGCGGTTACATCAAACGGACTAGTCCGCGCTCATTCAATGCTTCAACAGTTGATGAACTTGGTAAACGAGATGATGATCATTTGATTTTCTATGCACAGGCTAAGACAACGCAGCATTTATTGATTTTTACCAATAAGGGAAATGCTATCTATCGACCGGTTCATGAATTAACAGATATTCGTTGGAAAGATATTGGAGAACACCTTTCCCAAACGATCACCAATATCAACAATGATGAAGAAGTGCTTCATGCGGAAATTCTCGATCATTTTGACTCAGGAATTTATATGGCTGCTACTCAAGAAGGTCAAATCAAACGTTTTGAGCGTAAGGAATTATCACCTTGGCGTACTTATCGAACAAAATCTGTGAAATTCGCTAAACTTAAAAGTGATACTGACAAAGTGGTGACCGTTACCCCTATCAATCTCGCAGATATTATGGTAGTAACGCATAAAGGGTATGCTCTGCATTTCAATGCAGAAGAAGTTCCAGTAGTTGGACCAAAAGCTGCTGGGGTTAAAGCTATCAATCTCAAAAATGATGACTATGTTCAAAGTGTTTTTTTAACAAATGCTTCAAGTTTTTATCTGTTAACTCAAAGAGGAAGTCTCAAACGGATGAAAATCTCAGATATTCCTTTGAGCAAACGAGCTGGACGTGGGTTACAAGTCCTTCGCGAATTAAAATCCAAACCACACCGTGTCTTTCAGGCAGGGCCAATTCATGCTATTGAAGAAACTTTAGGGAATGAAATCGATCTCTTCTCAACGCCTGCTGAAAGCGAGCAAGTTTTGTTAGAAATCGTATCCAATACAGGAGAGACGAAAGAAATTGATTTAGGTTCCTTAAGCCTTTCCGAAAGAACAAGTAACGGCTCCTTTATTTCAGACAGTATCTCAGAGCAAGGTGTGTTTTTTGCCAGAACTATCTAATGCCACTTATCGTTGAAATGACGTGTAGACGATAACTAATAGATGATGTTAAAAAGAGTCTGGATTTTTCCAGATTCTTCTTTTTCTCGAAATTGTCAGAATTTTACAAAAAAGTATTGAAAACATCAAAAAAATGAGCTATACTAGACAACAACTTTTAAAGAAAAGAGGTTACTTATGGTTGTAGAATTAGATTGGGAAAACCTAGGATTTTCATATCACAAATTACCCTATCGTTATATTTCTCATTTTAAAGATGGAAAATGGGATGATGGTGAATTAACAGAAAAAGCAACATTGAGCATTCCAGAAAGTTCACCAGCTATCAACTATGGGCAACAAGCTTTTGAAGGGTTGAAAGCTTATCGCACTAAGGACGGTAGTATTCAATTGTTCCGCCCTGATAAAAATGCAGAACGTTTACAAAATACTGCAAAACGTCTATTGATGCCACAAGTACCTACTGATAAATTTATTGAGGCTTGTAAAGCCGTCGTGAAAGCAAATCATGAGTATGTTCCTCCTTATGGAACAGGAGGCACCCTTTATTTACGTCCATTGATCATCGGGATCGGTGATGTTATTGGTGTTTATCCTGCACAGGAGTATATTTTCACCGTGTTTGCAATGCCAGTAGGGGCCTACTTTAAAGGTGGACTTACACCAACGAATTTTATTGTATCCGAAGACTTTGACCGTGCTGCTCCTTATGGAACAGGAGCAGCTAAAGTTGGTGGTAATTATGCCGCTAGTCTCCTACCGGGTAAAAAAGCTAAGGCAGCAGGATTTTCTGACGTTATCTACCTTGACCCAGCCACACACTCAAAAATTGAAGAAGTTGGAGCTGCAAACTTTTTTGGTATTACAGCAGATAACGAATTTGTCACACCATTGAGTCCCTCTATTTTGCCATCCATCACAAAGTATTCATTACTAGAATTAGCTGAAACTCGTCTGGGAATGAAAACGGTTGAAGGAGACGTGCCCATTGATCAACTAGATCGATTTGTAGAAGCGGGGGCCTGTGGAACAGCTGCAGTCATATCTCCAATTGGCGGTATTCAGTATCAAGATAAACTACATGTCTTTTACAGTGAGACAGAAGTAGGTCCAGTAACTCGTCAATTATATGATGAGCTTGTTGGCATTCAGTTTGGCGATGTTGAAGCACCAGAAGGATGGATTGTCAAAGTTGATTGTTAAAAAGTAAGCTTCTAGTCCTGTAAACTTCTGCACATAGAAAATTGGAACTGTAAGATTGACTAGAAAAAACGTTTAGAACTGCTGATTTAATACCTTTTCTAAGCGATTTTATTTCCTAAATCAACTTAAAAGGCTAACAGAAAATTACCCAACATTGACATTTTCGTCAACTGTCTGTCTACACCCTTGCAAGCTTTTTGGTTTTTCGGTAAAATACTTTCTAGTAAGATAAGGAGAAAATGTAGTTTTATGCTGATAGGCTTAGAACTATGTCATGACAAAATGAGTAAAAAAGATAAAAAAATTGAAATTCAAGTGAGCGACGCACAAATTACGGTAAATAAGCAAAAAGTATCTGGTTACCAGCTACAAGTTGGCAAAAAAATGATTGGTGAAATTGCTGAATTAGACAATCGCTTTGCCATCGTAGAAAAAGAAACAGTGACAGAATTCCATAAAACGTTAGACAGTGCTGTTCAAGTCGTTATTGCTAATTATAATTTAAACAATTAAAAGTGGATAAACCTCTTGCAGCTAAACAAAAACTATGGTAGAATAGTTTTTGTTGTTTGGAGAGATAGCGAAGTGGCTAAACGCGGCGGACTGTAAATCCGCTCCTTCGGGTTCGGGGGTTCGAATCCCTCTCTCTCCATTCTTTGGGGTATAGCCAAGCGGTAAGGCAAGGGACTTTGACTCCCTCATGCGTTGGTTCGAATCCAGCTACCCCAGTCATGGTATGTGGCAAAGCCTAATTGTCTTAGCGATCAGTTGTGCCCTTGCGAGTTACCTTGAGAAAATATATTGGTATCAAAAATCAGAATTGGCTGATTTTTGTTGGAGGATTTTTTAGAATGAATGAATTTGAAGATTTGCTAAACAGTGTTAGCGAAGTTAACCCTGGTGACGTTGTCACTGCAGAAGTTTTAACAGTTGATAACGATCAAGCAAACCTTGTCATCGAAGGTACAGGTGTTGAAGCCGTTCTTACTCTTCGTGAATTGACAAATGACCGCGATGCAGATATTAACGACCTTGTTAAAGCTGACGAAACAATTGAAGTACTTGTTCTTCGTCAAGTGGTAGGGAAAGACACTGATACAGTAACTTACTTGGTATCTAAAAAACGCTTGGAAGCTCGCAAAGCTTGGGACAAACTTGTTGGACGTGAAGATGAAGTTGTTACAGTTAAAGGCACTCGTGCCGTTAAAGGTGGCCTTTCAGTAGAATTTGAAGGTCTTCGTGGATTTATCCCAGCTTCAATGATTGACACTCGTTTCGTACGTAATACTGAGCAATTTGTAGGTCAAGAATTTGATGCAAAAATCAAAGAAGTTGACCCATCAGAAAACCGTTTCATCTTGTCACGTCGTGACGTTGTTGAAGCAGAAGCTGCAGAAGCACGTAAAGAAATCTTCTCTAAAATTGAAGAAGGTTCAGTAGTGACTGGTAAAGTTGCTCGTTTGACAAGCTTCGGTGCTTTCATTGACCTTGGTGGTGTTGATGGACTTGTCCACGTAACTGAATTGTCACATGAACGTAACGTATCACCTAAATCTGTTGTGTCAGTTGGTGAAGAAGTAGAAGTTAAAGTTCTTTCGATTGATGAAGAAGCTGGACGTATTTCACTTTCACTTAAAGCTACTACACCTGGACCATGGGATGGTGTTGACCAAAAATTGGCTAAAGGTGATGTTATCGAAGGTAAAGTTAAACGTCTTACAGATTTCGGTGCTTTCGTAGAAGTACTCCCAGGTATTGACGGACTTGTCCACATCTCGCAAATTTCACACAAACGTGTTGAAAATCCAAAAGATGTTCTTTCAGTAGGTCAAGATGTGACTGTTAAAGTTCTTGAAGTTGATTCTTCAGCAGAACGTGTATCACTTTCAATTAAAGCTCTTGAAGAGCGTCCAGCACAAGCTGAAGGTGATAACAGTGAAAAACGTCAATCTCGCCCACGTCGTCCAAGACGTGAAGCTAAACGCGATTACGAATTGCCAGAAACTCAAACTGGTTTCTCAATGGCTGACCTATTTGGTGACATTGAATTGTAATTAAAAAACAAGAGGCTTGCTGAGCAAGCTTTTTGTTAACTTGAGTTATATCCTGACTCAAGTTCTCCACCTTTAGTGTAATGGATATCACGTAAGATTCCGGTTCTTGAGATGGGGGTTCGATTCCCTCAAGGTGGATTAGAATAGCTAAAAAACCGTTATATATAGGCTCTTTATCAACTGTAGTGAGTGCCTTATCATTAAGTACGAGAGAGAATCAGATGGTTTCTCTCTTTTTTGACTCTTTGTCAACTGTAGTGGGTTGACTTACAGCTAACACCGAGAGAGGACCAGTTTGGTCTTCTCTTTTGATACGTTCAAAGCGAGAAAAAACCGTTTTTTGAAGTTGTTAAAGTCCCGAAAACCGAAAGCATTGCGCTTAATGACTTTGATCAGTTTGTTAGTGGCTTCTAACTTAGCATTAGAATAAGGCAATTCAATGGCATTAGTAATCCCATCTTGATAGCGAATAAAGGTATCTAGAGCTGTTTCAAAGGTATGATTGACGTGAGGCAAAGCCTCATGAATGCAGCCAAAGAATTGTTCCGTATTCTTCTCTTGTAGGTGAAAGAGAAGTAACTGGTAAAGGTCATAATAGTCATTTAGTTTAGGGACTTGAAAAGGCAACCCTTTTCTGTACAATTTTTATAAAGTGTTTTTTGTTAACCGTTTAAGCGCTTAATCATCGGTGTTTGATAGTTGAGACTGCTATTCCTAAGAATATAAGACTTTAAAGCCCTATTGGAAGTTGAGGTATCAGGACAGTCGTAGACTAAAAAGCGTTTTTACTGTTCAACTTTGATCCAATCAGAAGTTTGTCAAACGCTTTTTAACCTACTCTGATGAACTTGGAAAACGCTACCGACTCTATCAGTCCCTGCTCTGTTACTTCCAAAAAAACAGTCAGATTACTTTTTTGACTCGATTGAGAAACAACTAGTTAGTATCAAGCTACTTTTTTAGACTGTTTTCAATATGTGGCTGTTAACGATTAGGAGCGAGATTGAAAATACGTTGGTTTGTCGTATTCAAGAGCTAAGCTGGAAGCTACCAATAATTTCACCAAAGTCATTAAGCGAAATGTTTTTGACTTTAGGAAGATGACAACTTCAAAAAACGGAGTTTAATCGCTATCAATAATAAAAAAAAGAAGACCAATCTGGTCCTCTCTCGTAACTCGTTATCCACTACAGTTGACAAATAGCCACAAAGGGCCTAGCAACTGGAGTGAATAGATAAAAAAGATTAAAATGGAAAAGGTAGGCGAAGTCGATAGGACTGCTTAAAAATCTTTGGATAAAAAAGCATTCGTTTAAGCGTTACCTGAGTGAAGAAATCGTCATCACTTTTATCAATATGTCAGAAAGAAAGCGATATAGTCATGCTAAAGAGGTAACTGGATAACCATGAAAAAGCAGTCCTGACATGTCAAGTGACACAACTTAAAACGATCACCACTTGATAGGAAAATTGATCATGCTCTCGTCAGTCAGCAGAACTTAAGCGACTATTTTTATTCTAATCCATGTTGCGATTTCTTACTGAGCTTCCCGTTTTTAAAGATCAATTCAATTTGTCGAGTATTGTCTTTTCCTTTTAAATTACTTGACCATAGAGCTTGCAGTTGTTCGCCATCGGACGAGACAGCTTGAGACATGACATCAGGTTGCCCGAGAATCTCAGTGACTTCTGTGAATGTTAAGTCATTAGGTAATTTGTTATCGTAGATTTTCTTTGTAATGGTTTGTTTACGTTCAAAGGCGAAATTTGAAATGGCTCTGGCAATAGTGCTATCTTCAAATAATTGTACACTAATTGTGGCGCCATCAATTTCCCAGGTATAAACATCTAATGTTACATCTCCGGCAGGTTTTGTAGTGTGCGATTTTGGTTCACCATACAAAGCTTTTACTTGTTCAAGTGATGTCCCCCCCTTAAAGTCATTGGCAGCAGTTGCTGTTTTAATATCGTTGAACTTTAAGCGCACTTGTGGATCTTGTCTAGGTTCTGATTTTGATTGTATAGTGGTTAGTTCTTTTTTCTTTGCATTAGGATTAGTGTCTTTGTTTGTTGAACATGCTGAAAGACTAATGAGGGCTAAACTTAAGGTTGCTACTGGTAAAATTTTTTTGAAAATCATATGTATTCCTTTTTGATTAATTATGAGTATTATAGCATATCTTTAGGTAAAACATAATATTATGAGACAAAAAAACTATTCGGCAGTCAAAGACTTGCGAACAGTTTACAGAAATTTTTTAGCCCAGTCTCCACCGTAAATCCATAAAGCACTGTAGCCGATAATAGAGAATGGTTTGGCAATAAGAATGATTATAGTGAAGCGCTTCAAGCTCATACTAGTGAGGGCAGTAATCATAACCATCATATCAGCAGGGGATACTGGGGCCACCATACTTAATATAAAGAGATTTTCGAAGTGTTTACTCTCTAATTTTCGTTCGTATTTGAAAAAGCTATCTTCTTTGACGAAAAGGAGAATAAATTTTCTACCAAAGCGTTTCACTAAAAGAAATAGAATAACACTTCCAATGATAATGCCAAGATAATTGTATATAAAACCTTGCCACCATCCAAAGACCCAAAATCCTACCACGGTAGTTAAGCCGCCAGGAATAACTGGAAAGACGACTTGGATGATTTGGATACCAATAAAAATAAGAGGTCCTATAATGTTGTGTTGCTGAATAACCGTCTTTAGGACATTAGTATCATTTAATATACCAATATGATACAGCCAGAGGATTAGAATACCTGTTGCAATCAAACAGAGAAATCCGATGCCTCTAATTATTTTTTGTAATAATCGGTAGCGCTTGCTATAGTTCATTTCCATAGCTTAATCATACCACAACGGAATTTTTTTTGCTATTTGAAACCAGATTTGATATACTATTGTTATCACTTTTGTTTGGGGTCGTTACGGATTCGACAGGCATTATGTGGCATATTCTGCGACTCATCGTGCGGATGTAAAACGTCAGTTAAATATAACTGCAAAAAATAACACTTCTTACGCTTTAGCTGCCTAAAAAACAGCGGGTGTGACTTACTTGGAATTGCTTGTGTTTCAGGTCAAGTCTTATTTTAGCAAGCTACGTTTAAGTATTGTCTAGCTGCTTAAAAAGAGATTGATAGACTCGCTTAGTATAGGGTTGAGTTATGTGTCGATACTGAGTTAAATGAAGGCATAACCTATAGTTGTAGACGAATATGATGGCAGGTGTTTGGACGTGGGTTCGACTCCCACCGGCTCCATAATGTCCCCTTTATCAGTAATGGTAAAGGGGTTCTTTTTTGATATTAAGGCTTGATAGGAATTTTGGGAGAAGTAAATGTTTGTGCCATTAGAGACAAAAACGGTCTATAGCTTTATGGAGAGTCTCATAGATATAGATACCTATATTTCTCGAGGAAAAGAACTTGGTTACTTGAGTTTAGGGATTATGGATAGGGATAATTTATATGCTGCCTATCATTTTATTCAAAAATCTAAATCAGCAGGGATTCAACCAATTGTTGGGCTTTCAACAAACCTACTGTATCAAGATAATCAGATAGAATGCCGCTTAGTTGCTCTAAATTCGGAAGGCTACAGAAACCTGATGAAATTATCAACTGAGACTATGTCAGGCAATCGACGATTTGAGGATTTATTACCCTATTTTGACAGTATTCTGCTTATTATTCCTTATTATGAGGGGATCGATGCTTTAGATATTCCGCTACCATTCACGATCGGCGTTGGTTTAGATACTCCCATCCAATCCTTTAATAAACCAATTCTTCCGCTTCATCAAGTCACTGCTTTTGACTCAGCGGATAAAGAAACCCTTCAAATGCTTGAAGCCATTAAAGAAAATGTCTCTTTGAAAGAAGTCACTATCAGTTCCCAGCCTTCTATTTTGTCTGATGCAAAGCAAATGGAGGAAGCGTTTGAAAGTCGTTTTCCTGGGATAATAGCGCGATTAACAGAAATCATCAAAGGTATTTCCTATACGTTTGATACTGATTTAAAGTTACCTCGTTTTAATCGTGACAAAGATGCTCATGTTGAGTTGAGAGAGCGTACGTTTTTAGGCTTGAAAGAAAAGGGGCTAACGTCACCAATCTACCGTGAGAGACTAGAAAAAGAATTGTCTATCATTCATGAGATGGGGTTTGACGATTACTTTTTGATTGTTTGGGATTTACTAGCCTTTGGACGTCAACAAGGTTATTATATGGGAATGGGACGAGGGTCAGCGGCCGGAAGTTTGGTTGCCTATGCTCTTTCCATCACTGGCATTGATCCCGTCAAGAATGACTTACTCTTTGAACGTTTTTTAAATGCTGAACGGTATAGCATGCCAGATATTGATATCGACTTACCGGATATATACCGCAGTGAATTCCTACATTACGTTCGTGACCGTTATGGATCTAAACATGCTGCTCAAATTGTAACTTTTTCGACCTTTGGCGCCAAACAAGCTATTCGAGATGTTTTCAAACGTTTTGGAGCTGCGGAGTATGAGCTCACCAATATGACGAAGAAAATTTCATTTCGCGATAATTTGACTAGTGTTTACGATAAAAACATGTCTTTCAGACAGATTATCAATAGTAAAGCTGAGTATCAAAGAGCCTTTGAGATTGCTAAAAGAATCGAGGGAAAACCGCGTCAGACTTCAATTCATGCTGCTGGTGTGGTGATGAGTGATGATTTATTAACAGATCATATTCCATTAAAATCTGGTGAAGAGATGCTGATCACTCAATATGATGCTGATGCTGTAGAAGCTAACGGTTTGCTAAAAATGGATTTTCTTGGCTTACGCAATTTGACTTTTGTTCAAAAAATGAAAGAGAAGGTAGCTTCTGAACTAGGAGAACAAATTGTTATTGAAGATATTGATTTAGAAGATCAGGAAACCTTGAAACTATTTGCAGCTGGACGGACTAAAGGTATTTTTCAATTTGAGCAAGCAGGTGCCATTAACCTTTTAAAACGTATTAAACCAGCTCGTTTTGAAGAGATTGTTGCAACAACAAGTCTAAACCGACCGGGTGCAAGTGATTATATCGATAATTTCATTTCGCGAAAATATGGCAAGGAAACCATTGATTTAATTGATCCCGTAGTAGCACCGATTTTAGAGCCAACTTTTGGTATCATGCTCTATCAAGAACAGGTCATGCAAATTGCTCAAGTCTTTTCGGGGTTTACACTTGGTAAAGCGGATATGCTGCGTCGAGCCATGTCTAAGAAAAATGCTGCTGAAATGAACAAGATGGAAGCTGATTTTTTAGCAGGAGCCAAGGAATTAGGCAGAAATTCAGAAACAGCCAAACGCCTATTTGAAATGATGGCTAAGTTTGCAGGTTACGGATTTAACAGAAGTCATGCCTTTGCATACTCAGCCTTAGCTTTTCAACTGGCTTACTTCAAAGCTCACTATCCTTCCATTTTTTATGATATCATGCTCAATTATTCGAGTAGTGATTATTTAAACGATGCTTTGACTTCAGGTTTCACCCTATCTAAGTTATCAATCAATCATATTCCTTATAAGGATAACATTTCAAAAGGTAAAATTTACTTAGGGTTAAAAAATATTAAAGGGCTACCAAGAGAATTAGCTTATTGGATTACCCAAAATAGGCCTTTTCAGGGCGTTGAAGATTTCTTAACACGCTTACCAGAGAATTTTCAAAAGTCAGAAATAGTGCTCCCCCTTATACAAGTTGGTTTATTTGATCAATTTGAGAAAAACCGTCATAAAATTGAAGCAAATTTAGACAATTTAATTCTCTTTGTGCAAGAACTTGGAAGTCTTTTTGCCGAATCATCTTATCATTGGGTAGAAGAAGCTGACTATTCCAATGCTGAAAAGTATCGTCAGGAAGTTGCCATATTAGGTATTGGTCTCAGTCCACATCCTTTGAAAGAATTGATGACCAACAATGTTCGTTCCATAGATAGAATAGCGCATTTGACACCTAATCGAAATGTAACTATCTTGGGTCAAATTGTATCTATCAAAATCATTAGAACAAAATCAAGTGGTCAGCAAATGGCATTTTTGAGAGTAACAGATACTGAGCAACAGACGGACGTCACCGTATTTCCAGAAACTTATCATTATTTGTCAAGTCAGTTAAAAGAAGAAGGGATTTACTATTTCACTGGTCGTACGCAAGAGCGTGATGGCCGCATTCAACTGATTTTAAATCAACTTGAAATAGCAAGTACGGAAAAATATTGGATTCAAGTTCGAAACCATGATCACGATTTGATTATTGCGAGAATTTTGAAAGAGCATTCGGGTAATATTCCAGTAGTGATTCACTATCAAGACAGCCATGAAACCATTCAAAGTAAGACCTATTTTGTTGAAAAATCACAAACTTTAGATGCAGATTTAAAACCATATGTCATGAAAACGGTTTTTCGCTAAATTATGGTAGAAATCCTCCCGTTTCAAGGGTGAATATGCTATAATGGAGAAGTTAAAAATGTAAAGGAGTAACGTACAAAATGAAACGTATTGCTGTTTTAACTAGTGGTGGTGACGCTCCTGGTATGAATGCTGCTGTTCGTGCAGTAGCTCGTAAGGCAATCACAGAAGGAATGGAAGTTTTCGGCATTAACCGCGGTTATGCTGGAATGGTCGACGGAGATATTTTCCAACTTGAAGCTGGAACAGTTGCTAATATTCTTTCTAATGGTGGTACCTTCCTTCAATCAGCTCGCTATCCTGAATTTGCGGGTCTTGAAGGTCAATTAAAAGGTATTGAACAATTAAAAAAACACGGTATTGAAGGTGTCGTTGTTATTGGTGGTGATGGATCTTATCACGGAGCTATGCGCTTGACAGAACATGGCTTCCCAGCAGTTGGTGTTCCAGGAACCATTGATAATGATATCGTTGGTACAGACTATACCATTGGGTTTGATACAGCTGTAAGCACAGCTACTGAAGCACTTGACCGTATTCGTGATACGTCTGCGTCACACGACCGTACTTTCGTTGTTGAGGTCATGGGTCGCAATGCTGGGGACATCGCCCTTTGGTCTGGTATCGCTTCGGGTGCCGATCAAATTATTATTCCTGAAGAAGACTACGATATTGATGATGTTGTTGCTAAAATCAAGCAAGGCTATAGCCGAAACAAAAAACACCACATCATTGTTCTTGCTGAAGGTGTGATGAGTGGTGAAGCATTTGCTGCTAAATTGAAAGAAGCAGGAGATGATTCTGACCTTCGTGTCACCAACCTAGGACACTTGCTCCGTGGGGGAGCACCAACTGCTCGTGACCGTGTTCTCGCTTCATGGATGGGTGCTCGTGCCGTAGCACTTCTAAAAGAAGGTCGTGGCGGAGTTGCCGTAGGTATCCACAAAGAAGAGTTAGTTGAAAGTCCAATTCTTGGAACGGCTGAAGAAGGTGCTTTATTTACACTTGAAGGTGACAAAATTGTGGTTAACAACCCACATAAAGCACGCTTGGATTTTGCTAAATTGAACAAAGATTTAGCAAACTAAAAAGTCGTTAGTTAAGTTTAGTTAGTCGTCGATAATCGACAAAAAATAAAGGGAGTTTTTATATATCATGATGAATAAACGTGTAAAAATCGTTGCAACACTTGGTCCAGCGGTTGAAATCCGTGGCGGTAAGCGTTTCGGAGACGATGGGTATTGGGGTGAGCAACTAGATGTTGAAACGTCTGCAGCTAAAATTGCTGAGTTGATCGAAGCAGGAGCTAACGTTTTCCGTTTCAACTTCTCACATGGTGATCATGAAGAGCAAGGTGCTCGTATGGCTACTGTACGTCGTGCTGAAGAATTGGCACGCCAAAAAGTTGGTTTCCTTCTTGACACAAAAGGTCCAGAAATGCGTACAGAACTATTTGAAGGTGATGATAAAGAATTTGCGTACACAACAGGTGAAAAAATTCGTGTTGCTACTGTTCAAGGTCAAAAATCAACTCGTGATGTTATTGCATTGAACGTAGCAGGTGCCCTCGACATTTACGATGAAGTTTCAGTTGGTAATACTATTCTTATCGATGATGGAAAACTTGGTTTGCGTGTTCTTGAAAAAGATATTGCAAAACGTGAATTTATCGTTGAAGTTGAAAATGACGGTGTTATTGCTAAGCAAAAAGGTGTTAACATCCCTAATACCAAAATTCCTTTCCCTGCTCTTGCAGAACGCGATAATGCAGATATTCGTTTTGGTCTTGAACAAGGTCTTAACTTTATTGCTATCTCATTTGTTCGTACAGCTAAAGATGTTGAAGAAGTTCGTGCTATCTGTAAAGAAACTGGCAATGAACATGTTCAATTATTTGCCAAAATTGAAAACCAACAAGGTATTGACAATATTGATGAAATCATCGAAGCAGCTGATGGTATCATGATTGCTCGTGGTGATATGGGTATCGAAGTTCCATTTGAAATGGTTCCTGTATTCCAAAAAATGATCATCACTAAAGTTAATGCAGCAGGTAAAGCAGTTATCACAGCAACAAATATGCTTGAAACAATGACTGATAAACCACGTGCAACTCGTTCAGAAGTATCTGATGTCTTCAACGCTGTTATCGATGGTACTGACGCAACAATGCTTTCAGGTGAGTCAGCAAATGGTAAATACCCAGTTGAAGCTGTTAAAACAATGGCTACCATTGATAAAAATGCACAAGGTCTTCTTAACGAATATGGTCGTTTAGATTCATCATCATTCCCACGTACTAATAAAACGGATGCTGTTGCTTCAGCGGTTAAGGATGCTTCACATTCAATGGACATCAAGCTTGTTGTTACAATCACAGAATCAGGTAATACTGCACGTGCCATTTCTAAATTCCGTCCGGATGCAGACATCTTGGCAGTTACTTTCGATGAAAAAGTACAACGTTCATTGATGATGTATTGGGGTGTTATCCCAGTTGTAACTTCAAAACCAGGTTCAACTGATGATATGTTTGTATTAGCTGAAAAAGTTGCTCTTGAAACAGGTCTTGTTCAATCAGGAGATAACATTGTCATCGTTGCTGGTGTGCCAGTTGGTTCAGGTGGCACTAACACAATGCGTATCCGCACAGTTCAATAAGAAATTATCTTTCGATTTAAGTAGAGTAGTCTTAATGACATTAGTCTTAAGGTTGCTCTACTTTTTTTATGTTTTGAAAAATGGTATAATAGTTTTCAAAGCAAGGAGAAGTTAAGTATGGTAAAACGTGATTTAATTCGAAATATTATTTTAGCAATTATTTTAACACTAGTCCTTTTTTTTATTGGTAGGTTTTACATTTCTACCATCAAGATAAGCGAAAAAAATGAAAATAATTTCTTAAAAGCTAATGATGTTTTAGTATATAATAAGCAAGAAAAACCTAAGCCAGATGACTTTGTCGTTTATGTGATTGATGGCAAAAAGTATATTAGTCGTGTCATTGCTGAAGGTGGTGATACTGTGACATCTATGGACGATGTGCTTTATATTAATGGCCTTGTTAAACCAGAACCCTATATTGAAAATCTAAAGGCTGCTTATCTAGCTCAAACTAACCATCAAGTGAATTTCACAAAGGATTTTAACTTGCAAACCATTACTAAGTCATCAAAAGATAAGATTGGTAAAGGTCATTTCCTTGTCTTAAATGATAACCGCCGTGATGAGCAAGACAGTCGTCAATTTGGATTGATTGACCAATCTCAAATCAAGGGAGTATTGACATTTAAGTTGTACCCATTTGATGCGTTTGGTTTTCTAGAGAATCAATAGTTATTAAAAAATCATAGACTACCTATGGTTTTTTATTTTAAGAAATATGACTATACCAATTTTTGTGTTGACATAATTTAAATATCATTATATACTAGCAATGTCTTATTTTTGAGGTATAAATGACTATACCAATTTAGAAATAAAAAAGGAGGAGTGGTTATCTATTTGAGATAACTACAAGAAAATTTATGTGTGGAATTGTTGGTGTTGTAGGAAATCGTAATGCAACAGATATCTTGATGCAAGGTCTTGAAAAGTTAGAGTACCGTGGTTATGATTCAGCAGGTATTTATGTTGCCAATGGTGAGCATTCTAGCCTTGTCAAATCAGTTGGTCGTATTGCAGATCTTCGTGCTAAAATTGGTATTGATGTTGCTGGAAATACTGGTATTGGTCATACACGTTGGGCTACTCATGGTCAGGCAACTGAAGATAATGCTCACCCACATACATCAGCAAGTGGACGTTTTGTTTTGGTTCACAATGGTGTTATTGAAAACTACCTTCAAATAAAAGAAGAGTACCTTTCTGGTCATGACTTAAAAGGTCAAACAGATACGGAGATTGCGGTACACTTGATTGGTCGACTTGTCGAGGACGGTTTGTCTGTCTTAGAAGCCTTTAAGAAAGCT
The DNA here is from genome assembly GCF_001598035.1 of Streptococcus halotolerans. Lineage (NCBI taxonomy): Bacteria > Bacillati > Bacillota > Bacilli > Lactobacillales > Streptococcaceae > Streptococcus > Streptococcus halotolerans. The sequence continues at coordinate 615,167 of NZ_CP014835.1, read as the reverse complement.
TTATCAATCATCGAAGGTTCTTATGCTTTTGCACTGGTTGATTCTAAAGATACAGATACTATCTATGTCGCAAAAAACAAGTCACCACTTTTGATTGGTTTGGGTGATGATTACAATATGGTCTGTTCAGATGCAATGGCCATGATTCGTGAAACATCTGAATTTATGGAAATCCATGATAAAGAATTGGTTATTTTGACAAAAGATTCAGCAACTGTTACTGATTACGAAGGTAATCAAATTGATCGTGATTCGTATACAGCAGAGCTTGACCTTTCAGACATTGGTAAAGGGACTTACCCATTCTACATGCTCAAAGAAATTGATGAGCAACCAACTGTTATGCGTAAATTGATTTCTACATACGCTGACAGCGAAGGAAATATGAACATCGATCCAGCGATCGTTAAATCTGTTCAGGAAGCTGATCGTATCTACATTCTTGCTGCTGGAACATCATACAATGCTGGTTTTGCTTCAAAAGCAATGCTTGAAAAATTAACTGATACACCTGTGGAGCTTGGTGTTGCCTCTGAGTGGGGGTATAATATGCCACTGCTTAGTGAGAAACCAATGTTTATTTTACTTAGCCAATCAGGTGAAACAGCCGATAGCCGTCAAGTGCTTGTAAAAGCCAATGAAATGGGAATACCAAGTTTGACAGTAACCAATGTTCCAGGTTCTACGCTTTCACGTGAAGCAACCTATACAATGCTTCTTCATGCTGGACCTGAAATTGCCGTTGCGTCAACAAAAGCCTATACAGCTCAAGTAGCTGCGCTTGCTTTCTTGGCAAAAGCGGTCGGTGAAGCTAATGGTAAGACAGAAGCACTTGAATTTGACTTAGTGCATGAGTTATCATTAGTTGCACAATCTATCGAAGCAACACTTTCTGAGAAAGATATGATTGCTGATAAAGTTGAGACGTTATTAGCTACAACACGTAATGCCTTCTATATTGGCCGTGGTAATGACTACTATGTTGCTATGGAAGCATCTCTTAAATTGAAAGAAATTTCATACATCCAATGTGAAGGATTTGCCGCAGGTGAATTAAAACACGGTACCATTTCATTGATTGAAGATGGGACTCCAGTTATCGGTTTGATTTCTTCAAGCGAATTGGTAGCCGCTCATACACGTGGTAATATCCAAGAAGTAGCTGCTCGTGGTGCCAATGTCTTGACAGTTGTAGAAGAAGGATTAGAACGTGATGGGGATGATATTATTGTCAATAAAGTTCATCCATTCTTAGCAACCATTGGTATGGTAATTCCAACTCAGTTGATTGCTTACTACGCATCACTTCAACGTGGTCTTGACGTTGACAAACCACGTAACCTTGCTAAAGCCGTTACTGTTGAGTAAGTTTTGAATATAAAGAGAAGATGTCAGGCAAAGGTCAGGCATCTTTTTTGGCACAAAAATTGTGTCAAAGTTTGAGTGTTGTAGAAAGCGCTTTAATGATATCATGAATATGTAAAAAAAATAGGAGGCGTTCTCATGGAACAACAATCATCATTAAAAGTGAAAATCCAAAAACTTGGAACAACACTTTCTAATATGGTCATGCCCAATATTGGGGCATTTATTGCGTGGGGAGTAATCACAGCACTTTTTATTGAAGCAGGTTACTTACCAAACGAAAAATTAGCCACCATTGTAGGTCCAATGTTGACTTACTTGCTTCCCATTCTTATTGGTTATACTGGTGGTTACAACGTCTATGCCCAACGTGGAGGTGTTGTTGGTGCCATTGCTACGTTTGGTGCTATCGCTGGTTCCACAGTGCCAATGTTTATTGGGGCTATGATTATGGGACCACTCGGTGGTTGGCTAATCAAAAAGTTCGATGAAAAATTCCAATCAAAAATTCCAACTGGATTTGAAATGTTGGTTAACAACTTCTCAGCTGGCTTAATCGGCTTTGGTCTTGTCCTTATTGCCTTCTTTGCCATTGGTCCAGTTGTTGCCACATTGACGGGTTGGGTTGGTGATGGTGTTCAAGCTATTGTTGATGCTAAACTCTTACCGATTGCCAACTTGATTATTGAACCTGCTAAAGTTCTCTTCTTAAATAATGCTCTTAATCATGGCATCTTTACCCCACTGGGTACTGAACAAGCAGCAGCTACTGGTAAATCAATTCTTTACTTACTTGAAGCCAACCCTGGACCTGGTCTTGGTATTCTCCTTGCTTATGGTATCTTTGGTAAAGGTTCAGCAAAAGCTTCTTCATGGGGAGCAACTATCATTCACTTCCTTGGTGGTATTCACGAAATCTACTTCCCATATGTCATGATGAAACCCGCTATGTTCTTAGCAGCAATCGCAGGTGGTGTGACTGGTACCTTTACCTTCCAACTTCTTGGGGCAGGTCTAACGTCACCGTCATCACCAGGGTCAATCATCGCTATTATGGCTATGGCACCTAAAGGATTTGGACCACACTTGGTTGTTCTTGCAGGTGTTCTTGCCGCGACAGTAGCATCATTTCTTGTAGCATCCATTATCCTTAAAACTGATAAATCAACAGGCGACGATTTGGCCCAAGCTCAAGCAGCGACAGCCGCGGCGAAAGCTCAAGCAAAAGGTCAATCAACGTCAACAGAATCAGCCCCAATCACAGAAGATATTTCTGCAACCTCTATTGATCAAATTATCTTCGCTTGCGATGCTGGTATGGGAAGTTCAGCTATGGGAGCCTCTATTCTGCGTGATAAGGTGAAAAAAGCTGGTCTTAATATTCCTGTTACTAATAAAGCCATTTCAAACCTAACAGATGTTGACCGCACCTTGATTGTGACTCAAGAAGAGTTAGCAGCACGCGCTTATCAACGGACACCACGTGCCGCACACGTTTCAGTGGATAATTTCTTGGCCACACCAAAATATGATGAAATTGTATCTCTATTAGTAGAAGAAGAAACAGCGACTGTTCCAATAGAAGAGACTCAAGCTGTTACAACAGATGAAAAGGTTGATTTGAACCAAATTGACGAAGTCGTATTTGCTTATGGAAAAGCCGAAGGTTCAGCAACAATGGGTCAAGCGACTCTTGAAGCCATCTTTAAGCATCAAAATATTGGTATTCCAGTATCAAAAGCAGCTTTTGTCGAACTTGACCGTTTTAATGCCAAAAATATTCTTGTCGTCACCACAATTGCTAATCAAACTGATGTCCAATCAGCTGCACCAAATGCTCAACTTCTTGTCGTTGATAGTCTTGTTACCACACCAGAATATGACAAAATGGTCGCTAGAATGAATAAATAATTAAATGAAAACTCCATCATGTCATTTGGAAGTTACTGTCTAATAGTGGCATTGAAAGCAAGAATAGAAAAGTAGTATAATAAGTTTATGCTATTGACAAAACGAGAAGAACAATTGCTGAAAGCTTTCCTGAAATATGGGAAGCTTTCCGTCAATCAACTAACAGAGATTTTACAAGTGTCAAAACGGACCACCTATCGGACGATTGCTGATCTTACCGAGAGTTTACATACTCATCAAATCGGGGTATTAAGAGAGTCTGGGAAATATTACTTATCTGGTGAGTTAGATCAACTAAAGCATTACCAGTACCAAAAGATGTATTCTCAGAGAGAAAGACTTTCTCAAATTTCCCTCTCTTTATTAATGGAAAGCAAGCCTTTAACCAATGAATGGTTACAAGAAGTCTTTTTAGTGAGTAATGTGACAATCATCCAAGATATTGCTATCATTGAAGAACGTTTCAAGGTGTTTGAACTCCGCCTGCATCGCCAGGGAGGTTATTCCCTTGAAGGAGATAAAGGATTAAAAAGATGGTTAGCAGCTGTTATTTTAACACGAAGTCAGGCTGTTTCTGACTTTGGTAAGTTAGAGCAAGTAAAACTGACGTGGTTTAATGTGAAGCAGTTTAAGATTGCAAAAAAACTTTTTGAACAAATTAGTGAGCAACTTCCTGAATGTGACACTATTATGGGGCACTTTCTGATTGTTTTATTGAGTTTGGCTAATGCTAATCAGCTGGACCTACAAAGTCGACCTGTTAGTCGAGAAGCTCTTGATTTAACCCGATCACTTTTTAATGATTATGCCAAACAATCTGGTCAGTTTTTTAACTTACAAGAAATTTTATATTTTGCTCAACGTTTGGATGAATTTGTCATTAAACGACAACCCATTCCGCTTTTTCAAGAGCAGATGGATAGTGAGTTTTACTACAATATCTCGAATTTAATTGATAAAGTATCTCTTTACACAAAAATTAACTTTGCGAAAGATCAGGTTTTGTTTAAATTTCTTTTTAATCATATTCGGTTAAGTTTAGCTGTTCCAGAAATGTTTGGTGAGTCTAGTCAGAATGCTATTGCGCATAGTGCTTTGAAACACAGTTCCTATCTGCATCGCGTTGTCAGTCTGTTGGTTAAAGACATTTTCCCACCATACTTACAGACAGAGAATGAATACGAACTGATTACCTTACATTTTGCTTCTAGTTTAAGAAGAAGTCCTGATATCTATCCTATTCGTCTCTTGTTATTGACAGATGAAAGACCCTTGGCTAGAGAGCTCTTAGTGACTCGGATTAAACATTTGGCACCTTTTATAGAACGGCTAAGTGTTACCTCACCGAGTCAGATTGAGGTAACCGCCATTCAGCAGTATGATGCTGTTTTAACAACACAACCGACTACAGAAGATTTCTATTTTATTCCGATTTATCCTGACGGGAAGGAACTTCTTGCTCTTCAGGATTTCTTGCAGGGTGTGCAAGAAAATCGTGAGGTAGTTGTTCGTGATGACTTGCCAATTGAGGCTAGCTTTGATGTTCAAGATTATCTGGTAGTCAGCCAGTCTTTATTACAACATTTTAATGTCTATCAAGTCGCTAATGTTGGAGCTTTCGAAGAGGCAGTGGCGACCGTCGTTAGCGTCTTACCAGGAATTGCTGATTATGATTATTTATCGGCAAAGTTAATCCAACGCTTTGAGCAAAGTCCCATGGCCGTTCCCGAAACGGGCTTAATGCTGCTTCATACACAGTCAAGTAGTGTCAAACAATCAGGCTTTTATGTTTGTGATTTGGAACAACCTGTAACAGCTATTTCGATGAATGGAGAGCCCGAAGTGATTACAAGAGTATTAGTCATGCTGACGGGCATTTCCGAAAGTGAAACTGTTAGGGAGTTGATGACAGCAATTGGTCAATCAATTATTGAAAATCATCTCTATACAGAGATTTACAAAACTGGTAATAAGGCTATTATCTATCAGTTGCTTAACCAAATTTTCACAGAAAATATCAAAAAAATGGAGAATTAATATGCAATTCGAAAAAGAACTCATTAAGTTAAATCAATCGTTTGATAACAAGGAAGAGGCCATTCGCTATTGTGGTAATCTTCTCAAAGATGGAGGTTATGTTAATCCATCATATGTAGATGCCATGATTACGCGTAATGAAGAATTATCTGTTTACATGGGCAATTTTATTGCGATTCCACATGGCACAGATAATGCCAAAAAAGAAGTTTTGAAATCTGGTATCACTGTTGTTCAAGTACCTAAAGGTGTTAATTTTGGAACGGACGAAAGCCCACAAACCGCAACAGTTTTGTTTGGTATTGCAGGAATTGGAGACGAGCACTTGGATATGATTCAGAAAATTTCTATCTTCTGCGCAGATGTTAATAATGTGGTAAAATTAGCAGATGCTCAAACAGAAGAAGAAGTTATCCGTTTGTTGAACAGTGTTGCCTAAAAGGAGGATAGGATGAAAAAAGCAGTACATTTTGGTGCCGGAAATATTGGTCGAGGCTTTATTGGTGATATTTTATTCGCCAATGACTTTTCGATTGACTTTGTAGATGTTAACGAAAGGATTATCGACGCTCTGAATGATCGTCATGGTTATGATATTGAAATTGCTGAAGATGGTAAGCGTCACATTAGCATTTCAAATGTTTCAGGTATTAACAACTCAAAAAATCCAGCTGATGTAGTGGCAGCAGTTGCGGAAGCAGATTTGATTACAACAGCCATTGGACCAAATATCTTACCATTTATCGCAGAATTAATTGCGAATGGATTGAAAGTTCGTAAAGAAGCTGGAAACACACAACCTATTGATGTTTTAGCTTGTGAAAATATGATTGGTGGTTCACAATTTTTATACGAAGAAGTCAAAAAATACCTTTCAGACGAAGAGTTGGCTTATATTGAAGAGTACGTTGGGTTCCCAAATGCGGCTGTTGATCGCATTGTACCAGCTCAAAATCACGAGGACCCACTTTTTGTTGTCGTAGAACCATTTAGCGAGTGGGTAGTGGAAACAAGCCGTATGAAGAATACCGCCTTAAAATTGGAAGGCGTGCACTATGAAGAAGACTTGGAACCATTTATTGAACGTAAATTGTTCTCTGTTAACTCAGGTCATGCCACATCAGCTTACACAGGGGCATACTACGGTGCCAAAACGATTCTTGAAGCCCTCCAAAATGCTGATGTTAAAGCACAACTGGAAGCTGTCCTTGGTGAAATTCGTTCGTTGCTGATTGCTAAGTGGGGCTTTGATGAAGCGGATTTGAAAGCCTATCATGAGGTGATTATCAGCCGTTTTGAAAATCCATATATTGTTGATGATGTTGTCCGTGTAGCTCGCACACCAATCCGTAAACTTGGTTTTGATGAGCGATTTATTCGTCCAATTCGTGAATTGCGTGATCGTGGGTTATCATACGACAATCTTCTTAAAACGGTTGCATTTGTCTTTAACTATAAAGATGACAATGATGAGCAAAGTGTCCAACTCCAGCAGTTGTTATCTGAAAAATCACTTCGTGACGTTATCGTTGACGTTACTGGTCTTGATGATCAGACACTCGTGGATGAAATCCTTGCTAGTGTGGAAGGATTGAAACATCAATAATCGTAACCAAAGATGGAATTGCTCCATCTTTTTTTATTCAATATAGGCTTGCCAAATCAAGTATTCTAAAGTAAAATAAAGAGAATTATTATTATTTAGGAGATATGATGTCATTACCAAATTGTCCAAAATGTAACTCAGAGTATGTTTATGAGGATGGAACGTTATTAGTTTGTCCTGAGTGTGCTTATGAATGGTCGCCAAGCGAAGTGGCTGAGGAAGAAGAGGGATTGATCGTTAAAGATAGTAATGGTACGCGTCTAGCAGACGGTGATACAGTTACTGTGATTAAAGACCTTAAAGTAAAAGGTGCCCCAAAAGATATTAAACAAGGCACACGAGTTAAGAACATTCGATTAGTTGAAGGTGATCATAACATTGACTGTAAAGTTGATGGCTTTGGAGCGATGAAACTTAAATCAGAATTTGTTAAAAAACTGTAATCAAGGTACTTAGAAAAATATGGCAAAGGGGTTTAGATAACCTACTGACAACCGTTTTTCTGCTAGTATTTAGCATCTTTAAATTACCCAATCTTTCTAGCAATGGAGTGTTATATAGAACTGTGATTAATCTGAACAGTTTTGTATCGCTTCTTTTTGCATTTTTTATGGCTTTTGATAAATTTTAAGCTATATTTTTTAACGATTTCTTCTAAAATAGCTAAAATTTTGATATAATATACGGAAATAATTTTTTTTGGAGTCACATATGACCTATATATCAGAGGTATTACCAAGCTTGCTGCAAGGCGCCCTGGTTACCTTGCAAGTATTTTTTATTGTTATGATATTATCAATTCCAATCGGAGCTCTACTTGCTTTCTTGATGCAAGTTAAGTTAAAACCGTTAGAGTGGCTCATCACGCTCTATATTTGGATCATGCGCGGAACCCCCCTTTTATTACAGCTGATTTTTTTCTATTACGTGTTACCGAGTGTTGGTGTAACCATGGACCGTATGCCAGCAGCCATTCTTGCTTTTACTCTTAATTATGCTGCTTATTTTGCGGAAATCTTCCGCGGAGGAATTGAAGCCATTCCTAAAGGACAATACGAAGCTGCAAAGGTCTTAAAATTTAGCCAATTCCAAACGGTTCGCTACATTATCTTACCTCAAGTGTTTAAAGTTGTTTTACCAAGCGTCTTTAACGAAGTTATTAATCTTGTCAAAGATTCTTCTTTGGTATATGTTCTAGGTGTAGGTGATTTGTTGCTCGCAAGTAAAACAGCTGCTAACCGCGATGCGACTCTGGCACCTATGTTTATCGCAGGAGCTATCTACCTTATTCTAATTGGTTTAGTTACGATTATCTCTAAACAAGTTGAAAAAAAATTCAATTATTATCAGTAAGTAGAGAGTGTTTCTAAAGAGGAAACCCCACATTGAAATGCCAGTGTTGCTATAAGTGTTTGATGCTCACACTTGCTAAGCGATAACGTTATCCATGTCTTTAGATAAGCGCCAACGTTTTATTGCCTATCGACCCATGGTCGTATTAGAAAGGAAGCCTTATGTTAGAATTAAAAAATATTTCTAAAGCTTATGGCTCAAAAGTTATTTTTGAAAATTTTAATCTGACCATTTCCCAAGGACGTATTTTAGCTTTGGTAGGTCCGTCCGGTGGCGGAAAAACAACACTCCTACGTATGCTTGCTGGTTTAGAAAAGGTTGATTCAGGTCAGATTGTTTACAATGGTCAAGAAGTTGCTATTGATCATCTTGAAGAGCAAAATTTGCTTGGATTTGTATTTCAAGATTTTCAACTTTTCCCGCATATGACAGTTTTGGAAAATTTAATATTGTCACCTATGAAAACCATGGGTACCTCACGAGAAGTCGCTAAAGATAAAGCAATTGATTTGCTAAATCGTTTAGGTCTGGGGGAACATGTTGAGGTGTATCCCCATTCTCTATCAGGCGGTCAAAAACAAAGGGTCGCCCTTGCACGTGCGATGATGATAGATCCACAGATTATTGGTTATGACGAGCCAACATCTGCCCTGGATCCTGAGCTTCGAAAAGAAGTGGAGAACTTGATTTTACAGAACCGCGAGACGGGAATCACCCAAATTGTGGTGACGCACGATATGGCCTTTGCTGAAAGTATTGCTGATGATATTTTAAAGGTCAATCCCAAATAACAAAGGGGAAGACATATGACAAAGAAGTTTTTAACAGTTTTAATACTTGCTATTGCTAGTTTTATTTTAGTTGCTTGTGGTTCAAATAAGGCTAAAGAAACTACCACAAAGGATAATTGGAAAACCTATCAAAGTAAAAAAAGCATTACCATCGGTTTTGATAACACATTTGTACCAATGGGGTATGAAGATAAATCAGGTCAAAATGTTGGTTTTGATATTGACCTTGCCAACGCTGTTTTTAAAGAGTATGGTATCAAGGTGAAATGGCAAGCTATTAACTGGGACTTGAAAGAAACAGAACTCGAAAATGGCAATATCGATATGATTTGGAACGGTTACTCTATCACCAAGGAACGTCAGGAAAAAGTTGCTTTCACTAATCCTTACATGAAAAATGAACAGGTACTGGTGTCTAAAAAGTCTAACCATATCACGGATTTTAAAGATATGAAGGATAAGGTTCTAGGTGCGCAATCTGGGTCATCTGGTTACGAAGCCTTTACCGCTAATCCTAAAGTACTTAAAGATTTGGTCAAAGATGGTGATGCCACTCAATATGAAACATTTACACAAGCTCTGATTGATTTGAAAAATGACCGTATTGATGGTCTCCTCATTGACCGTGTCTATGCAAACTATTACCTTAAAGAGGAAGGTGATATTGACCAGTATAATATTGTAACTGGTGACTTCACAGGTGAAGACTTTGCAGTGGGGGCACGTAAAGCAGATAAGACCTTAGTTAAGAAAGTTAACGGAGCGTTCAAAAAATTGTATAAAGAGGGTAAATTCCAAGACATTTCAACGAAATGGTTTGGCGAAGACGTTGCAACAAACGTTATCAAATAGCAAAATAAAAAAACGAGGCAGAACTTTTAACTGTCTCGTTTTTTATGAGGAGCGTTTAGGCTGTCTCTCTGAAGATTCGAAGTAAATTTCCAAAAAGCTGTGAGTGCGAGCCAGTAGTTTACCCAAAACATATTTCCAAAAAATAGTGGATAGAAGACCACAAAGATACCATAGTCCGTTGAAAAGCAATAAATGTGTTAAAGCATCTCGTTAATATATCGTTTATCAAAGGTATCATAAACGAAGAAGGTATTTAAGAATGATAATCGTCATCAAATAAATGATTTGAAATAGAGGCACCCGAGGTGGTATCTGACCATCCCACTAAGGCTTGACCAGATTCCTCAAGATAGGTTGCCAGAAGAGGGTGGAGATCAATAACTTGAGAGAAAGTCCCACGAAAATGCCCTTCTTGGTCATATAAACCTCGATAATCTTGAATGAGAATTTGGTCAAATGAACTCGACGGTATCATAACACTCACCTGATGATTGGCATTATCTTTTATTTCATCTTGAATCCAATTTTCCAAAGGTTCAGTTCCTTGACTAAAAGCAAAAAAATTGCCATCAAATCCCTTATTGTCATAAATGGGTTGACCGTTTTCATCAAAATAAACCAACTTTAGAGGGTAGTTATCTGGATAAGCTATCAATTTTTGATAAAACTGTGTCAACTGTTGACTTAATTGTAAAATAAAGGAAGGATTAGCAATGTAATTTTTTGGAATCTCAAGTGAACTTTCAAAAGTTGCTGAATGAAGCAGTAGCTGATTGTTATTGTCAAAGGCGATGTAGTTGATTTGTTGCGGATCCATGAAGTTCTTGGATAGAGTAAGTTCAAAGAGGTGGTGGAAAGAATCTTGTAACCACTCAAGAAAGGTTTTATCAGTTTGTTGTGACCAGAAAGCCATTATTTTTACGGGATATAACATGGGTCTATTTTACTATTTACAAGAAAAGTCTGCAATGGCTAAGATTAAGAAAAAACAACTCCAAGAATATAGTTCGTAAAAAACGAACTATATTTGATAAAACAAAGTAAAAATTGTAAAAAACTTATATCTTTAGTAGTATATAAAAAGGAAAGGCAAGAAACTGCCTAGCGATGCTACGAATTTGTAGTTATAGGAAGGTCATTATAGTTTTTAAGCGTTGTAGGTTTGAGAAAATGTACGGTTTTTTGACGAAAAATGACTAAAAAAGTAAACACTTTGCTTCATTTCTTGTTATGACCTGGCCTGCAATAGAAATGAGGAGATTATGTTTAGCGATTTACCAGTTTTTGACTATGAAGATATTCAATTAGTGCCTAATAAATGTATCATCAATAGCCGTTCTGAAGCTGATACAACTGTCAAATTGGGTAACTATACTTTCAAAATGCCTGTCGTTCCTGCTAACATGCAGACGATTATTGATGAAGAAGTGGCTGAGCAATTAGCAAAAGGTGGTTATTTCTATATCATGCACCGTTTTGATGAAGCGGCCCGTAAACCATTTATCAAACGTATGCACGATCAGGGGTTGATTGCGTCAATTTCAGTTGGTGTTAAAGAATACGAATACGATTTTGTAACATCATTGAAAGATGATGTGCCAGAATTTATCACGATTGATATTGCCCATGGGCATGCTGATAGTGTTATCAAGATGATCAAACACATTAAAGCGGAACTTCCTGAAACATTTGTTATCGCAGGTAATGTGGGAACACCTGAGGGCGTTCGCGAATTGGAAAATGCTGGTGCAGATGCTACTAAAGTCGGTATTGGTCCTGGTAAAGTGTGCATCACTAAAGTTAAAACTGGCTTTGGTACGGGTGGCTGGCAATTAGCGGCGCTGCGTTGGTGTTCAAAAGCGGCTCGTAAGCCAATTATTGCAGATGGAGGTGTAAGAACTCACGGTGATATCGCCAAATCAATTCGTTTTGGAGCTAGCATGGTTATGATTGGTTCGCTCTTTGCCGGACACATTGAAAGTCCAGGAAAAACCGTTGACGTTGATGGTGAAACCTTTAAAGAATACTATGGTTCAGCATCTGAATACCAAAAGGGTGAGCACAAAAATGTTGAAGGTAAGAAAATTCTTCTTCCAACTAAAGGGCATCTTCAAGACACTTTGACTGAAATGCAACAAGATTTACAATCATCAATTTCTTATGCAGGTGGCAAAGATGTCGAAAGTTTGAAATTTGTAGATTATGTCATTGTTAAAAATTCAATCTGGAATGGTGACTCTATCTAAGATTATTGAAAAAGAGCGTTTTGGAACGCTCTTTTTTCTAGGTAAATCCCTTAAGAATGGTGGGACCACTATTTACTATTAAAAGAGCATGTTTTCAAGAAGGGACAGTTTTAAGAGATAGTAACCTTAATGCTGTTTCTTTTTTACCCATTAATACTCATCTGAATTCAAAAATAGCGGATATCCTGTCTCTGTGTACAATCGATTTTAGCTGGGAAGGAGAGCCTATTTTTGTCAGAATATTATGATACCGGTATTTTAAAATTTTACTAAGTATAAGTAGACAATATATGAAAGCTATTGGGCAAATGTTTGTAAATACCGATAAGCGATCTAGTATTTCCAAGGCAGTGACTATCGAACCATCAGGTGGTTCTCTATCAGTCTATATTACAGAAGCAATCAGTGTACCAATCATTTTTGGTAAAAAATATAAACATGGTGAAGGGTAGTTTAACAGCTGAAATGCGGTTACTAACGAAACGGGTAACTTCAATTATTTTCCATCTCAGGCAAAGTCTCGAAGCCGAGAGACAAGTTGTTAAAGGATAAATTGAAATGGTTGACTACACTGTTGTACAGATTGAAAGTCTAGGTATTGTTATTGAGAAATCTTTTCAAGCCAATTGTTTGCTGTTTGAAGGCATGGAGTTAAGACGACATCGTTAGTGCGTATCACAAGATTTAAAGATGGCAGATCCGCATTTGCTAATCCGTTAGCATAGCTAGATTTTTTATCTGGCCATTTTCTTTTTAGTGGTATTTACGTTATAATGGTAGGGATTGAATTGTCATTGTAAAGGATTATTATGAGTATTTTAGAAGTTAAGAACCTTAGTCATGGTTTTGGTGACCGTGCTATTTTTGAAAATGTATCGTTTCGTCTTTTAAAAGGGGAACATATTGGTCTGGTTGGAGCTAACGGCGAGGGGAAATCAACCTTCATGAGTATTGTAACAGGACATTTGCAACCTGATGAAGGTAAGATTGAGTGGTCTAAGTATGTCACAGCTGGGTATTTGGATCAACACACCGTTCTTGAAGCAGGGCAATCTGTTCGTGATGTCTTACGTACGGCTTTTGATGACCTTTTTAAAACAGAAGTTCGTATCAACGATATTTATATGTCTATGGCTGATGAAGGTGCTGATGTAGATGTCCTTATGGAAGAAGTTGGTGAATTACAAGATCGTTTGGAGTCACGGGATTTTTATACCTTGGATGCTAAAATTGATGAAGTAGCACGTGCTTTAGGTGTTATGGATTTTGGTATGGATACTGATGTGACGGAGCTTTCAGGTGGTCAACGTACCAAAATTCTCTTGGCAAAATTATTGCTTGAGAAACCAGATATTCTTCTACTTGATGAGCCGACCAACTATTTGGATGCAGAACACATCGACTGGCTGAAACGTTATTTACAGAATTATGAAAATGCCTTTGTTCTTATTTCTCATGATATTCCATTCCTAAACGATGTGATCAATATCGTATATCATGTTGAAAATCAAGATTTGGTTCGTTATTCTGGTGACTATGAGCAATTCCAAGCTGTTTATGCAATGAAAAAGGCCCAAAAAGAGGCTGCTTACGAACGTCAACAAAAGGAAATTGCTGATTTACAGGATTTCGTGCAACGTAATAAGGCGCGTGTTGCAACGCGCAATATGGCGATGTCTCGTCAGAAGAAGCTAGATAAAATGGACTTGATTGAGCTTGATAAGGAAAAACCAAAGCCAGAATTTCATTTTAAGGAATCTCGTACACCCAGCCGTTTTATTTTCCAAACCAAGGATTTGGTTATCGGTTACGATCGTCCCTTGACTAGAAAGCCTTTAAATTTGACTTTTGAACGAAATCAAAAGGTTGCTATTACAGGTGCTAATGGTATTGGTAAAACTACTCTTCTGAAAAGTCTTTTGGGGGAAATTAAGCCTCTTGAAGGGATTGTAGAAACGGGTGATTTTCTAGAGATTGGCTATTTTGAACAAGAGGTTGTTGGCGGTAATCGTCAAACCCCGCTTGAAGCTGTTTGGGATGCCTTTCCGGCTCTTAATCAAGCAGAAGTTCGCGCAGCTTTGGCAAAATGTGGTTTGACCTCAAAACATATCGAAAGTCAAATTCAAGTTCTCTCAGGTGGAGAGCAGGCAAAAGTTCGTTTCTGTCTTCTGATGAATCGTGAAAACAACGTCCTGATTTTGGATGAGCCAACTAACCATCTGGATGCCGATGCAAAAGCAGAACTTAGCCGTGCATTACAAGCCTATAAAGGTTCAATCCTTATGGTTTGCCATGAACCAGATTTTTACCAAGGTTGGACGGAAGTTTGGGATTTTAACGAAATGATTTAAAACACAACAGGTCATCTTCTTAAGGAGGTGGCTTTTTTAAGTTAAATGAACCAAAAACGGGACAAGTATGGTAATCATATCATATTGAAATAGTAGATTTACTAGAGAGTCGTAACATTTTTCAGAGATGCATTGCCTAATTGTGGTACCTCTCTTGAAGTGTTCGTGTCTTATTCTTGTTTCAGATAGCGATGTTATTTAGCAACGGGTAATTTTCGTTTAAGAGTTGGGAAACAAAATATCATTTTTAAAATATATATTTCTATTGTGTTACAAAGATTACAATTATGTTTGACAAGTGACATTTTAAAGACTATAATGAAGATGAAAAGGTTAGAAATGAGGGCGAGGTTATGAAACAATCTTTTGTTGCAAACGAAAAACAACGGTTTTCTATTCGAAAGTATTCCTTTGGTGTAACATCAATCCTTCTTGGGATGAGTTTTGTTTGTGCTAGTCAAGTTTCGGCTGATGAAGGGCTTACGCCGAGTTCTGATACGACTGATAACTATCATCTTATAAGAGATAGTAGTGTCATAACATCATCTCCTGAATTTATGTCTTCTAGTGTTGTGGATCAATCTCTTGAGACGCCACAAATGATGACTAGTTCAGAGATAGTCCCTGCACTTTCTTCTAAAGATATTTCTGAGATGTCAATGGAAGCTACAAGTGAGGAGCCTAGTTTAGCAACAGCACATTCAGAAGTCCTTTCAAAACATACAGATGAAAATACTGAAGTGGCTCCAAGGATGGTATCAAATTCAACTAGTCTGGTCGCTTCAAAAACGATGATAAAAGAAAACGAAACACCCGAGCTTCCCAAACAAGGGACTTATATCTATCCAGAACGGACTGAGATTCGCAATGAAGCCAAACTGTCTGCACCTGTCCAATTTTATGTCAATGCTGGCGATAAGGTTTTCTATGATAATCTAGTAACCAAAGATGGTCATCACTGGCTAACTTACCTCTCTTATAGTGGAGTCAGACGTTATGCGCCTCTTGGAAAAGTAAGAGATATTCTTCCTAACTCTAATTCCAACAGAGAACAAGATTCTCAAAAAGTTCCTCAAACACTTGCTACAAGTGGAACTTATCGTTTTACAGAAGAAGTTGCGGTTAAAAACGCCCCTAAAGCTGCTGCAAAGACGGAATTCACCTTTAACAAGGGGGAGTCAATCAACTATGATAAAACATTGATTGCTGATAATTTTCAATGGCTTTCTTATGTGAGTTACAGTGGCACGCGCCGTTATGTCGCTCTCTCAAAGGTTAAGACTGCTCCCGAATCACCAAAAACTAATCCAAAACCAGCTCCAACAAAGAATACATCTCCTAAAGAAGAGGCTAAGCATATTTCTCAATCTGGAACATATACCTTTACACAAGACAGTGCTATCAAGAATAAACCTGAACTTTCTGCCCGGACCGAGTTTGTCTATCGTAAAGGCGACAAGGTCAATTACGACCGAACTCTTGAAAATGATGGTCATCACTGGTTGTCTTATATCAGCTATAGTGGGACACGTCGTTATGTTGATTTAGGTAAAGTAAAACTAAGTGATCTTAAAGAAGAAAACAAACCAGCTCAAGAAGTAAAACCAACAAGTAGTGTTAAACTTTATGGTCGACTAGATATAAAAGATATTTCCAATGAAGGTTTCACAATAACCGTTTCAGAAGTCTCTTCACCAACTTCTATTAAAGCGATTAAAGTACCCGTCTGGTCAGACCAAGGAGGTCAAGATGACTTAGTATGGTACACTGCCCAAAAACAAGTTGATGATACTTATCAAGTCAAAGTGGCTAGCAAGACTCACAAAAGAAGTACCGGTGATTACCATGTGCATCTCTATTATGACTATGGCCAAGGTCAATTAAAAGGTATTTTATCTACCAAGGTTACCCTACCAAGTAACGCTGTCCTAAAACCAGCAGCTCCTAGCACTCCGCAACAAAAATTGACTTTTAATGGTTCGTATTATAGTGTGGCTGGTAAATATGAAGAAGTGTTAGTGGTTAATAAAAAATACCCACTATCTGCCCAGTATAACCCAGGAGAAAATCCAACCGCTAAAGCAGCTTTTGTTAAACTTCGTAATGATATGATTGCCAAAGGGTACAATGTTGGGTATGGTTACAGTGGTTTTAGAAGTTATAATACTCAGGCGGGACTGTACCAATCTTATGTTAACCGTGATGGACAAGCTGCAGCAGATCGCTATTCAGCAAGACCTGGTTATAGTGAACATCAGACAGGGTTGGCATTTGACTTGACTGATAAAAGTGGTCGGCTTCTAGAAGATAAGGCCGCAAGCGTATGGGTTCAAAATCATGCGCATGAGTACGGTTTTGTTGTACGTTATCAACCGGGTAAAGAAGCTATTACAGGCTTTATGCAAGAAGCTTGGCATCTTCGCTATGTTGGTAAAGAAGCAAGGGAAATTCATGATTCAGGATTGTCACTTGAAGAGTATTATGGTTTTCAAGGTGGGGATTACGGTAACATCCAACCAAAAACTGGTACCAATACTAATAAAACAACCCTACCAGCACAAGGAACCTACACTTTTAGTAAAGGCGCTTTTGTTAAAGCAGATCCAAAACCATCTAATCCAGAATTAGCCTATTATAAAGCAGGATCTTCTGTTCACTACGATAAAGTCGTGAATGTAGCAGGTCATCAATGGCTCTCTTACATGAGTTACAGTGGTGTAAGGCGCTATGTCGCTATTGATTAAGATAAATAGGATTATCGTGTAGCTCTATTGACTAACGCTTCATTAACAAGTAGTTGATGGAGCGTTTTTGAATGTTTTTATGGATTTCTTGCTATAAGTTCATTTCCCACAATTTGATAAATAGAAATGTTGACGAATTTGTGACAAAAAAATACCGTTTAGGACGTTTCGATGACTGTTTAGGAAATGATGATCATTTAACAATTTTGTGTGTTATACTGTCATCAAGTTAAAACCATTTCATAAGTGCATTAGCTTTAATCATTTATGACGGTATTGACTATATTTAGAAAAAGGAGCTTTAAAATGTCTCGATTTAAACGCATTATTAAATTTGTTGGTTTGATTCTCTTGGTGGTAGGGATTAATCTGGCACCTATGATTTTGATTGGAAATCAAGATAAGACGCCAATAGCCTTACAGTGGGTCTTTGGTATTCTTTATTTAATACTTGCCTTTTTAATTATTCGTAAGGTTTGGAAAACGTATCTTAAAAAAGAAGATTATAAAATCACTGGTAGACCATTCGACTGGAAAGACTTTGGTATAGCGGGATTGTTTTTCTTAGCTGCACGTTTGGTTGCGATTTTAGGAACACTGTTATTACAAAAAATTACTGGAAATCCTATGTCAGCCAATGACGCTGCTTTGCAGGCTAGTGCCAGCGATTTGAAGAATATGTTTCCTTTATATTTTGTGGCTTTTCATGTCATGATTGGCTTTTTTGCACCAGTCTTAGAAGAAGTGACCTTTAGAGGATTTTTTAGCCGTTATTTCTTTAAAAAGGATAATAAATGGGCCAAGTGTCTTGTGAGTTCCTTGATTTTTGCTTTGTTGCATGCTGTTATGCCAATAGAAATAATCATGTATTTTGCATTAGGGATTGTTTTCTTCATTGCTTTTAACCGCGAAGAAAATATTCGTGATTCGATCCTTGTTCACATGATGAATAACGGGTTACTGGTTATTATTTCGGTTTTTAATTATATTCTCTTGCTATTGGGAGTGATTTGAGGAAGGATTAGGAGTTCAGGCGATTAAGAGTGAAAAGGGAAACGAAGGCTAACTGTTTTTGGACTTACTATTGTGATAACATGATTTTGGTTTATCTTTTTAAGATGTCATTAGTAAACGTTACCCGTGGTGCTAGTTACTTTCAAAATACACAAAAAAGCCCAAAAGGACTATACTGTAAGCGACAAAACATACAGGAGGTTAGTCCAAATGAGCCACTTACATTATACCGCTAAATCTCATCACTTACAATGGAATATGAAACAATTATCAAAGATTTGTTCGAAGCTTTATCATGATTATTGTCCTCAATCCTTCAAACATCGTCGCAATGTCAACCTCTCTAAAGTTTCTGATGAATCGTTACTAGTTTTATTACTATTACAAGCGGAATTAGGCATTAAATCGCAACGTCATTTCTATCGTATCTGCCACCTATTTCCTTGTGGTCGATTGCTGGAAAGAAGTCGCTTCAATCGGTGGTCACGGCAATTAATTTGGTTAGTCCAGGTCATCCGACAAGCATTGAACACTCAAATTTCTCCCGATACAATTGTCATCATAGATAGCTTTCCGTTGCCCCTTTGCCAGCCTGTCCGTAACTACAAAACTCGTATTTTTCAAGGATTAGCAGACATTGGTTACAACGCCTCCAAGCATCTATGGTTTTACGGATTTAAAGTTCACATGCTGGTTACTTTATCAGGTTATATTTTGAATTATGTTGTGACACCCGCTTCTGTTCATGATATTAGAGCTGTCAATGACCTTTTGGAAAACTGTCAGCAGCCTTATATTTTGGCAGACTTGGGTTATTTAAGTCGGGATCTTCAAGAGCATATGAAACAGAAAGGTTATCAGCTTTGGACCCCTCTACGCCAGAATATGGCAGGCGCTAAGCAACATAATCACTGGAAGTTGATGGCTATGAGACGAACTATTGAGACACGATTTTCAGAGCTGTGTGCCCTTTTTGAGATAGAACAAACACTAGCTAGAGGCTTACAAGGATTACAATTGAGGATGGAACAAATTGTATTAGCTTATAATCTGAGATATTTTGAATGTAACTAGCACCACGGGTTACTGTATTAGAGAAATGAATTTGGATTTATAAGAATTCCGAGGTATAATTGGAATAAAAGATAGTTACCTTCCAAGATATATTAATGTTAGCATCATACCAAAATTGTTAAAAGATATTAAGAAATATCATACTGATTTTGAAATAACATGTGTACGTGAAGGTAAGCAAAAAAGTATTGGGTATAAGATGGTTTGGTAAAAATAGGCTAATTTGGTGACTTTTTGGTGACCTGACAAATTTAGGCTGGTTTGTTAACGTCAAACCCTTGATATGAAAGGAAAATTTATTCTATGGCTACTATTCAATGGTTTCCAGGGCATATGTCCAAAGCTCGCCGACAGGTGCAGGAAAACCTTAAACACGTTGATTTTGTAACGATTTTGGTGGATGCTCGTCTACCTTTGTCTAGTCAAAATCCCATGCTAACGAAAATCGTTGGTGATAAACCTAAATTATTGATTTTGAACAAGGCTGACTTAGCTGATAGCACGCGTACCAAAGAATGGCGTAAACACTTCGAATCTCAAGGTATTAAGACTGTAGCAATCAATTCTAAAGAGCAAGCAGCGGTTAAATTGGTGACTGACGCTGCTAAGTCGTTGATGTCGGATAAAATCGAGAAATTGCGTGAGCGTGGTATTCAAAGAGAAACCTTGCGTACTATGATTGTTGGGATTCCAAATGCTGGAAAATCAACACTGATGAACCGCTTAGCTGGTAAGAAAATTGCTGTTGTCGGAAATAAGCCTGGAGTAACCAAGGGTCAGCAGTGGCTTAAATCTAATAAAGAATTAGAAATTTTAGATACCCCAGGAATTTTATGGCCTAAATTTGAAGATGAACAGGTTGGCTTGAAATTAGCCTTAACTGGCGCTATCAAGGATCAACTTTTGCCTATGGATGACGTCACTATTTTTGGTCTTAATTTCTTTAAAGAACATTATCCTGAGCGATTGCAACAACGTTTTAAGACTATGGATTTGTCCGAGGAAGCTCCTGAAATCATCATGGATATGACACAAAAGCTTGGCTTTAGAGAAGATTATGATCGTTTTTACAATCTTTTTGTTAAGGAAGTTCGCGATGGTCGCCTGGGTCGCTATACTCTAGACCTTATTGAGGAAGATCATGGCCACGATTAAGGAGATCAAAAAAGAACTTGCATTAATCGATAGCCTAGATGATCCACAATGGCAAGTTTTTAAAGAAGATAGCAGACGTGGTGTACAACAAGCTGTTCAACAACGACAGAAAGCTATTCAAGCAAAACGTGATGAGGATGCTCGACTAGAAATGATGCTGGCTTATGAGAAAGCTTTATATGACCAAGGTTACAACATGATTGCAGGAATTGATGAGGTTGGTCGTGGTCCTCTTGCAGGTCCTGTAGTCGCTGCTTGTGTCATTTTGCCAAGCAATGAAAAAATTACTGGTCTTAACGATTCAAAAAAAATTCCAAAAGCTAAGCATAAGACGGTTTATCAAGAAGTGATGGATAAGGCGTTAGCTGTTGGTATCGGTATCATGGATAATGAGATGATCGATCAGGTCAATATTTACGAAGCTACCAAATTAGCTATGATAGAAGCTGTTACAAACGTGTCGACAGTTATAACACCGGATTATCTTTTGATTGATGCTATGACATTGAATCTGGACATTCCACAAAAAGCTATCATCAAAGGAGATGCCAATTCACTATCAATCGCGGCTGCGTCCATTGTAGCTAAAGTGACTAGGGACCAAATGATGGCTGATTTTGATAAGATTTATCCAGGTTATGGCTTTGCTCAAAATGCTGGTTATGGAACGAAAGTCCATATAGAAGGGTTGAAACAACAAGGAATAACCCCCATCCATCGTCGCTCCTTTGAGCCGGTAAAATCGCTAGGATTTAATCTTTAATATAGCTAATAAATAGCTTGAAAAAATATAATTTGAAAACCAAGAAGGTTAGAATCGCTCTCTAAATTCTTGGTTTTTTGTTTTTTATAGAGCAACTGTTATATAGTCTTTTGAATTAAGGTTGAGACATCGTCACTTTCGCCTTGCCCTACTCAAGTGCTTCCCACATTTCAGTTCTTTGTCTCAAAGCTAATTCATTCGACTATATAAGACTAAAAGCATAAACAATTTTACAATCTTTTATAGTTTGTGACTTCACAAACAAATTAATAAGTGATATAATTCGTTTATAGAATTCATATTATAAATATAATTTTTTTATCGAATCGAGAAAGGAATTGGCTATGTCTCTTATTAATAAAACACTTTCCTTACCAGAATCTGGTGTTACCTTAAAAAACCGTATCGCAATGTCACCCATGACGACTGAATCAGCTTATTATGATGGAAGTGTTCCTGAAGAACTTATCTCATACTATGAAAAACGTTCTGGTCAAGCAGGGATGATTATTGTTGAAAGTTGCTTCGTTCACGCAGATGGAAGAGGATTTGATGGTGCATTAGGCATTGATTCTGACGATAAGATCTTTGGGCTATCAAAATTGGCTTCTACCATTAAATCAGCAGGGTCTAAAGCAGTTGTGCAAATCTACCACGCAGGTCGAATGGCCTTTCCAGATATGAATAGAGGAAAAAATCCTATCGCTCCAAGTCCTGTTGCAGCTTTACGTCCCAATGCACCTGTACCTACTGAGATGACAGAAGAAGAAATAGAATTTATGATTACTTCTTTTGCTGAGGCAACGCGTCGTGCTATTAAAGCAGGGTTTGATGGTGTTGAATTGCATGGAGCAAACACTTATTTACTGCAGCAATTTTTCTCTCCTCATTCCAATCGTCGTCAAGACGCTTGGGGAGGGAGTCTCGTAAAACGTATGCGTTTTGCTAAAGAAGTTATTTCTGCTGTAAAAGCTGTTATTTTAGAAGAAAATAAAAAGGATTTTATCTTAGGATATCGTTTTTCACCAGAAGAACTTGAAGTCCCTGGTATACGCTTTGATGATACAATGGCTTTTTTGAATGAAGTTGCTTTATTAGGACTTGACTATGTTCATTTTTCAATGGGAATCTATACTCGTGGTTCGATAGTCGAAACACTAGATACAGAGATGTTAATTAGTAAGTATTTGGAAGAACGTTCAGAAGAGCTGGCTAAGATTCCAGTAATGGGTGTCGGAAGTATTCTGCAAGGTAAGGATGCTGAGAATGCTTTGTCCTTAGGTTATGATTTAGTGGCTGTTGGTAAAGGCTTTTTGGTAGAACCAAACTGGGTAGAAAAAGTTTTATCTAATGAACTTATCCCAGATTTTGCTGATTTGAATCAAAGAGAAGAACTGGATATTCCGAAGCCACTTTGGGATTTCATGGATACAACCTTTAATTTGGTTAAAGATTCTCAAAAAGAATTACAATACAAGGAAAGACAAGAAGCTCTTCTTTCTAGAAATCTCAACTTTACTCCAGGTGATTACAAAGTTGAAGCTAAAGGCCACAATAATAATTTACCGATGATTGTATCTTTCTCTGAACATCGGATTGAAAATATTGCCATCGACAGTTCATCAGAATCTGAAGGATTATCAGATTTAGTCTTTGAAAAATTGCCACAACAAATTATTGGCTCGCAAACTTTAAATGTGGATGCAGTCAGTGGTGCATCTACAACTTCAAAAGGAGTTATTGATGGTATTGCTGATGCTGTGAGACTAGCTGGTAGTACAGAAGATTTAGAGATATTAAAGGCTCGTCCAAAACCGTTTGTTGAAAAATCAAAAGAGGTTGTTGATGAAATTGTTGATTTAGTTGTTGTTGGAGGAGGTGCTGCTGGAATTGCTGCGGCTTTAAGAGCAGAGGAACAGGGACAATCTGTCGTTCTTATTGAGAAACAAAGTTATATTGGTGGGGCTATTTCAGTTTCAGGTGGTAACCAAGTAGTCATGGGATCAAAACTTCAAAAACAGGCAGGGGTTACTGATGATAGTCCTTTATTGATGGCAGCTGACTTCCTAAAGAATGGAAATAACGAAAATGTTGTAGAATTGCTTGCTTTGTTAGCAGAAAATGTTGGCCAGACGACAGATTGGGTACACGAATACGTTGGCGTCGAATATGACATGACGGAAGGATTGCATATTCTTGCTGAGTATTCTAAAAATAGAGAGTTGGCTTATACCGATGGAGGTCATGGCTTTGCAAGGGCTGTTAGACAAAAAATGGCTGAAAGTTCAGTGACACTTTACCTTCAAACTAAAGTAACACGTTTGCTTGCAGAAAATGGTCAGGTCAAAGGATTAATTGCTATCGAAGAAAATGGAAAAAAACATCGTATTTATAGCAAGGCTGTTATTTTAACAACAGGCGGATTTGGTAATAACAAAGCTCTGCTGGGTGATGAACTCAAGGATGTTCTTTTTTATGGAACAAAATCTTCAATGGGCGAGGGCTTGTTGATGGCTCAAGCCAATGGTATTAATGCAGCCACTCGCATGTTGAATTATGGAAAAATCTACCCAAATGGTATCGAAGTATCTCCCGGTAATGCCAAATCAACCATCGGTGGTAATATTGCCGTTCTTCGAGAAAACGCGTTGTTAGTGAATAAAGTTGGTAAACGTGTCGTCAATGAGCGGGCAAGTAATCATGATATTTTAAAAGTTTTAATGGCGCAAGATTCAAAAATGCTGTACATCCTAATGGATCAAGAGCATTTTGATATTTTTAAAGAAGAAGTGGCTGAAGGTGGTATTTCTCAGATTGATATTGAGGCTTGGCTAGAGAAAAATGGCAGCGAGACACCTTATTTCTTCCATGCTGATACTCTTGACGAGTTAGCCAAATTGGCAGGTATGCCAGAAAATAGTTTAAGAGACACTGTAGCACGTTATAATCAATTTGTTAAAGATGGAAGTGATGCCGATTTCAATAGACAAAACCAGTTTTTACAAAAAGAAATTGGTGCAGGACCGTACTATTTAGTTGAACAAAAGCCACGCTTTGCAACAACCATGGGTGGCTTAGTTGTCAATGATAGCCTATCTGTTATCAATACGGATGGTCAAGTCATTAAAGGTCTTTACGCTGCTGGCGAGGTTGTTGGTGGTGTAATGGGAACAGACTCACCATCGGGAGCTAATAATGCTTGGGCGCTAACCTCAGGAAAATTAGCAGCAGAAGCAACAAAAAGTTAAATATAAAGAAAGCTAACATGCTGTTATGACATGTTAGCTCTTATGATTTTGAAGGAATTGAATAAATGTTTTCATAATTGGTGGTAAGAATGAGTTTTTCTTTGTAACAATATAAAGTTGTCTTTTTTTAAAGTCATCAGAAATTGGTCGTTTCTGCACATTGTAAGCAGCAATTGATGGGATATCAGGTATAATAGCCACTCCATATCCATTGGCGACGAATCCTAGCATGGTATGATCTTCCTCAACTTCTATAACAGGATTGATGGTAAGTCCTTGTTTTTGCCATAATTTATCTAAAAATGGTCGTAACCCGGAATGTTGATCAAAATAAACAAAATTTTCATTAGAAAGATCCTTGAGTGATACGGTCGCTTGAGCTGCAAGTGGGTGTTCATATGGAAGAACTGCTACCAGGGATTCAGAACAAAAAGGAGTGAATTCCAAATCATTGAATTCATCCAAAGAGGCTGACAAGGCCAAGTCTAGAGAGCCGTTGGTGACTTTCTCTAATAGAGACTTTGTATTGCTTTGAGTAAACTCAAAGGAAACTTTGGGATAATTTTTTGAGAATTGTTTCGTTAATTTGGGAACGATATTGGCACCTAAAGTATAGAGAAAACCAAAATGGATGAATCCACTATCGGGTTGTAATTCTTGCTCAAGATGGAACTTACCATTTTCAAGGGCTTTGACCGCTTCTTTAGCAAATTGATAATAGATTTTACCATATTTGGTTAATGAGATATTTCTGCCTTTTTTTTCAAATAAAGGCAATTGCAATTCTTTTTCCAATTCGTTAATAGAATAACTGACATTGGGCTGAGAAGTATTTAGTAACTGAGCGGCTTTTGTCATGTGTTCGATTTCGGCAAGACAAATAAAGTGTTGTAAGTGTTTTAACTGCATTTTGTCTCCTTTTTATCATATCATATCACCTTCTATAAAAGATTTAAATAGATTATAACATTTTATTTATTAATCATAAAAAAAATAAATAAATAATCCATTATTTATTTAAAAATTGTAGATTTTAAAGCAGAACTTTGTTATAATAATCACGTGAAATAAATCACGATAGTAGAGGTGATAATATATTGACTAAAAATAAAACCTATTTGCCGCTTGTCCTGTCTTTGTATACTAATTTTATTTTTCAAGGGATTGCTGCGATAGCTATTTCACAAAATTTAACTTTGTACCAGGAAAGATGGCACGCTTCACTTAGTCAAGTTACTCTAGTTATCAGTGCCATTGGTATAGGAAGGATTCTCAGTCTACCATTTTCTGGTTACTTTTCGGACGTTTTTGGGCGAAAAAAATCTGTTATTTTAGGGATTCTATCCTATATTGTATTTTTTAGCGGTCTTGTATTGGTTTCTGATTATAGGTTGGCTTTTGTTACTAGTTTATCTGCTGGTCTTGGCAATGCTTTTTTAGACACTAGCACATATCCAACTGTTATCGAAGCTTACCCAGAGGAAAAATACAGTACTTCCTTAAGTGTTTTGAATAAAGCATTTATTTCAATAGGACAATTTGTCTTTCCAATTTTAACGAGTTGGACACTAAATGTTAAGTGGCATTTTAGTTGGATCTTATGGTTTAGTATATCGCTGTTAATACTCAATGCCTTTCTCGTCTATCAAATGAATTTTCCGATGGGCGAAGTAAGTCATAAACACAAAAAAAAGGTCTCTGTTCCTAGTGGTGTTTCTAACTCAGGCGCAAAATTTTCTATTGAAGGCTCCTGTTTATTGATTTTTTCATTTGTATCGGTATCGTTATTTAATATTTTAGTACTATGGATCCCTACATTCGCAGAGCAAATCTTGCATGTTTCAAAATCGCAAAGCTTACTGTTAGTAAGTCTGTATAGCGCTGCATCTTTCATATCTGTATTCTTTACCTCATTTATAATGTCAAAAGGGGTCAATGCAACGCGTTTCATTCTTATTTGTTTAGGAATGACAATTTTATCTATTTTATTGATGCTAGTATTGCCAGTAAATCAGACTGTCATATGTGCAAGTCTAGTTATAGGGTTTTTTGCTGCTGGTGGCATCTGGCAGATTGGCTTAGCTTTGTTGTTAGAGCTTTTCCCTGAGAAGAGGGGAATTAGAACAAGTTATTATTCACTAGCGACAGCTATTTCTGTTGCTGTTACTCCCTATTTAACCGGTATTATGGCTGAACAAGATATAAAATGGACCTTTTATTATCAGTTATGTTTGGCTGTTATTGGTCTGATTGTTATTGCAATCGTTAATTATCGCTATCAACATGCTATATCAAATAGCAATTAAAAAAGAAAAGAGGAACATATCTCATGGCAGAACGTTTAAATGGTCACACACTTTTGGTAAGTCTTATCGCAACTCCTATCCGTCACAGTTTGTCACCTACTATGTGGAATGAATCATTTGCAAAAAATAAAATGGATTATGCCTACCTTGCATTTGAAGTTGGAAATGAACAATTAGAAGATGCAGTAAAAGGTATTCGAGCATTGGATATTCAAGGTTCCAATGTGTCAATGCCTAATAAGCAAAAAATTATTCCGTTACTTGATGAGTTATCTCCGGCAGCTAAATTAGCAGGTGCGGTTAATACTGTTGTTAATCAAAATGGTCATTTAGTAGGTCATGTTACGGATGGTACGGGATGTATGAGGGCTCTTCGTGAAGAAGGAGTTGACATTAAAGATAAGGTCGTTACGCTGACAGGTGCTGGAGGAGCAGGTACAGCTATCGCTATTCAAGCTGCTCTAGATGGTGCAAAAGAAATCCGAATTTTTAATATTGATGATCAACATTACGCCACTGCAGAAGCTAACGCTCAAAAAATTAATGAGCATACAGATACTGTTGCTACTGTGACACCATTAGAAAATCAAACAGCTTTTAAACAATCATTAGCTGATAGTGATGTCTTTATTGAAGCAACTGGAGTAGGCATGCATCCTTTGGAAGACCAAAGTTTAATTACTGACTCATCATTTATTAGAGAGGATTTAGTTGTCTTTGATGTAGTCTATAGTCCAGCCGAAACAAAATTATTAAAGTTTGTTCGTGAACATGGTGTTAAAAAGGCATACAACGGTTTAGGCATGATGCTCTATCAAGGAGCGGAAGCTTTCAATTTGATTACTGGTGAAGAGATGCCGATTGAACATGTCAAAGAAGTTCTAGGCTTAGATTAAGAGAGGTTAAAGAATGAAAAAAAGTTATTTGCCTACGGCGCTTGGCTTGTATATTAACTATATTGTTCATGGTATTGGTGTCATCATTATTTCTCAAAACAAAGATGCTCTGGCTCTCCAGTGGAATACAAATGTTACAGGGGTTATGACGGTTGTTTCTATGCTAGGAATCGGTCGTCTGATGGCCATTGTATTTTCGGGATATCTATCGGATAAATTCGGGCGCAAACCTTTTGTTTATCTTGGAATGTGTTCATATGTCTTATATTTCCTAGGTTTGATTTATGCTCCAAATACCACGGTAGCAATGATCCTCACAGTAATTGCTGGAATTGCTAATTCATTCCTTGATTCAGGGACCTATCCAGCTTTGATGGAATCATTCCCAAAACAAGCTGGAACTGCAACCGTTTTAATTAAAGCGGCGGTGCAAATTGGTCAATTTATTTTCCCATTTATTCTAATTTTTGCTTCAAGTATGGGCCATTATCAATTATCTTTTTATATAGCGGCAGCCCTATTGGTTTTAAATGCTATATACATGTGGAAAATGCCTTTTCCAGATACTGATGCCAAAGAAGCCGTTTCAAATGGAAAATCAGATGCTGTGGTAACATCAACGATATTTAAATCACAGCCCAAAATGTGGCTAGAAGGCATTGCATTTGTTATCTATGGTTTCATTTCTCAGGCAACATTCTATACTATTTCTCAATTTATTTCAGCTTATGCAGTAGACGCTGCTCAAATGTCTGAAAGTGCAGCTTCATTGCTATTATCTACTTACTCTACAGGTACCTTAGCCTGTGTGGCATTCACAGCTCTTGTAGGTTTAAAAATTCGACCAGTTAACTTGGTGTTACCGTACACATTTATGTCTATGTTGACGATTGGAACAATGACCTTTTTCCCATCCCCAACAGTTTTACAAGTTGGTTCAGCTCTTGTAGGTTTCTTTGCAGCCGGTGGCGTCATGCAATTAGGATTAACAGTTATGGGAGAGATGTTCCCTGCTGGTAAAGGGACAATCACAAGTATTTTTTACACTTTTGGTTCTATTGCATCGTTTGCTATTCCATTTATTGGTGGTCGTATCTCGGTTCAAAACGTTATGTTAATGGATACAATTTTTGCAGTTATTGGTTTTATTATTGCGGTCATTGTCTTCATTCGTTATTACCAAACGATTGATACAAAAGCATCTAAATAATTGTTCAGGAGGTTAATATGTCTGTTGTCACTGTTGGAAATGTCAAGATTGGACAAGGTCGTCCGAAAATTATTGTTCCTATCGTAGGAAAAACCGAAGAAGAAATTTTAAAAGCTGCTGAAGAAGCAAAAACATTGGACTGTGATCTTGTTGAGTGGCGAATTGATTGGTATGAAAATGTCACAAAAGAAGATGACGTTGCAATTCTGTCCAAAAAGGTAAAAGAAGCGATTCAAAAACCTCTTTTAGTAACCTTCCGCTCTTTTAAAGAAGGTGGTGAACTTGAGATTTCAGATGATGTTTATGTTTCAATTTATCAAGATATTCTAACTAATGGACAGCTTGATTTGTTGGACGTTGAGTTATTTATGCCTGAAAAATATGTCTCTCAATTAATCGATCTAGCACATGAAAAAGGTGTTAAAATTGTTATGTGTAACCATGATTTTGATGCGACACCTGAAAAAGAAGAAATCATTAAACGACTTGTTACAATGTCAAATAAAGGTGCTGATATTTGTAAAATTGCCGTTATGCCACAATCTAACATGGATGTTATTACTTTATTAGATGCTACAAGAGAGGCTAAGGAAAAAATCGATCAGCCTTTAATTACAATGTCCATGGGTGCTTTGGGTATGGTGAGTCGTGTATCAGGAGAGGTCTTCGGTTCGTCAGCAACGTTTGGAGCTGCTAAACAAGCGTCTGCGCCTGGTCAGGTTCCAGTAGGAGAGTTACGACAAATCTTAAATACTCTAAAATTATTATAAAAAACAGGGCTATGATACAATGCTTGTCATAGCTTTTTTAAGAGATGATAGTGATCGAGCGGCATAGGATGATTGCTCCGAATTGTTAACTCTTGATGTTGCTGTATCCACTTGACGCTAATAAATGTGTAGGGATAGGTATGGAACTCCACTGTCCTGATACCATTCGTCTATCTGGCTGTGTTATGATTTAACTTGGTGAGTTTTTGAGTAAACTATGTTGATCCTGGAGCAAGTAGCTCTGCGAGTAAGTCCTTTTCTGAAAAAAGTGTTCAAATAAAATCCTGATAGGATTATTTAACGTAAGAAAAATTTGGTTTGGCTAAGACTTTTTCATGTTTTTTTTCGAATTAGTAAGTGGAGGCTTAACATGAATAATTTCGAATTGTACAAACTAAAAAAAGCTGGCTTAAAGAACCAGCACATTTTAAATATCTTAGACTATGAAGCCAAATACCAAAAATCCTTGTCTCTGAGAGATCGAGCAGTGGTTTCTAAATGTCAGAATCCTGTTGTCTTTATAGAGCATTACAAGGCATTAGATAGTAAAACACTACGACAAGAATTTTTAACATTTCCTAGTATTTCTATACTAGATGATGAATACCCATTAGAACTCAAGGAAATCTATAATCCTCCAGTTCTTCTATTCTATAAAGGAAATATTGAACTACTGGAAAAAGCTAAATTAGCGGTGGTAGGTGCTCGAAAATGCAGTGACATTGGAACAAAATCTGTTCATAAAATTATTACGGAATTAGAAAATCGTTTTGTGATTGTTAGTGGGCTAGCGCGTGGCATTGATACAGCAGCTCATCTATCTGCTTTGAAAATGGGTGGCGCTAGCATCGGAGTGATAGGAACGGGGCTAGATGTCTATTATCCTAAAGAAAATCAACGCTTACAGGATTTCATGATGCAAAATCATTTAGTTCTTTCAGAGTATGGACCAGGTGAGCAGCCGCTTAAGTATCACTTTCCAGAGAGAAATCGTATTATTGCAGGACTGTGCCAAGGCATTGTTGTGGCCGAGGCCAAATTGCGATCGGGGAGTTTGATTACTTGTGAGCGTGCATTAGAAGAAGGAAGAGATGTTTTTGCCCTTCCTGGTAATATTTTAGATGGGAAATCATCTGGTTGCTTACACTTGATACAAGAGGGTGCCAAGTGCATTATATCAGGATTTGACATCATTAATGACTATCAACTTTAGAGGCTGTTCTCCTATAGGAAAAGTTTTTTATTGACACATAGATAAAAGAGGGTTATCATGTTATAAGTTTCAAAGGGTCAGAAAATGTAACCCTTGATAATTCTTGTATAGGAAGTGTGTTTATGGCAACTGCTACGGCAACAAAAACAAAAAAGAAAACTAGTACTAAAAAAACTAGTAAAAAGAAATCAAATCCAAAGAAAAATTTAGTCATTGTGGAATCGCCTGCTAAGGCGAAGACTATTGAGAAATATCTGGGTCGCAATTACAAGGTTGTGGCATCTGTTGGTCATATTCGTGATCTTAAAAAGTCCAGTATGTCCATTGATTTTGATAATAATTATGAACCCGAATATATCAACATCCGCGGTAAAGGACCTCTGATTAATTCACTAAAAAAAGAAGCTAAAAACGCTAAAGAAGTCTTTTTGGCAAGTGACCCGGACCGAGAAGGAGAAGCTATTTCTTGGCACTTGGCTCATATTCTTAATTTGGATCCAAAAGCTAAAAATCGTGTTGTCTTTAATGAAATTACCAAAGATGCTGTTAAAAATGCTTTTGTGGAGCCAAGAGAAATCGATATGGACTTGGTTGATTCCCAACAAGCTCGTCGTGTTCTCGACCGGATTGTGGGGTATTCTATTAGTCCTATTTTATGGAAAAAAGTTAAAAAAGGGTTGTCAGCAGGGCGTGTTCAGTCTGTCGCACTGAAGCTCATCATTGATCGTGAAAATGAAATTAAAGCCTTTAAACCAGAAGAATATTGGACTATTGATGGTGCTTTTAAAAAGGGAACCAAAAAATTCCAGGCTTCTTTTTATGGATTAGATGGTAAAAAGCTAAAATTATCAACCCAAGATGATGTTCAGGCTGTTTTAACTCGTATCAATGGTGATGATTTTAATGTTGATAAGGTTGAGAAAAAGAACCGTCGTCGTAATGCTCCTCTTCCTTATACAACCTCATCGATGCAACAAGATGCGGCTAACAAAATCAACTTCCGTACTCGTAAGACTATGATGGTTGCCCAACAGCTTTATGAGGGAATTAGCTTAGGTAAAGCAGGACACCAAGGGTTAATCACCTACATGCGTACTGATTCCACACGTATTAGTCCTGTAGCCCAAAATGAAGCGGCTGGTTTTATTACGGAACGTTTTGGTAGTCAATATGCTAAGCACGGTGCTAAAGTGAAGAATGCCGCTGGTGCTCAAGATGCTCACGAAGCTATTCGTCCATCGTCTGTTCATCACACACCTGACGCTATTGCCAAGTACCTTGATAAGGATCAGCTTAAACTTTATACTTTGATTTGGAATCGTTTTGTAGCTTCGCAGATGACAGCAGCTGTATTTGACACTGTGAAAGTTAATTTATCTCAAAATGGTGTGATGTTCACAGCTAATGGTAGCCAAGTGAAATTTGATGGTTATATGGCTGTCTATAATGACTCTGACAAGAACAAAATGTTGCCAGAAATGGAAGTAGGAGATACTGTTAAGAAAGTTCTTACGACACCCGAACAACATTTCACACAACCACCAGCGCGTTATTCAGAAGCGACCTTAATCAAAACACTAGAAGAAAATGGCGTTGGTCGTCCGTCAACCTATGCGCCAACACTTGAAACTATTCAAAAACGATATTATGTCAAATTAGCCGCCAAGCGTTTTGAACCAACTGAGTTAGGTGAAATTGTCAATTCTTTGATTGTAGAATTTTTCCCAGATATTGTTGACGTTGCTTTTACAGCAGAAATGGAAGGTCGTCTGGATGAAGTTGAAATCGGTAAAGAACAATGGCAAAAAGTCATTGACCAATTCTACAAACCTTTTGAGAAAGAATTAGCTAAGGCCGAAGACGAAATGGAAAAAATCCAAATTAAAGATGAGCCTGCTGGATTTGACTGTGACGTCTGTGGCTCACCAATGGTGATTAAGTTAGGGCGTTATGGTAAATTCTACGCTTGTAGCAATTTCCCAGAATGTCGTAATACCAAAGCTATTACAAAAGAGATTGGTGTGACTTGTCCTGTTTGTGAAAAAGGTCAAGTTATTGAGCGTAAAACGAAACGCAACCGTATTTTCTATGGATGTGATCGTTATCCAGAATGTGAGTTTACCTCTTGGGATATGCCGGTAGGACGTGCTTGCCCTAAATCGGGTGATTTCTTAGTTGAGAAAAAAGTTCGTGGCGGAGGCAAACAGGTGATCTGTAGCAGTGATGACTGTGACTACAAAGAAGCAGTGGTTAAATAATAAATAAAACCATTAACTTTCAATCAATATCTGAGAAAGTAGGCAAATGCTCACGAACATGAAAATATCGAGGAGTTGACCTTTACATTTTTAAATAATATCCCTCTTAGAAATATTGATATGACAGTGTTTCTAAGAGGGTATTTGTTTTCAAACATAAATAAAAATGGTCAAAATAAAGTTTTTGTTCCATCTCAAGTAGGGATTTCAGTCAATGTTTTTCGTGTTCTCACTTGCTGATGATATATAACTATTAAAAAAAGATAGAATTACCGTGATTGAAATGGATGATTATGAATCTATTGTGAGTAAAGGAATAGAAGTTGCTTGCTATACTACTAGCATCTTGCAACAATCAAGTTGTCAAAAAAACTTATCAGAAAGGAATAGAATACAACTGAAAAAGTTGTTACGGAATGCGGATAGGTAGTAGCTACATCGAATGTTTTACATAATTAATATTACGTAAAACATTTTAGTCTAGCCTTTAAGTAGTTTCGATCTTAGCCTATTCATCACTTATGGATCAATGATAAACTCTTATGAAAGCATCAGTCAGAGAAATGTTAGGCTTAACAATCGTTATTGGCTCCCTTTTACTAGCCTAAAAAAGTTTCTAGGGAAATTTGTAGAATGGTTTTTATAACCCTGCCAGTTGTATTTACCAAAAGAGTTTAGACAATAGAAAACTTATGATATAATAATGTTTCATCATATATAGAAAGATTTGTGAGAATGATGTTTTGATTGTTCTCAAAGAGGTATTAGTTCTTGTCTCAATCTAAAGCAAATTACATCAATGTTATCGGAGCTGGTTTGGCTGGTTCAGAAGCAGCCTATCAAATTGCCAAACGTGGCGTTCCCGTAAAACTCTATGAAATGCGTGGTGTTAAGCCAACGCCTCAACATAAAACAGACGGTTTTGCGGAATTAGTGTGCTCTAATTCCTTTCGTGGGGATTCTTTGACCAACGCAGTAGGGCTTCTCAAGGAAGAAATGCGTCGCTTGGATTCTATCATCATGCGTAAGGGCGAAGCTAGCCGTGTACCGGCTGGAGGAGCTATGGCGGTTGACCGTGATGGTTTCTCCCAAGCAGTCACTACTGAATTAGAAGCGCATCCTCTTATCGAAGTCATTCGAGGAGAAATCACTGATATTCCTGATGATGCCATTACTGTTATCGCAACGGGGCCTTTGACTTCAGATATGCTAGCTGAGAAAATTCATAAACTCAATGGCGGTGATGGTTTTTACTTCTATGATGCTGCGGCACCCATCGTTGATAAATCAACTATTGATATGAGTAAGGTTTACCTCAAATCACGTTATGACAAAGGTGAAGCTGCTTATCTGAATTGTCCCATGACCAAGGAAGAATTTTTAGCCTTCCACGAAGCTTTGACAACGGCAGAAGAGGCACCACTTAATGCTTTTGAAAAAGAAAAATATTTTGAAGCTTGTATGCCCATTGAAGTTATGGCTAAACGTGGCATCAAAACGATGCTTTATGGACCGATGAAGCCCGTTGGTTTGGAATACCCTGATGACTACGAGGGACCACGAGATGGGGACTTTAAGACGCCTTATGCTGTGGTTCAGCTGCGTCAAGATAATGCTGCAGGTAGCCTTTATAATATAGTTGGTTTCCAAACACACCTTAAATGGGGCGAGCAAAAGCGTGTTTTCCAAATGATTCCAGGTCTTGAAAATGCTACCTTTGTGCGTTACGGGGTTATGCATCGCAATTCCTATATGGATTCTCCAAATTTGCTTAATCAAACTTTCCAATCTCGTCATAATCCAGACCTTTTCTTCGCTGGTCAGATGACAGGTGTTGAGGGTTATGTGGAATCAGCCGCTGCTGGCTTAGTAGCTGGTATCAATGCAGTGAAACGCTTTAAGGAAGAAGCAGAAGTGATTTTTCCACGCACAACAGCTATCGGCAGCTTACCATACTACATTACGCATACAGAAAGTAAACATTTCCAACCGATGAATGTTAACTTTGGTATCATTAAAGAATTAGATGGTCCACGTATCCGCGATAAGAAAGCACGCTATGAAGCCATTGCTGAACGTGCGTTAACAGATATTGAAGCATTCTTATCTGTTTAAGATTCTTTGAAAAAACCATAGAGAGCTAATGGTTTTAAATAGATAAAAAGGTCATTGATATAGTTATTAACTATATATTTGCTTAAATATTAAGAATTTTTCAGAAATCATTTCTCATGTTAGACTAGATATATCTTAAATTTAGAGGAGATGAGATGATGACATTGAAAAAATGGTTAAGCATTGGAACAATAGCACTAGCTTCAGTCGTCCTTCTGACAGGTTGTGGTTCAAAAGCTGCTGATGATAATGTTGTAGTAAAAGTAGGAACAATGGCAAAAAGTGATTCTGAAGAAGCTCGTTGGAATAAGGTTGAAGAATTACTTAAAGATAAGCATGTAACGGTCAAATACACTGAATTTACGGATTACTCCCAACCTAATAAAGCGCTTGAAAATGGTGAAATTGACATTAATGCCTTCCAACATTATAATTTCTTAAATGAGTGGAATAAGAAGCATAAGACAGACCTTGTAGGTATTGCTGAAACCTATATCACCGCTTTTCGCCTTTATTCTGGAACAGAAGGAGGTAAGAATAAATACACTGATGTTAAAGATATCCCCAATAAAGGGACAATCGTTATACCTAACGACACTGTCAACGAAAGCCGCGCTCTTTACCTCTTACAATCAGCTGGCTTAATTACATTAGGTGTTTCAGGAGACACTTTTGCGACGCTGGACGATGTGACTAAAAATGACAAGAATTTAGACATTGTAGAGGTTGATGCAGCGCAAACAGCGCGTCAATTACAGTCCGCAGATGCAGCCGTAATCAACAATGACTTTGTTGTAGAAGCTGGTATTGACCCTAGTAAAGCTATTTTCATTGAACCTAAGGGGGATAATGCTAAACAATGGTATAATCTAATTGCAGCTAAGAAAGACTGGAAAAAAGCTCAAAACGCTGATGCTATTCAAGCGGTTTTAGACGCGTATCAGACTGATGAAGTGAAGAAAATTATCAAAGAAAGTTCAGAAGGTCTTGATGAACCAGTGTGGTAAAGTCATGACCACCCGTCTAACGGGTGGTTTGAACCGGGGTTTAAAGTCACATAAACAAAAAAGGTGATGAACCAAGTGGATTCATCACCTTTTTCTTATATGCTAATCTTTTTTACGATTAAAAGGTATCACATTTTTGACGTTTTCAAATGTATCAGAGATTGCTTGATTTCGCTCAACAGTTCGTCGTGTTTCCTCATCGATTAGTTCCTGACTAGCATTGATAATATCTAAATCAACGTAGTAGAGTTTAACCAGGTAACCTTTGGGTTGCTTGCCAGATTTTGGAGACATTTGTACAACTTCGTATTCACGCGCCTTTGCATATTTTTTAGCAGGTCTAGCTGGAATACTAGAAACTACAAATCCTTGATTTTTCAAGTGTTGGCTTGCTTCATCGAGAGTTAAATGAACCACGTTATCAATCTTAACTAAAGCCATTTGACGTTGGTGACGTTGGTCCATATGCTTTTCAATAATTGGACGTCCATTTTCAATGGTTTTGTTGATGATCGCAGTTGTGTCAGGAATAATGGAAAATAAACGACCAACTGAACCTAATTTTCTGGGTATTTTTAGTTTTCTTTTTGACATATTCATGCTCCTAGAGGTCTAATTTTAATATACTTTATTATACCAAAAACTGGTGAAAACCTATCCCTCC
This sequence comes from Streptococcus halotolerans, assembly GCF_001598035.1. Lineage (NCBI taxonomy): Bacteria > Bacillati > Bacillota > Bacilli > Lactobacillales > Streptococcaceae > Streptococcus > Streptococcus halotolerans. The sequence continues at coordinate 578,218 of NZ_CP014835.1, read as the reverse complement.
AGCCTTACAAAATTGTAAGGTAGTAAGTTAAAAATGTAAGTGAGTATACTAAGTAGAAGTGGTAAACTTGATATCAGAAAGAGAGGAAAACCTATGAAAAAGATAATGATAGGAGCAGTGTCCATCATTCCATTATTAATCGGACTATGTATTATTATTTATATTTATGGACCTAACTTTAACCTTTATCTTATACCACCCAGTCCTGAAAGGTATGGCAAAATAGCTCTGAAAAAAATGGATGACCTTGGTCTTTATGCAAGTGGTGAAACTTGGGAAGAAAATAAGATTAAAGCTCAAAAAAAACTAAAGAAAGTCAGTTCTTATGGACAAGCAAGAGATGTACTGACTCCTGTTTTAAAGTTAGCAGGAGGTAAACATTCTCAATTTATTCAAAAAGAGACTTCTAGTCGTGCAGTAAAACAGTCTACGCCTAACATTAAACGGCTTGATAATGGCATTATCTATATTAAACTACCGCCGTTTACTTCGGTTGATAAAAAGCAATCGAAAAAATACGCTGATGCCTTGAACCATTTCTTATCACAGAAAGAATATCAAGGCGTCATTCTAGATTTATCAGATAATACAGGAGGAAATATGGCACCGATGCTTATCGGTTTATCCTCCATCTTACCAAATGGTAGATTATTTTCGTTAATTAATAAATATAATCAACGAACGGCCTTTGATTTGACTAATAATAGAATTGATAATCAAGAAACCATTGCGCTAACGGATCCAATTCATAAAAAGAAGGTCCCTGTTGCTATCATTATGAACAACCGAACGGCTTCTTCTGGTGAGGTCGTCGGACTCTCTTTTAAAGGATTGGAAAATGTCCATTATTTCGGACAACATTCAGCAGGTTATACGACAGGAAATATGGTTTTTTGGCTTTATGACGGTACACAAGTTAACCTAACAACGTCAATCTTAATGGACCGGCAAGGAAAACGTTATGAAAATGATCCGCTACAACCAGATACCTGGTCTGAAAATCCAATTAGAGAATCAAAAAATTGGCTAAAATCGAAAATGAATTAAGCTATAATAGAAAAAGGAGTATAACAAATGCTACTAGAAATTAATCATCTAAAAAAAGTTTTTCGCACACGTTTTGCCAAAACAGAAACGCGCGCTCTACAAGATATTGACTTCAAGGTCAATGAGGGCGAATTTATCGCTATTATGGGAGAATCTGGCTCAGGGAAAACGACACTTTTGAATATCTTAGCCACTTTGGAAAAACCAAGTTCTGGCTCTGTCCACTTGAAAGGGCAAGATATTACCAAAATCAAAGAAAATCAATTAGCTGATTTCCGACTCAAGCACTTAGGTTTTGTCTTTCAAGAATTTAATCTTTTAGATACCTTAACAGTTAAAGATAATATCTTTTTGCCGCTAGTTCTAGACCGAAAACCCTATTCGAAAATGGAAAAAGCCCTTCTTCCCCTAGCGGAACAGCTACACATTAAAGACCTGTTAGACAAACGACCTATGGAAATTTCTGGTGGGCAAAAGCAAAGAGTAGCAGTAGCTAGAAGTTTGATTAATCAACCTGATCTTCTCTTGGCTGATGAACCGACTGCTGCGCTTGATTTTCGAAATTCAGAAGACCTATTATCACTCTTTGAAGAAATCAATGCATTTGGTCAAACAATTTTAATGGTAACCCATTCGGCTATGGCTGCTAGTCATGCTAAGAGAGTTCTTTTCATTAAAGATGGTCGGATTTTCCACCAACTTTACAGGGGAAATAAGAATCCTCAAACCTTTAGTAAGGATATTTCATTAGCTATGACTGCCCTTTTAGGAGGTGATGAGCATGTTTTATCTTAAAATGGCTTGGAATAATTTGCTAAAAACCAAAAACATCTATGGCCCCTTTCTGCTTACCAGTACAGTTCTCTATGTTACTCTATGTTCAACCTTGTTGATACTTTTTAGCCCAATTTCTGATGACATGTCGTATGGGAAAATGATTTTAGGATTTGGAGTGGGTGTCTTAACGTTACTATCAACTATTTTGGTTATTTATAGTTATCGTTTTGTTTTAAAACAACGTAGTAAAGAGTTTGGACTTTATAATGTACTGGGGATGAGTAAGAAAAAAGTATCCTTGATATCAAGTATTGAAATACTAATCATATTTTTAGGGCTAATTTTTCTCGGAAGCAGTCTTTCAGCAATCTTTTCAAACCTACTTTATCTTATTTTTGTCAATCTCATTCATTATGATAAATTGCTATTGACCTTTACTCCAATATCATTCCTCTTAGCTAGTGCTATCTTTTCTGGTATTTTTATACTATTATTGATAATTAACTTACTTGCTATCCGTAAATCATCACCGCTAGATTTATTTAGAACATCAGCCAAAGCAGAACAAGAACCTAAAGGAAATGTTGTTATGGCTATCCTCTCTGTGGTTTTACTGGGAATTGGTTACGCTTTATCTTTTACATCGACTAAGATTGCAGCCTTAGCCTTGCTTTATCGTTTTTTGATTGCAGTCGTTTTGGTTATTCTAGGAACTTATTTATTCTATGTAGCCTTTACGACCTGGTACTTGAAACGAAGACGTCAAAATAAGGCATATTACTATCAAACGGAGCATTTCATCACAGTTTCTCAAATGCTATTTCGGATGAAGCAGAATGCTGTAGGACTAGCTAATATCACCATTTTAGCGGTCATGAGTTTCGTTACGATTGCGACGACGTCATCGATCTTTGGAAATACCGAAACGATGGTTAATCAACTCTTTCCAAAAAATACTGAGTTACAGATTCATCAAGTTGAAGGAAAAATGAGTTTTGAAGAATTTGCTAAGAAAACCATTATTCCAGAATTACATAAAAACGATAAAACTCTTGTGGCTTATCAGACGGCCCTGATTTCTATTCCAATGTCGCGTGATAAGGAAATAACCATTAATCAAAAGACTTTGGATCAACCAAAATTAAGTCAGTTAGGATTTGTTTACCTCATCGAACAGAATGAGTTTAGAAAACTTGGTAACGACTTACCCAAATTAAAAGCCAATCAGACTGCTTTTTTCAAACAAAAAGGCGATAGCCAATTGGAAAAACTCACAATGTTTGGTAAACGTTATGACAATATTAAAAACTTTAAGTCTGTTAAGGTGCCTGATGTTGTTAATACCTATAATCCTGGCGTCTTGGTTGTTAGTGGTCGAAGTGAGCTGTCAGCTATCAAAAAGCAGTTTGAAAACACCGATGGTTTGGGCTTCCATGAAACTTATAAGATATTTGCGGATTTAACAGCAAAAGACTATCAAAGGTTAACTAATAAAAAAGGTATCTGGACTAATGACAAGGGGGAAAAAGCAGTTGTTGAGTTAACACGAGAAGGTCATTTTAAAAATGAAGTCTATGCCCTTACCGGCGGTTTTCTCTTCACCGGTCTATTGCTAGGAACAGCTTTTCTTTTAGCAGCAGCTTTGATTATCTACTATAAACGCTATTCAGAAGGTGTCGAAGATCAAAAATCTTACCATATCTTACAAGAAGTGGGGATGTCCAAGACACAGGTCAAAAAAATCATTGGTTCTCAAACACTTATGGTCTTCTTTATGCCTTTAATCATGGCAATCTGTCATTTTCTTGTAGCCATGATCATGCTCAAGCAAATGCTCTTACTCTTTGGTGTTGTCAATGATCTCCTTATTTATCAAATTTCCGGAGGAGTTATTCTGGCAATTATCATCATTTACTATCTCATTTATCGATTGACAGGACGAACTTATTATCACTTAATTGAAAGGTAGGCAAAGTGGCGATTTTTCGCCGCTTTTTTGCTAAAATAATCCTATGGACAAGCAAGATAAACTTTATATTATTGAGGATGACATGACCATTGTCACTCTTCTCAAACAGCATTTTTCAAATTATTATCAAGTCTATGCAGTTACCAATTTTCGAGATATCAAGCAGGAAGTTGAGAGCATACAGCCGGATGTCATTCTGATGGATATCACTTTGCCATTTTTTAATGGTTTTTATTGGACTAGCGAAATCCGTAAAAGCATGACGGTACCTATTATTTTTATTTCTTCTAGTAATGATGATATGGATGCTGTCATGGCGCTTAATATGGGAGGTGATGATTTTATCTCAAAACCATTCTCATTAAACATCTTAGAGGCAAAAATCTCAGCTTTTTTACGAAGAAGCAAACAATTCAACCAAGAAGAGCTCTCCTTCGCTGGCTATGAGTTATTGGCAGATGGCACAGTTGTGTCAGAACAACATGAAAGTATCGACCTGTCTCCCACAGAAGCTAAAATTTTACGAATCCTAATGACCCATGATCAGCAAGTGATCGCTAAGGAAGATTTTCTAGAAAGACTCTGGCAAGATGACAGTTTTATTGATCACAATACCTTAAATGTCAATATGACTCGTCTTCGTAAAAAGCTAAAGAGTATTGGTTTTGATCATATTCATACGGCTAGAGGTGTGGGGTATTTTCTTAAATGATACTAAGCTATTTTAGAGAGTATTGGCCTTGGTATGCCCTGTATTTTCAGACAACTCTTACCTACCACCTCATGTTTTACCTTTACCATCTACCCCAGACTTATTTTCTTCTTAGTTTAGCTATTAATTTAGTGTTTCTAGTGTCTTGGATAATTATAAGCTATCAGTCATTCAAGCGCAAAGTATTGACTTTAGAAACCTTAAAAGCTGTTGAGGATTTACCAAAAGCTCAATTGCCATTGGATGAAGCTTATACTGCTCTTGTCAATCGTATGGTAGCCGCAGAAGCGCAGCAAGTCCTGGACATTAAAAGAGAGCAAGATGATTTAGAAGGTTTGATTAAGATGTGGTCACATCAAATGAAAATCCCTATATCAGCAATGTCTTTAATGTTTCAAACCAATCAAATGAACAAGCAAGAACTTCAAGAGCAAGTTTTTCGTTTAGAAAATGACCTCAATAATCTCTTGTCATATCTTAAATATAAGCGAGAAAATGATGATTATCGTTTTACCAAGGTATCATTAAAAGCCTGTGTTAGCTCCGTTATTAAGACATTTAGCAGCCAATGTATTGCTAAAAAAATACAGATTAGTCTGATGGGTGATTCAGAAGTTATCACTGATATCAAGTGGTTAGGCTTTTGTTTATCTCAAGTGATCGATAATGCCATAAAGTATAGCACATCCGAATCTGAAATAAGAATCATTATAAAGGAACAAAGTATTGAAATACAAGATTTTGGTATAGGAATACTCCCAGAAGATGTTCCACGTTTATTCGAACAGGGGTTTACAGGTTTTAATGGTCATGAGCATGAAAAAGCTACTGGGCTAGGTCTGTACATGACCAAGCAGATTTTAGATAAATTAAGTTTTGATATCGAGATAAGTAGTCAAATTGATCAAGGCACCACGGTGTTGCTAACAAAAAATAAATAGTTTACGTAAATATAATTATGTAAACTATTAAGCATCTTAGAATCAGCTTCTATCATGGTCTTTAGGACTTCCTACTTTTTTGAGTTGCATTACGACCGTTTAGTGAATATTGTATGTAGGAATGCTATCATGTTTGGCGAATGTCGCTTCATTTCATTGTTCTTAAAAGAAAGATTATAGCCATGAAAGGTTAAAGAATATGAAGCATCAGCAGTTACTAGCTAATCTATTGGTCCTTAAAACATTAGTCAATCATAAGACTATCGCTAATGTTTTAGGTCATTGACCTTGTTTGGTATAGCATTTTTGAGGAATAGATGTTGATCTTTCTTAAAAATGCTATGATCAATGGTGACAAATATTGCTGAAACGGCTATTTGAGTATTGAAAAGAGAAGAAGCAGTTGTCAAAAAAATTGACTTTCTGTGGTGTTTGCAGCTAACTTGATATCAATGTGTATTTCATAATGGTGACAGTTGAAGTAAATTTACATAAATAAAATTACGTAAAATTATTCATTGAAAAAACAAACTAACAGCCTGTTAAAAAATAGATGTCAGTTTGTTTTTTATTTTGTGTCACTATAATTTGTCTAAAGCATTTTTTTGCTCATCATTAACGATATGTGTATAAAGATCGGTGACTTGGGTCGAGGCATGGCCCAGCTGATGACTGACCAAAACTTGTGATTTAGTAGTCTCGTATAATCGTGTAGCGAGGGTATGACGCAGTTTATGAGGTGTCACCCTTATTTTAAAGTCTTGGGAATATTTGGCGACCATTTTTTCAATGCTTGAAGCATCGATTCGGTTAGGAATGCCCCGATATTCCGTCAGAAATAGGGCAGTATCTTGTTTTTCAGCTTTATAGCGGTGTTTACGAACGTTAAGATAAGCATCAAGGTACGGCTTAGCAAATCCAGCGACATTGACTGAATCACGTTTACCGCCTTTTCGGGTCACTTCGATAACCATCATATTGAGGTTCAAATCCTTTAAATCAAGATTAACAGCTTCTGATAGACGGACGCCAGAAGCTAGAAGTAGTGCTATAATGGCTAAATCTCGTTCCTTATTTTTTCGGAAAGATGATTTGGCACGATTAGAAAGTTTGTTTTCATATTCACAATCTACATATTCTAAAAATGCCATGGTTTCATCGCCAAGAAAAAGTTTTTGTTTAATATTCTCTGCCCTGGAGGCCAAAGTTTCTTTTTTCTTCTTTGTGGCAACCTTTTTCATCACATTTCGATAAAAATAAGGTTCTCCGTGATCGTTTTCAACTTCCTCAGTCAAGTATTTAAAAAGGCTGGATAAGGCTGACAAAGTGCGGTTTATAGTAGTCTGTGAGACGCCTTGTTTTGTTGAATAAGTATTAAGAGAGGGACGTTCGCGCAAATACAGAACAAAGGACTCCATATCTTTTTTGGTTAAATGCTCTAAAACAGATAACTCAATATTAGCCAATTGATCAGCATCCGAAATCCCGGATTCTATTAACCACTCGAAAAACCGACGGTATTCTTTGAGATATTCGTATAGAGTCGTAAAACTATAAGGCACCGCTAATTTTGATTGATAATATTCCAAGACAAACCAAGGCATGATATTTTTAAGTTCTTCAATTTTTTCTAGTAACAATTCACGTTTCATAGACAGCATTATTTCCTTTATTTCTATAAATAGGAGTATAACACATTCCTAGACATTTTTCAAGAAAATTACAGTTTTTCGGAAAGATGTTTGTAGAGACAACACTAACTATGGACAGCATTATCATTTTCTTGTCTATCGCTTATTTTAGAACTAAATTTAAAGTGAATTGACGACGTACTCTTCTAGACATACATTTCTCCTGTTTTTGATTACTATAGAACACTTTATAAATTCTGTCTAGTTTAGTGTAACCGATTCATTAGGTATAGGTAGACGTTTATTACAATATAAATGTCTTTCAACATGTCTTGAAAATAAAGAACTCAAAGGGTTTAGAGTAAACTAATCTGGCTCTATAATTTCTGTAGTGGGTAAATTCCCCTCGGAGATTATGGAGTCTTTTTGAATATAGCAAAAAAGTCCCATATGATTTATAATGAAAAGCGACTAAACCACTCAAGAAATCATTTTTTGCGGTATTCTCACAAGGTGCGCAGTCGTGTCAAAGTCATCACCATGGATATGTTCAGTACCTACGACTTTTCGCATGCACTTGACCAATCAAGAGATTGTGCAACGTCTTTTGAGCTACTCTGATGAACGACGCTACCACTATGACCTCTTCCAATGCCTGCTCTTTCATTTCCAAGAAAAGCAAGAGAAATACTTCTTTGATCTCATTTCTGATACCATCAAACAGGTCCATCTTATCTATAAGACCGTCTTGTCAACCTTTCTAAAAGACAAAGAGAAGATTATTAATGCCCTGAAACTACCTTATTCCAATGCCAAACTAGAGGCCACCAACAACCTTATTAAAGTCATTAAGCGAAATGCTTTTGGCTTTAGGAAGATGAAAACTTCAAAAAAAGGATTTATCTTGCTTTGAACACAACAAAAGAGAAGACCAAACAGGTCCTCTCTCGGTGTTAGCTATAAGTCAACCCACTACAGTTGACAATGAGCCACTAATCTCTAGTCCCTTTGAGTTCTTTTATATATTGATTTTCTCTTCAATTTTAAATTTGCAATTAGCAATACTAACCATGTTGCACCTGAAATAATAATTGACATTTTATGCAATAGCGTTTTTTCGTAAGTGATAATTACTTTAGAGTCATTTGGTTTTTTAATAGCTAACCAGCCATCTTGATCTTTATAACTAACTAAGTTATTCCCTTTGGTATCTTCTACTTTAAAACCTTTTAAATATGTAATTGGAGTACGAACTATTTTAGTATCTCTAGGAATATCTTTGACAATAAATTTAAGATTCTTTTGATTGAATTTTTTAAAACTCCTACTACCATCAAAATAAACAGCGTTCTCGATGAGATCGTTAGTAGATACAAGATAGTCAGCTCCAAAATTTATAATAGGTGCATATGAGTCTTTATTTTTTATTTTATAACTGCTACTATCAATATTGAACTTATGTTTTTCGTTAGGACTAGGTATGCGTTTAATTTGTTGCTTTGTACGATAGTCCATGAAACCATTAATACGATAATAGCCTTTCCCCGCATCAGCGTCAAAATAACCAAAATTACTATTAGATAGACCTTTCAGAACATTATCATTTGTTCCAAAATAGCTTATCTTATCAAACTCAGAAATGTCACCACTTAAAATATTTTTTTCTTTGTTAAAGTTTTGACTACAAAATAGCAAATATAGACACAATGTTAACATGACTAGTTTTTTATGGTCAATCGTGTGGTGAATAGATGTGTTTTGAAAAATTATAGCTATGAATAAGGCAATAAAAGTATAGAAAAAAATATCAAAACGATTCAGGAATTGAATCATATCAATGAAACTAAATTTTTCAATATAATAATATGGAATCAAATTCGATTGTAAAATAGCAACACCAGCAATTCCCCACAGTAAGATCTTGCTTTGAGAATCAATCAATCGATTATAAACCGCAAAAATCAAGACGACTATAAAAACAAAAATGATTATGTCTTCAAAATTAAGTGCTGCTGTTAAACGACTAAAAAGAGTTACTTTACTAGCACTATTGCTAATAATACCATTTGAACCTAAATTCATAGCAGGAACATCTAACCAATCATTTGCTTTTTTCTGTTCAATTAGAGGTACGATAAACAATAATGTCAGTAAACTTATAATAATAGTGCTAATAAGCCAATTAAACGTTCTTTTTAAATTAAAAGTTTTATATTTAAATAAACTAGTGAATAGTAATAATAGTAATGTATAAATCACCAAAAGATAGGTTGTTAAGAGATGAGTAAGCGTTATTATAGAGACACTCGTAACAACAGATTTACCCCACTTTTTATAGTCTCCAGCAATCATTTCGTAAATGCTTATAATTGCTACAGGTAAAAATAAGAAGGCAATTTGCTGATTGTAAGTCCCCATGTTTAACAATCGAACATTGAAGGAACTCATTCCAAAAATATAAATGATGGAAAATATAAACGAAGTAATATCATCTTTTCTTAGCTTATAAAATGTTTTGTAGGCTATCTCAAGTCCCAATAGATGAAATAGTATATTAAAAATAAAAACTGCTGTTACGGGCTTTCCTGTAATCATCCATAATAAAGCTATAGGATAGTTAACGAAATAAGGATAGAAAAAATTAACAGCGTAACCATGATTATTAAACGAAAAATAGGAAACATCAGGAATTAACTTACCATGTTGTATATTCTGAGCGATTTCATAAATTCTAGAGAAATGAAACCAAGCATCCCAATCCATGTGAAAAACACCTTTTGAAATAAAAGGAAGCAATGGAATCAGAGACAATATACAAAAAGTAATTAACCTTAGTACAGGATTTGTAGCGATTTTTTTAATCATCTAAATTTGTCTCCTTGATGAAATAGCTTGGCCTTTTCTTCGTTTCAAGAAAGATTTTTGAAATGTATTTCCCTAATATTCCTAAACAAAGTAGTTGAATACCTCCAATGAATAACATCATCACAACCATACTGGCCCAACCATTAACACTACCACCAATCGTTAGCTTACGAATGATGATAAATACAATCCCAACAATAGATGATATAAAAGATATAATGCCACTTGCAGTCGCTATATTTAAAAGTGCTTCAGAAAAATTAATAAATCCTTCAAGTGAGTATTTTAGTAAAGACCAAAAGCTCCATGAAGTTTCACCAGCAACACGCTCACGATTGTCAAAGCTGATATAAGTTGTATCATAGCCAACCCAAGAAAATAAACCTTTTGAAAAGCGATTGACTTCCTTTAACTCCAACACACTATCCACTACTTGCCTCGTCATTAACCGATAATCTCTAGCACCCTCAACCATCTTAGTATCTGAGACGCTATTAATGAGTTTATAGAACATTTTACTAAAGAATGACCTAATAGGCGGCTCTCCTACTCTATCTTTTCTATATGTACCAACAATATCGTAACCTTCTTTGATTTTGTTGTACATTTTAGGAAGCAGTTCTGGTGGATCTTGGAGATCGACATCCATAACCGTTATATAATCACCAGTTGCTTTTTCTAAACCAGCTAATAGGGCGCTCTCTTTTCCAAAATTACGAGAGAACGATAAATAATTAATATTATCTTTTGAATTAGCTTCTGACTTTAAGACGTCTAATGTTTTATCGCTACTACCATCGTTGACAAAAAGATACTCAAATATTAGTTCCCTTGACATTACCTGTTCAATCTTCATCATTGCTTTGATAAATGGTTTTATGGTCTGTTCTTCATTAAAACATGGAATGACCACGCTCAATTTTTCCATTAAGATGTTCTCTTTCTAACTTTATTTTATGGTAAATGAGGTTTTATAAATGTGAACACGTATCAAAATTTATTTCAATATTGATATTTAACTCATAAGAAGTTCTTCAACTATAATATTCTAACATAAAATACATAACAGAATACAAAATGTAATGTTCATTTTATTTGTTTTTTGAAATATTATTTATCCTCGCGTTGTAAAATGAAGTGCAACAGAAAAGACATGTTCCTCTGATATACTAAAGTCGCCAAACAAAGTATAAAGGAAATATGAACATGTCCACTAATCATTCTACCACAAAACAAACCTATCACCATCTTTCTGAAACAGAACGTGGGAAAATGGAAGCCTATCTTTCAGAAGGATTGAAACCAGCTGAAATTGCGAAACGTTTGAGCCGGAGTCGCTCTACCATCTACCGTGAACTCAAGCGTGGAACTGTCAGGCAAGTTAAACAAATCAACGGAAAGAAAGTTTACTACGAACAATATGTCGCAGAAACTGCTCAGATTCGTTAGTCTAAGGAAGCAAATCGATGCACGTTTACTTTATATTTTAACTTTCAAAAATTAGAGATTTTACAGTTGTATCAACCTTTCTTGATATAGTTTGGCTTTTTTATATCACTTTGACTTGTCTATCTTTGTGATTAAAGTTTCTGGTCCCTAATAAACCGATAATCTACTTGAGTCCTAGACATTTCAAATTTGTTAAGGCCATCGATTCAGAGCTTATTTTGAATCTCTCTCCAAAGACTTATATGGCTATCGATGATAACAATGATTTGTGGGCTGTTGTTTGTGATTATTATCGCTTTTTGGGCTAATTTGTAGTTTGTTAGGCGATAAAAACAAGTAAACTCCTCAGAAGTTTCTGAGGAGTTATGGTTAATTTTCTTTGTTTGGTTTGCCAGCTAATTGTTGACACAAAATTGGTGCAATGATAGCTGTGCAGATTACAACCAAAGAGGTGATAGCTGCCGATTGTGAAGCATAGGCTCTCAATTCTGGATTGCTTGCTATCATCAATAATGGAACAGATGCTGATAAGCCAGCAACAGTTGAGAGGGCTGTTGCTGATGCCCCACTTCTTTTTAGAATATATTTTTCAATTAAAATAAGTGGTAAAGCGCCGATGAGATAATATAAGATGGCCATAAGAATTCCTGGCAATCCTGCTTTCACAGCTTCAAATAAGTTGATATTTGCTCCTACTCCCCAGCCTAACATAATGATGATGAAGCCCATGGCAGGCGCCATGTGTTGGCTCAACTCATGGTCAAGGTTACCGATTATGATACCAAGTACCAGTGGAATCAAGGTTGAAAGGATTGGCATAAAATCAAGTCTTGTTGGGCTAGTCAATCCATAAATGAACATTGGGATAATGGGCAAGGCCATGACAGCGACCAAACCAAAAGCAGCTTGATCACTCTCGTCGCCATAATCCTTCATTAAGGCTAGAAAGAGGGTCGGGTTCATTGAGGTTAGTGTACAGATAAAAGCGATGGCACTAAGACCCCAGATACCATCAAGTCCAAAGAGTTTAATGAAAATAAGACTGGCTACAGTGCTGATGATGAAACGAGCAGCTAATAGGACACCATAGCGTTTAAAGACTTGGGTTAAGGTTTGCAATTTCAGGGTACACCCTGATATAAAGACAGCAGCTCCCAGAATAAAATTGATGGCATCACCTGAAAACATGGCTTGGGTTAATCCGCCAATATTGAAAAAGGTTGGTGAGAAGGTATGGATAATGGCCGAAATCAGCATGGGAATCAAAAGGGTTCCACCTGGAATTGATTTCATAAGTTTCATAACAATAGGGTTCCTCCGTGAGTTACAGTTAAGGTTTTGGATATTTGAGATGGTTGTAGACTTCTAAAAAAGAATCCACAATAAAAATCGATAAGGCAATGGCGCCGGAAACAAGAATAGATTCCATTAAGTTCTCACCAGCTAATTGCGGATTATCTTGGATGTAATAATAGGCAATTCGATAGACACCAACACCGGGCACTAAGGGAAAGAAACTAGGAATGTAAAAAACAGTTACTGGGGAAGCTAATCTTCTTGCTGAAATCTGCGATAAGAGAGCAATAACCATACCGCCTAGAAGCGTTGCTACTGCCTTGTCTGTTTTATCTAAAAGGAAAAGATAGACAGCATAGCCAGATGCCCCAATAAATCCTGTATGATAAATCAAATGTTTAGGGGCTTCTAACAAGACTCCTGCTGTTACGGTAGCAACATAGGCTCCTAGAATTTGAAGAAGAAAATTCAAGATCATGACAAGATTCCTTTCGCAATAAAGAGACCAACAGCAACCCCGACACCTAAACTAATTGCTATGGTCAAGGCTTCTACAATTTTAGCTACTCCTGCTCCATAATCGCCTTTAAAGGAATCACGAAAACCGTTGGTAAAGGCTGTCCCTGGGAAAAGTGGCATCAGAACAGAGATGATAGTAATATCTAAGGTACGCTCAGATGCTCCAACAAACTGGGTTATCAAAGACATCAAGATGGCTACTACCATGGTTGCAAAGACACCGTAGATAAAGTCATTGAGATTTAGCCAATCACGGACAGGATAAGTTGCTATTAGTAATAAAGAAGCAATGGCAGATAGTAAAAAGGTATCTAGACTTCCTCCTAATAGTAGTGCGAAGGCTACAACCAACAACACAGTAGCAAAGTAGGTACTTTTGGAAGAATAAGTTTTACGATTAACCTTCTTAAGTTTTTGATAGGCTTCCGCAAGAGATAATTGGTCGTTAGTAATATCCCTTGAAATCTGGTTGACATCATGGATTTTGGTCAAATGGGTTGAGCGCTGCGAAATTCGCTTGATGTAGGTAATGGGTTCTGGAAAATCAGGCCCATCCAGTGTGATAAACAGTCCCGTGGTATTGGCAAAAACGTCAACTGTTGGTAGCTGACTAACAGACAAAATACGTTCTACCGTTGTTTCAACACGATAGGACTCCGCATTAGATTCTAACATAATGATACCAGCTAAGGTTGCCACCTTAACTAGCATTTTGTATTGATTCTCTTCCATATTATTTATTTCCAAGATAACTTAAGATAGCCACTAAGGCAGCCTCTGTCCCTGTTTTCAAAGTTGGTTGAATTGCTGGCGCAAATTTCGGATTATGGTTGGCGTAGATATCTTGATCAGCAGTGAAACCACCAAATCCCCAGTATAAATAGGGAGTACCAAAAGCTCTAGGAATAGCGGAGAAATCTTCAGATGCTGTCATTGGTTTGTAATCAACCACCTTGTCGTCACTAAAGTAATCTTTAAAAGCTTTAGTAACATGTTTTGTAATCTCTGCATCGTTATCGGTTAACGGGAAACTATCGTAAACATCAATATCTGGTTCTTTGTCACAATTTCCTGCTTTACATTCTGCGATAGCGATGCGTTTAATAGCTGAAATCAGCTGTTTTTTGACAGTTTCATCATAGGCTCGAATATTCAAACGTAATGTTGCCGTTTCAGGGATAATATTAGCCTGATTTCCTGATTGGAAAGAGCCCACGGTCACAACAGCGAATTGGAAAGGATCCACCTCACGCGCCACAATAGTTTGAAGTTTTGAGACAATGGCTGAACCGATAACAATAGGATCAATGCTAAGATTCGGCATGGATCCGTGCGCCCCACGGCCATTGATCCTTATTTTTAGAGATGCTGCCGTTGATAAAAATGGTCCTTCTTTAGTTCCAAGGTGGCCGGCTTCTGGGGTTGTTAAGACGTGCTGAGCCAAGGCAATATCAGGCTTCGGTATTTTTTCAAGAAGACCATCTTCTAACATGGCTTTGGCTCCTGCTGCTATCTCTTCGCCTGGTTGAAAAAGAGCCACGTATGTTCCTGACCAAGCCTCTTTATTGTTGGCAAGCGCCCAGGCAGCACCTAGACTAGCAGTCATGTGCATATCATGACCACAAGCATGCATCACGCCGTCAATCTCTGAGGCATAGTCTAAATGTGTCTCTTCTTGGACTGGTAAAGCGTCCATATCAGCCCTAAAAAGAATGGTTGGACCTTCTCCATTTGCTAGTACGCCAACAAGACCTCCACCAATTTCTTGAACATCATAATCAAGTTTGATAAGTTCCTCTTTAAGAAAGGCTACCGTTTTAGTTTCCTGCATTGATAATTCAGGGTTTCGATGCAGGAATTGATAAGCCTCTTCTTGCCAATCTTTGATGGAATCCAGTGATTTGATAACAGTTTTATAGGACATGATTAACCTCCTGTATATTTCTATAACCTTATCATTAGTATATCATTTCTTACTAAACTGTTGTTGTCAAACAATCTTAGGCAAAAGCCAATCATCTGACACTATTTTATTTTTTAAACAGTTTACAAAGCTATTATTTTCTTTTAGAATAATGATTGTGGAAACGAAAAAAACAAAAGCAAGACAAATTCTAGCTTACTTTAAGCCATTTGATTATTTGTTGATAACACTCGCTATTATCATTTCTTTTATGCCAACTATCTGGACAATCTATCAAAAAAGGACAGCACCTCCATCATCTGCCTTAGTTGCTGTGGTTAAAATTCATGGTAAAGTTGTAGATAATTATGCCCTTAAAGAAAATGGGCCACATTTTGAAAAGACCTACCACCCCAATAAAGGGCAGTATAATATTGTGGAAGTTGACGGAGAGCGTATTCGTGTCAGAAAAGATAATAGTCCCGACCAAATTGCTGTTAAAACAGGTTGGATTGATCGAGAAGGCCAATTGTCTGTCTGTCTCCCTCATGATTTGATCATTGAAATTCAATCGACCAGAGACTCATCAGATCATGAAGAAACAGAAGACGATCTCATTCTTCCTTTATAGAATCAAAAGACACCGATTTTTTGAAGTCAGTGTCTTTTTTATTTAAATATGGAAAATGAGCGCTATGAGTATCGTTAGAAGATACATCATTGAAAAGAGAACAAAGTTTTTAATGGACAAGACAAACGTCTGACGCTTGATTTGTTCTCTTTGAAAAGCTTTAAGGTGTTTAAGGTATAAAGGCATGATGGCTAATCCTGCTGCACCAACCAGTGGCATTTGTCCTAGGAAAAGGGCTGAACACCAGACAGCCCATGGCATAAAGCTTAATAAGCTATAAAGTCTTATGCCATTTTCTTTACCAATATAGTATACGACTGTGTGGCGTTCATTTTTAAGATCTTGTTCCAAATCACAAAGGTTATTTGCTAGCATGATATTAGCAATAAGACAGACAAGGGGGAAACTCAGCCAGAATATCATAATAGTCTCAAGCCAAAACCAATCAATACTCATCATGGCACCTGTCCAATGGCTACTGAGCAAACTGTCAGGATGTTGCACAAAAACAGCTAAGAAGAAAATACCAAATCCCATAGTGATGCCGGAAAAAAGCTCTCCCAAGGGTAGGCGGGATAAGGGGAGGGGGCCGAAAGTGTAAAAAATTCCGATTAGAAAGCACAGGCCACCGATGGGAAGTAGGAGGATATCCGTTCGATAGACAAGCATTAGAGAGACAAGTGAAGCGAACAGCAGCAGCCAAAAAATGATACGAACCATCTGTTTATCATCTAAGTGGTATTTACCGATAACATTATCTTCATGTTGATAGGCCGTATCGATAGCTTTTTTATAGTCCATGGTGTTATTGATAGCCGTGGTACACATGTCAAAGCTAAGCACTGCTAAGACAAATAACAGGGTATTAATCAGATCAAATTGCTGATAATGGTAGATAGACCATAGGATACCCAAAAGCATTGGAAAAACGCTGGCTACTTTGGTCCGTAATTCGACAAATTCAAAAAAGATAGATAAGGTTAGTGGCTTATTTTTCGGTGACAAGATGGTAATCCTCATTTCTTAATGTCAATTTATCTTTTAGTCCGTTACTACTATGGATGCCATTTTCCTTGTCGATGAAGACCGCCTCAACACCATCCATGCTATCGATTAGCTTAAGGCCGTCTTTGATACCAAGAAGAAATAAGGAGGTGGATAATTCATCGCCTTGAAGCGACGTTTTGGTAAACACCGTTACTCCGGAAATATCATTATCAACTGGGTAACCTGTTTTAGGATCCATGATATGATGGTATTTTTGACCGTCTTTTTCAATATAACGCTCATAGACGCCTGATGTCACAACGGAGCTGTCTTTAACGTAAACAGATCCCACAGTCTCTCCACGAACTTCATCAGGGTTTTGAACTCCGATATTCCAGCCTTTGGAATTCTTAGGCGATTCCCCCATGGTTAAGACGTTGCCGCCTAGATTGATAATAGCTGTTGTGATGTGGCGTTTTTTAAACCGTTTTTTGACGCCATCCGCAATATAGCCTTTTGAAATAGCTCCTAATTCCAGAGTCATTCCTTTGTTAATATAGACTGTTTTCTTCTCTTTATCTAGCTGGATATCCTTATAGTTAATATACGGTAGTGCCTTTTTGATTTCGTCATCACTGGGAACTCTAGCGGCATCATCTCCAATACGCCAAAGGTTGGTGACAGCACCAATGGAAATATCAAATTTTCCATTGCTTTCTCGGGACATCGCCTGTGCTGCTTCGATGATTTCAAAAGTTCTGGGATCTACCTTGACTGCTTTTTTTCCGGCTGCTTGATTAATGTTATTAATATCAGAACCTTCTAGATTGGTCGACAATAGTTTTTCCATCTCTTTGATATAATCAATGGCTTCATCCATCGCTTTTTCTTGGTGTTCATGATAGATACTCAATTGAACGACCGTGTGTAAAAGTGCCTCTGTTCGTGTTTCAGGATTCTTAACAATCGGTAAACTGTTTTTATCATTTACAACTTTCTGACATCCTAACAAGGTCAATACTGAGATAAAGAGGGTAAGAAATGGCCGGATATTACGTTTCATAATGTCTACTTTCCTTTCTACATAGTAAGATATCACAAGAAAAAGAGTGAAACAAGGTCTTTCTTACCGAAATGAAGACTTGTCTCACTCTAACTGATATGACTTTTGTGTCAATTACTCTGCTGGCAATTCGATTGTTACTGTTTCAGTATTCCCTTCTTCTGCTGCTTTGAGCAATTCTTTAGTTGATAGTTCGAAGTTACTTGATGTGTGTGTTGCACCTGAAACAACTTCCACTTCATCAACATTTTGTTTTTCAACAAGTTCTTTGTTCAACTGCTCTGTAGCTTCTTTAGAAGAAACACCAGATTTGGCTTTCATGTTTTTATTGTATTCTTCATCATCAGCCTTTTTCATGCCATCTTTATTTTCATAACCAAAGTCTGATTCTGTAATTTTACCATCTTTTACTGTGATCGTGTGAACAACTTTCCAACCGCGTGAATCATAGTCTGATTCAGCTTTGTAAGTACCATCTTTGAGGTCAGCTGAAGTAGCTTCATTGACTGCTTTTTTAGTATCTTTAGCTTTTTTACTTACTTCAGATTTAGCAGTATTAGCTGTTTTTGAAGCGTCTTTTGCTGTATCACTTCCACAAGCAGCAAGTGTTAATAACGAACCAAACAGTAATGTTCCGTAAACCAATTTCTTTTTCATAAAAAAATCCTCCAAAACTTTCTATGACTAAATTATATCACAGGGCATGTGAATTGTCTAACTTTTTTTGAAAGCCTTTTCCATATCTTTTTTTAAGTGGCTAACACTGCTCAAAGCGAATTTTGAGCATAAAGCAGCTAATGGATATTACCTACTACTTTATCAGGGCAGGTTGACTTGATTATACTTAGCGAAACCTCATTCTTATCGATAAGCCTGCTTCGTATGGTCTTATCGATACTAGGATACGTTGTGAAAGCCAACTGCTTTTATGCAAACGTTATATTTAAAACAGTTCAAAAAAGTGGCGTCAAACCACTTCTTAATGCGCATCACTAACATCTCGTAAAACGCCATCTTGCATCTCATAAACCTTATCACATTCCGTAATCATACGCTTATCATGGGTTACCATAATAATAGCTTTATTTTTTTCTTTACTTTCTTTAGCTAATAACTTGACCACGTCATATGCTCGCTCTGTGTCCAAACTCGCAGTCGGCTCATCGGCTAAGATCAAGGCTGGGTCGTTGTACAAGGCGCGTGCAATAGCCACGCGTTGGCGTTCTCCTCCTGAGAGTTCTTCAGGCAATTTATCGGCTAGCTGAGAAATACCCAAGTCTTCTAAGAGGTCCTCTGCTACCCCACGACGGGTTGACTTATTAATCTGATCAACCAATTGCAGGTGCTGTTTAACGGTTAAAAAGGGAACTAAATTAGAAGCCTGTAAAATAAATCCAATATCTTGAAAGCGTCTCTTAGAACGTTTTTTTTCAGATAATCCTGAATAAGAATGGTTATTAATCAACACATCACCGCTACTTGGTGTTTGCAGACCGCCTGATATGGTCAAAAACGTTGATTTTCCAGAGCCAGATGGCCCAATAATAGCAACAAATTCTCCAGCTTCTACTTGAATGTTTGTTTCTTTTAATGCAGTTATGGTTTTAGAGCCATCTTTAAAAGACTTGGTGACTCCTTTTAAGGTTAATACTGACATACTCTTCCTTTCTAACTAATGGCAACAAGAGGATCAATTTTCGATACAGATCTGACAGAGAATAAGGTGCCTAATAGCGCAAATAGCACTAAGGCTAGACCGATGGCACCATATAACAGCCAATTGCTCTGAAAAGGAACTGCAGCTGGTAAAATAAGAGAACTGAGCCATGTTCCAAGCAGACCCAATACTGTCCCGATAATACTCAACAAGACAGTTTGTGACATCACCGCTCTACCAATATAGCCGTTAGAAATCCCTTGAACCTTCATGACACCGAAAACTGGTGCTTTTTGAATGGTTAAAACATACATAAAGATTCCGATAACCACTGAAGCAATGATAATCAAAAAACCAATCATAAAACCGAAGGTTAGATTTTGAGCATTATAACCAGGCAATTTTTTGATAAAGTCGGCTATGGCTAATTTTTTTAAGTCTTTGGGATATTGAGAAACATCTCCTTTGACGACGAGTGCATTGATCGGACCGTCAGAACTATCTTTGCCAAACTTCACTTGATTAAAAGCTTTTTGATTCATATAAAGTACCGGTGCTACACTGAACATAGCATTGTCAGTGTAACCTACGATTTTTAAAGTATGGTCACTACTTGCCACATGTAAGGTTTGCCCAATCTTAAACTCTTCATCTTGGGCTAGTGATTGATCAACGACTACTTCCTTATCATTTTTGAAGAGACGACCTTCAGTAATATTTGGTGCTAAAAAGCTAGATCTTTCAATCCCGAAGAGTGAAACTTTTTCTTTATCATCATCTTTGGGATTTTCCTTGGTCCATGCTGAACTGGCCGTTTGACTTAGGGGGGCTATATCGTCTGCTTTGACCTTATCTGCTGTGTCAGCTGGGATATTAGACGCGGATAAAAGATCGTTGGACTCTTTATTTAAAAAGATGGTGTTAGCCTGCCATTTATCGACAGCAGAACGATTATCCTGCATCAATCCAAAGGCTAATCCTGTCAGAAAAAACATGAGATAGGCGATTAGAAAAAGTAGACCTAATATAAGACCGTACCTCAATTTAGCGTGTTTGATTTCATTTAAAGCTAGAAACATAGTGAACTTCCTTTACTAACTGAATTTCAAATAGTTCTCATAAAAACTATTTGAAATCTATTATAGTTCCCATGAGAACTAAAGTCAATCAAAAGCTTTTGTAAAAAGTAAATAGACCAGAACTTCTCTGAAATATCTCTGATCACAGATTGAAGAAAAAGTTTATTTTGAACCATTTTTTCAATCATTTTTCTTTTTGTTTAAAGATGTAAAGGTCAATTACTAGATATTTTCATGTTCGAGAGAGCCTGTCGACTTTTTGAGACCAGAACTCTCTAATCTATCTTTGGGCTACTAGTCACCTCTTAACTCCAAAGAATCAACCCCACGACCATAACCAACACGATAAATCCTTTTTTCTAAATGTGGTGGAATAATAAGGGTGTCACTTGATACTTGTTGTCCTTTCTTGAAAATTTTTCCATGACTAGCTAGTTTTTTGATCAACCAAGTAACAGATTTTAAAGGATTTCCTAGTACCTCTACCGAGGTTTCTCGATCAATTTTTTGCTCATTTCTGCTTAAAATACCTAAGCTATTGGCTAACTCTTCAACAGTAAAGTTGCCTTTGACATCCTGTTCTTGTCCATAGATGATTCGGCCATCTACGGCATAATCAGAAACAACCAGATACTTATTGAGTTTAGGAAACCAGTTTTTAAAGCATGCATCTGGTACTTCAATACCAAGAGCGATAGTTCATTTTTCAAGAAGGTCTTCTGGTGAGTCGTCAATAGATAAATATGCCTTAGCACGAAAACCAACTCGATCTCAATCAAGGGTTCTAACAAACCTGATAGCGATAAGCTTGCGGGACCTTGAATGAACTGCGTCACCGTTTCTTGTCCATAAAATGGCTCCTTGAAGTCAAACATCCGCTGTGCTTCTTTGCTAGTTAAACTAACCCTATAACCTTGGATCTCTTCCTGTTTTAGAATAGTACTCAATCAAACTTTCATTATTTTGCAAGATATATTGTGAGCCAAAATGAAAGAAAGGGTATTTGAATAAATTGACTAGTAAAATAACAATCACCAGTTGCCAGCCGTATTTAGCACCTGCTTGGGTTGGTGATACGATAGGTGAACCGCTAATCCATAGCGGTAGCAACAAAATACCAGGTCCAATTGCTTTAAAACAATTTTTCCAATTAACATTTTCAGCCATAGACGAGCTTCTTACAGCATTATCAGATAGTTCTGATAAGTTGTAATTGCCATTATAGGACATTTAGAAATAGAAATCAAAGTAATTTTCAAAAAAATAAAAACATCAGAAAATTGTTCAACAACTTCCTGATGTGATCTGCTTATCCAATTAATTTTTTAAAGAAATCAACGATTTGTTGCCAAATGCCTTTTCCTTGTTCAATCGCTTTATTGGCATCAAAATTAACATCGATACCTTTAAAATTGCCATTAGCCTTAGAAATAATACTATCTTTCAAATCTGATAAGGTCTTAACAAAATCACCGTTGCTGATGACACCACTGTTAGATAAGTTAACTGCGAAATTAACAATTAAATTAATCTGATTCTCAGTCATACTGGATTTAAGATTATAATTGTCCAAAGTATCTTCAACAATCTTTTGAACATCTTCCTTGGTTAGATTTTTTCCTGATTGCGCGATTGCTGCTTTGATATCAGTCAGAGCAACATTAAGTTTATCAGCGTCGAAGCCTTCTTTTCCTTGATTTTCCTGATTAATATCTGATAAAGCGTTTAATTCTTCTTGTGCCAAATCCTTACTTTCATCAGGCACCTGAGCACCATTTTTTTCTAGGGAATAATAGATGCCTGCTAAAGCTGACTCTCCCGTTACTGGGATTGGGGCTGCTATTTCAATGTCTGCATGTTGGATGCCTAAGGTAACGGCAGCATTTCGATACATGTCTTCAGTGACCTTAGTAATATTCTCTGGAGTTACAATATTAACATTTAAAGTTTTAGAAGCCCCTAATTTCTTAATTTTAACAGATGAATAAAGTTGTAAACTAGGATCATCAGCAACGTCCATGATTTTGGCGTAGCTACTTGTGTTCAAGGTTTTTAAATCCGTATCTTTTCCTTCTTGGTAGTTCAACAAACGAAGTGTTTCTTGTTTTTGAGAGTCTGATAAAGAGTAACCAAGGACATAATCAGGTTGCACATAACTTTCGTCGATGACATTCTGCACCTGACTGTCAGCCAGAACACTACCTGAAAAAGAGAGTGAAGCAAGGATAATCCCAGCTTTTGTTAAGTGTTTTTTGATAGACATACTTTCCTCCATGGGCTCCTTGACTAGTTAATGGTGTTAATTAGTTAAGGAGCAATTGCTATCATCATTATAGCATGTTAATCTTAAAATAAGATTTCAAAAAAATAGCATTAGCATCAATTATATAACAAAAAGAACCTTGTCGTAACAAAGTTCTTTTTGAATAACCTTAGAGCACAATCTGATTATAAGACGTGTTAAAGGCTTTATGAATGTCATCAGAAGCATCACCGTAACTTGTTTCTCCTTCAAGAACAGCATTAACGATCGTGCGTTCCGTGGCTTCAGCATCTGTACAAGTTACAAGGGTTAATTCACTTTTTCCAGCATGGTCATCTATCACAGCCACTTCTGTAGGCGCTACAACATGTACATTAGTAATCTTGTAGGTGTAGACCTTTTCTTTATCTGTTAAGTAAATCTTCATGCCATTTTTAGCACGATCAAGTGGTGAAAAAAGCATATTAGATGAGCCGGTCATTCCAAAGACATGGTGACTGGCAAGCGCATAGTTATTCTTGCCCCCCATGACTTGATTTTCTTTCATCGTTCCAGCACCATAAGTTAATTCGGTATTGCCCAGACCTTTGAAAATGGGTAAGTTGATGCCTACCTCAGGAATGGCAATGCCTCCAATAACTGGTAGCTGTTGAGCATTCATTTGGGCAGATAAGACTGACTCGGTACTGATGGAGTCTACACCATCAAAATCATAGCTAGTTTCTGCCTTTTGATTCTTTTTAATCGTTTTTCGACTTACATGTTCAACTTGATATTTGTTAGTATTCCAAGCAATAACAGTATTACGAATTGATTTATTAAAAATTAAAGCAATCCCTACAAGCATAAGTAGGATAACGATTAGATTTCTTAGGAAACCACCTAGTTTATGTTTCTTTTTTTGAGTCATCTTAATCCTCTGTTTCTAAGGTTTCAGCTGTTTCTTCAACATTTTCGGCATCGACTAATGCAAAAGTTACTAATGTTGATGTTTTTTCAAGACGCATGAGTCGAACGCCCATTGTTGAACGCCCAGTTTGAGAAATGTTCGAAACATTAGTGCGGATGACAACCCCTTTATTGGTGATTAACATGACATCTTCGTCACCAGAGACAGTAACAAGACCGGATAAAGCCCCATTTTTATCAGTGATATTAGCTGTTTTGATACCTTTACCACCACGTCCCTTGGTTGGGTATTCTTGAGCAGATGTCCGTTTGCCGTATCCTTTTTCGGTAATAACAAGTACTTCTTGCTCATCAGTAATGGTTGAAGCACCTACAACATAATCCTCATCACGAAGTTTTACTCCTCGGACACCAGCTGCGGAACGTCCCATACTACGAACAACCGACTCATTGAAACGAACAGAATAGCCAGCTGTTGTCCCAATGATAATATCATCATGACCAGTTGTTACCTGAACATTGATTAATTGGTCATTGTCTTTAAGTGTTAGAGCTTTGAGACCATTTTGACGAATGTTGTCAAATTCGGAAGTGGAAACGCGTTTGACGATACCAGCATAGGTTGTAAAGAAGAAATAATGATCCTTGATATCATCCTTACGAGCATTGATCATGGTTTGAATAAACTCACCATCGTCTAGCTTCAAGAGATTGACAACAGGTAGACCCTTGGCAGTACGACCATATTCTGGAATTTCATATCCTTTTAGTTTATAGACACGGCCCAAGTTAGTAAAGAATAAGATCGTATCGTGCGTGCTGGTTGATACTAACTGACTAACGAAGTCGTCATCATTAACCCCAGTTCCTTGGACGCCACGACCACCACGTTTTTGAGCACGGAATTCGTCTTGAGCAAGACGTTTGATATAGCCTTTATTAGAAAGTGTGATAAGCACATCTTCCTCTTCAATTAGGTCCTCATCTTCAAGAGATAGAACTTCACCAACCATCAATTCTGTACGACGGTCATCGTTAAATTTACGTTTAACCTCGTCTAACTCTTCCTTGATGATAGTAATAACGCGCTCTGGTTTAGCTAAAATATCAGCCAAATCAGCAATAAGCTTCAAGAGTTCATCGTATTCCGATTGGATTTTATCTCGTTCCAATCCTGTCAAGCGACGAAGACGCATGTCTAAAATAGCCTGACTTTGACGTTCACTTAATTCAAATCGAGCCATCAATTCAGCTTGGGCTTCGCTGTCAGTTTGACTATTACGGATAATAGCAATGACTTCATCCAAATGATCAAGCGCAATCAGCAAACCTTCTAAGATATGAGCACGGCTTTCAGCCCTGGCCTTGTCGAATTCAGTACGTCTAACAATGACTTCTTTTTGGTGAGCAATGTAGTTATCTAAGATTTGGCGGAGTGTCAAAATCTTAGGAACTCCTTTTTCAATGGCCAACATGTTAAAACTAAAATTAGTTTGTAAGCTAGTCATTTTAAAGAGGTTATTCAAGATAACATTGGCTGAAGCATCTCGTTTCACTTCAATGATAAAGCGTACCCCTTCACGGCTTGATTCATCACGGACAGCTGTGATGCCTTCGATACGCTTTTCTTGAGCTAGTTTAACAATATGTTCATGAACCTTGGTTTTATTGACCATGTATGGAAACTCGGTGACCACAATGCGTTCACGCCCAGTCTTAGTGACTTCAATCTCTGTTTTGGAACGAAGAACAATGGATCCTTTACCAGTATCGTAGGCACGATGAATACCTGATTTTCCCATAACCATAGCACCTGTTGGGAAGTCAGGACCAGGAAGAACTTCCATAAGATCACGTGTCGTGACATCGGGATTATCCATGACCAATTTAACAGCATCAATCGTTTCTCCTAAATTATGAGGAGGAATATTGGTCGCCATTCCCACAGCGATACCTGTTGCCCCATTAACTAACAGATTGGGAAAGCGAGCTGGCAATACTAATGGCTCACGCTCACTGCCATCATAGTTGTCCTGAAAATCAACTGTATTTTTATTGATGTCCCTAAGCATTTCAAGAGCAATTTTGCTCATACGTGCCTCGGTATAACGTTGAGCGGCTGCGCCGTCACCATCCATAGAACCGAAGTTACCATGGCCATCAACAAGCATATAGCGGTATGACCACCACTGTGCCATACGCACCATGGCATCATAAATAGAACTATCACCGTGAGGATGGTATTTACCCATGACATCACCAGTGATACGAGCTGATTTTTTATGTGGTTTATCCGGTGTAACGCCTAGTTCGTTCATTCCATAAAGGATACGACGATGAACAGGCTTTAAACCATCTCTAACATCTGGAAGGGCACGCGCCACGATAACACTCATGGCATAGTCAATGAAGCTAGTTTTCATCTCGCTAGTCAGATTGACACTAATAAGATTTTTATCTTCCATTTTCATCTCTTTCTATAAGTCTTTATCTCTACTATTATACCATAATTTTCGTGAATCATAGACACTTTACTTGTTATTAGAAAGTTTGTTAATTATAGTTTTCACTATATTTTCAGAAATTCGAAGCAACTTATCAAGAAATATTTCATCTATTTTCTTAGAATGCTTAAGAAATACGTGACATCAATCACCTAAAATGATAAAATACAATTGTATGGGGAGACGCCCCAAAAAAATTAAGGAGATGTTTAGATAATGACTGCAACTAAACAACATAAAAAAGTTATCCTTGTCGGCGATGGTGCCGTAGGTTCATCTTACGCTTTCTCACTTGTTAACCAAGGTATCGCACAAGAGCTTGGTATCATTGAGATCCCACAATTATTCGATAAAGCTGTTGGAGATGCGGAAGACCTCAGCCACGCTCTTGCCTTCACATCACCTAAAAAAATCTACGCAGCTCAATACTCAGACTGTGCTGATGCTGATCTCGTAGTTATCACTGCAGGTGCACCACAAAAACCAGGTGAAACTCGCCTCGACCTTGTTGGTAAAAACCTTGCAATCAACAAATCAATCGTTACCCAAGTTGTTGAATCAGGATTTAACGGTATCTTCCTTGTAGCTGCTAACCCAGTTGATGTCCTAACCTACTCAACATGGAAATTCTCTGGCTTCCCTAAAGAACGTGTTATCGGATCAGGTACTTCACTTGACTCAGCTCGTTTCCGTCAAGCACTTGCTGAAAAACTTGACCTTGATGCTCGTTCAGTTCACGCTTATATCATGGGTGAACACGGTGACTCTGAATTTGCAGTTTGGTCACATGCTAACGTTGCTGGTGTTAACCTTGAAAACTTCCTTAAAGATGTTCGCAACGTTGATGAAGCTGAATTGGTTGAACTTTTTGAAGGTGTTCGTGACGCTGCTTACTCAATCATCAACAAAAAAGGCGCAACATTTTACGGTATTGCTGTAGCACTTGCTCGTATTACAAAAGCTATTCTTGATGATGAAAATGCAGTACTACCACTTTCAGTGTTCCAAGAAGGTCAATACCCAGGTGTTGAAGATGTCTTCATCGGTCAACCAGCCGTCATCGGTGCACACGGTATTGTACGTCCAATTAACATTCCATTGAATGATGCTGAACAACAAAAAATGAAAGCTTCTGCCGACGAGCTTAAAGCTATCATTACAGAAGCTTGGAAAAACCCTGAATTCCAAGAAGCTTCAAAAAACTAAACCATAATAAAAAGGTTGAAGAAACATCCATATTGGATAACTTTCTTCAACCTTTTTAGTTTGATTTAAAAAAGAAACTGCTCAGAAAAGTGAGTCAATCAACATTAAACTCTTAATCTCCACCCCTCTGTCATTTAGAAAAGGGTGTGTCCAATCTAAAATTTCCAGTTTGACAGAAGTTGATTTTGTGATGTTATAGTTGAATGAATTAACTTTGAGACAAAGAACTGAGATACGGGCAGCACTTGAGTAGGGCAAGACGAAAGCGATGATGTACCAACCTTAATTCAAAATACTATATAGTACTGTCATTTGAATCTAAGCATAATGAACTGAAACCACATCTGAATAAAAAGTGCCTCGAGAACAGTATTGCTTAATGGCGATACTGTTCTTGAAGCACTGATGGAAATTTAGTAAACATGCCAAAACAATAGCTACCATGATTGTACGTTTTTGTTTCATATTGCGATCAATACTTAGCTACTTTTAATGACTATTAACATGGTAGGTTCTTTGTTTATGATAAAGGATATTACTTTACAGGCGTTCTTCTTTCGAACAGTAAAGGCAAACATCTGAGTGACTTTTTAGAGCATTGCCAAGATTATAACCTAAACTTTTAGTAAGTTGCTGTTTATTTGAGAGGTAGCCATTTACTCGACTATTCTCTACTTTTTAATGAGAACCGTCGACGTAGAGGTAAGCTGCTCAATGCTAGCGCTCTATTAATCCCCTAGTACTCGGTTGGTCTTAACACGCCTCTAATAGGTTGTGATGGTTCTTGGCTTAAAACAACTTGAATAATGTCGTTGGCTTGTTGGTTGGTACAAGAAACTAGCGGCAAACGTAATGGTCCTACTTCAAATCCTTGGTGATTTAGGACGGCTTTGACTGGCGCTGGACTGGAAACCGAGAACAAAGCATTGACTTTTGGAATAAAGTGACGTTGCATTTGGGCTGCTTTTTTAAGATTACCTCGCTCAAGTGCGTCTAGCATCTCATACATCTCATCGCCATTGGTGTGAGATGCGACAGAAATAACTCCATCTGCTCCTAGAGCTAAGGCATGGAAAGCTTCGCCATCTTCACCAGTATATATTAGGAAATCTTCTGGTGACTGCTCAACGAGATAGGCAATGTTTTCAAGGCTTGTGCACTCTTTAACACCGATGATATTGGGATGTTGAGCAAGACGTAACATGGTTTCAGGCTCCAGCGTGACAACGACACGACCTGGGATATTGTAAATGATAATTGGCAAGTTACTGGCATCTGCAATCGCTGTAAAATGTTGATAGAGTCCCTCTTGGGTAGGCTTATTGTAGTATGGAACAATCGCTAAACCTGCAGCGAAGCCGCCAAATTCTGCCACTTCTTTAGCAAATTCAACAGAATCACGGGTGTCGTTGGTCCCAATACCAGCAATCAAGGGGACACGCCCATTGACAATTTTTTGAACAGCTGCGAATAAGTCTAACTCTTCTTCATGTGTTAAGGTTGGGCTTTCGGCTGTTGTTCCGGCTAATAACAGACCTTCTGTATGATGTTCAAGTAAGTGTTCTATTAATTTTGGTAGAGCATCATAGTGAATCGAACCATCTTCTTTGAATGGTGTCACCATTGCGGTGATGATTTTGGCGTTTCGCAATTGTTCAATTGACATATTTTCCCTCTCTTTAACATAGGAAGCTTAAAACTAGATATTATCTCAATAGTGGCTAAGGGGGTGAGTATTTAGATAATATCTTATCACTAAATAGCTAGGTTGCCCAAATGAGAACTGGTGCTTATTTCAATTCAAATGTAAGGTCATTAGTTGCACGCACGAGTCCTTCTTTGTGCAGTGTTTCAGCGATTTGGACAGAATTCCAAGCAGCGCCTTTGAGAAGATTATCGGAAACAACCCACATATGAATACCATTTTCTTGATCTAAATCTTTACGAATCCGCCCGACAAAGGTATCACGACTGCCAACCGCATTGACAGCTTGAGGGTAAATTTGGTGAGCTACATCATCTTCTAAAACAGCACCAGGAAAGGCGGCGATAGCTTCTTTTACCTGATCAATGGCTGCTACTTCTTTTGTTTCGATATAGACTGACTCAGAATGGGCTGAAAGAACTGGGATACGGACACAAGTTGCTGAAACTGCAATCGTATCATCTTCCATGATTTTCTTAGTTTCCATTGTCATTTTCATTTCTTCGTAGGTGTAATCATTATCTGTGAAAACATCGATTTGCGGAAGTGCATTAAAAGCAATGGGGTAATGTTTGTTATCACCACCAGAAGGAAGGACCGTAGCCGTCACATCTTTAGGGTCAATACCATCGTTTAAAACTTGACGTAGTTGATTCTCAGTTTCATTGATAGCTGATTGCCCTGCTCCTGAAACAGCTTGATAGGTTGAAACGATGATGCGATTTAGGCCCCACTTTTGACGGATAGGCTCAAGAGCAACCATCATTTGAATAGTTGAGCAATTTGGACAAGCAATAATACCCTTGTGGTTCTTCATAGCGTGGGCGTTGACTTCTGGAACCACTAAAGGAACCTCAGAGTGTTGTCTAAAATACGACGTATTATCAACGACCACAGCTCCTGCTTTGACAGCGTATGGCGCAAACTTAGCAGATGTTGAGCCTCCAGCAGAAAAGAGTGCAATATCTACACCATCAAAAGACTCTTCGGTAGTCAATTCGACAGTTACATTTTGTCCCCTGAATGGTAGTATCGTACCTGCTGAACGATTAGACGAGAGGTAAAGAATCTTATCGATTGGCAGCGTTGATTCTTCTAACATCTTGATCATCTGTGTACCGACAGCACCTGTGGCACCGACGACTGCAACTGTATATCCCATAGTAAACCTCTTTTTCTCTTTTAGAAAACTATCGTCCTAATTTTCTAAAAATTTCTTAGTTTTCATTATACTATTTTTCAGTTAAATTGCAATATTTGGAAAATAAAAAATCCCCTGTCTATAGACAGAGGACTAGGGCACTTAATAGTGAGGTAAGAAGGTTCACACAACTTACCAAGGTCGGCTTCCTGCCTTAATGACCTCCCAGCGCAATAGTGGTTAAAACCACAATCGACTCATCGCATACTACATATCTTACCATGAAAGGTGTCATATTACAAGAGGGGTGCTATTGTTTTGAGTAAATAACCACTGATTTTTCGTAAAGGTGGTCTTGCTTTTAGACTAAGGTAATTTACACGTTGGCACTTGGTTAACGTTTCCTGAAAATCTTTTTCAACGTCCTTAACAGCTTCAGAACGATACATGTAGACACCACACTCAAAATGGTGGTACAAGCTCCGATAGTCTAGATTAATTGTTCCGACAGTGGCTTTGATATCATCGCTAACAAAGAGTTTAGAATGAACAAATCCAGGAGAATAACGGTAAATAGAAACGCCGGCATCAAGCAATTCTTTAAAATAGGTCTCACCCAAAATAAAGGCGTAAGGCTTATCAGGGATACCAGGCATGATAAGGGACACTTCTACTCCTCGTTCAGCGGCAAAGGTAAGAGCATGCATCATCTCACTATCAATCACAAGGTATGGTGTCATGATGTGAACGTAGTCTTTCGCATTATTTAAAATATCAATATAGACATTTTCAGCAATATGGTGGTAATTCATTGGAGAATTTCCATAGGGGGCAACATAACCAGGAGACTCAACACTCAAAGGGGAATCCAACAGAAAGTTTCCAAAATCATCTTCATCGCTCGTTGTCGACCACATGGTTAAAAAGAGTGCTTTAAAGGTCTGCACAGCCTGCCCTTCGATTTTAATAGCATTATCCTTCCATCGACCAAATCGATCAATTTGATTGATGTACTCATCGGCTAAGTTAACGCCTCCTGTAAAGGCCACTTGTCCATCAATAACAGTGATTTTACGATGGTCACGATAGTTATAATAAGTGGATAAAAATGGTCGTATTGGAGCAAAAGCACGCGCGTCAATCCCTAAGGCTTTCATTCGATCTGCGTAGTCGTGGCTAAGTGTACTTAATTCAATCATACCATCATAGAGGACTCGAACCTCAACACCCTCATTAACTTTTTGTTCTAGAATGGTCAGAATCTCTCCCCACATGATGCCTTCTTCAATAATGAAGTATTCTAAAAAAATATAAGATTGGGCTTTTAATAGGGCTTCTTTAAAAGCTGGGAAGAAATCATCTCCTAAAGCATAATAGGTTATACGGCTACCTTCGTAGGTTGGAAAATGGCCAGGACTTTTATTGAGATAAGTCACTAATTGATAGGTATGGGGATGATTGTCTTTAATGGTTGTGAGCAATTCAGTGTCTTGATTGAGATGCTTAGCTGCTTCATCTGTATACTGGATCACTTTACGTTTTAAATCTCTAACACCAATGTCTGTTTTAGTGTAAAGAAAAAAGAGAGACCCGAAGATAGGAAAAAGCATCATTAGCATAAGCCACGTATTCTTAGAAACAGCATCCATTTTACTGTTGAACAGATAAATAACCACTAAAGCCCCGACAAGATGTTCTAGATAAACAACTCTTAAAGACAATCGATTAAACCATAAAAATCCAAGTCCTATGAAGATAAGTTCTAATAAAATAGCCAAAAGAATAATAGCCCCTCGGCTGAATATAGCTCGACCAATACTCGAGTGGTTTTTAGGCAAGAGTCGCGTGATGGGGAGTCTCTTACCAGAACGACGTTTAGCCATGGCTTCTCCTTTAACAGATAAACTATCTTTTATTATATCAAAAAGAGAGCTATACAGAACTTTTTAAACTGTTTAAAGATCTGTATAGCTCTCAGGCCCTTGAGTGATATGACAACACCCACTATTTTGAATCTACATCAATGGGGCTATTGTTTTGGCTAATGTACCGACAGCTTTTGTGATGAATGGTCGATCCTGAACCTCTTCTAAGCTAACCAGATGACTTTGAAGCAGTGTCGCTTGGAAGTCATTCTCGATTTGAGGAATACATGATACTTGATACATGTAAGTGGCACATTCAAAATGATGGTAAAGACTGCGATAGTCTAAATTAATCGTTCCTACAACTGCCTTGTAGCGATCGCTGACAAACACTTTAGCGTGGATAAAACCAGGGGTGTACTCGTAGATTTTGACGCCTGCCTTGATCAAAGAAGCATAGTAGGTTTTAGCAAGGGCATTGGCAATCTTCTTATCTGCAATACCTGGCATGATGATTTTCACATCAACACCACGTTGGGCAGCAAACTTTAAAGCATGAGCTAGTTCACCGTCAAGTATTAAGTAAGGGGTCATGATATGAACGTAGTCTCTAGCCTGGTTTAAAATATCAATGTAGACATTCTCACCGATTTTGTCATCATCTAAAGGTGAATCTCCGTAAGGCACGATAAACCCATTATTATGACGGTGCTCGTGTAAGGCAAGATAAGGTTCAACTTCAACGTCGTCTTGATCGATATTCCACATCTGTAAGAACAAGATAGTAAAGGTATCTACCGCACGACCTTTTAGCATGATTGCTGTGTCTTTCCAATGGCCAAAGCGTTCAACGTGATTGATGTATTCATCTGATAGATTGATTCCACCCGTGAAAGCTACCTTACCGTCAATGACTAAAATTTTACGATGGTCACGGTAGTTATAATATGTTGAAATAAATGGGGAAAGTGGTGCAAACGATTTGGCTTTGATACCGATTTTTTCTAAACGTTTAGTATAATCAAAACTTAGTGTTGAAAATTCAATCATTCCATCATACATGACACGAACTTCAACTCCTTCTGCTGCTTTCTGTTCAAGAATGGCTAGTATTTCCCCCCACATCAGGCCTTCACCGATGATAAAGTATTCGAGGAAAATATATTTTTTAGCTTTGCGGAGTTCTTCTTTGAGGGCTGTAAACTTTTCTTCTCCAGAGGCAAAATAGGTCACATCGGTTTGGCGATAAACTGGAAAGTGACCGCTCGAATGTTCTAAATACGAAATGAGATTATAGTTGCTAGAATGGCGATTTTTCAACTCCAAAACGGCTTCTGCGTCTTGGATAAGGTAGGGTTGGGTCGCATCAATTGTCCGTTGAATTCCCGCTTTCATAGCTTTAAAGCCAAAATCGCGTTTAGTGTAAAGCAAGAATAAACTACCGATCAGTGGGAAAGGCACCAAAATCAACAACCAAGTGATAACGGCTGTTGAATCCATATCACTATTGATAAGATACAAAACTGTCACAATAGATAAAATGATTTCAAAAATCTCAAATTGAACCTTATAAGTTTGGAACCAACGATATGAAGCAACAAAAAAAAGAATCTGTAAAATTAGCAAGATAGCAATAACTGTTGTCCGACTAAAGATTCCTCGTAAAAAACCTCGTTTACCACGATCTAATAAGGTTATGATTTTTTCTTTTTCGTAAATGTTTCTTTCCTCTCAATCTAGAATTAATTATAAAATATTATAGCAGAAAAATAGGCAAAAAGAGATTTTAAATTGATTACTTTTTCACTTTTTCTAAAAGGGAATATTTCAGAAAACTGCACCCCTTAGTAACGAGTTAATCTCTTTCCTGAACGGTTATTGTCACCGTATCACCTATTGTTTTATCAATAGCTTTTTGAATGTCCTTGCGAATACCAATAATATAAGCAATGTCACCTTGGTCATCTTTGACGCCCATGTTGACAATAGATCCGTCATAAGGATGTCCATCAAAAGTCACATGAACTTTCACGCGTCCCTTACCGAATTCTGTGCGAATATTATAAGGAAAAATGGTATAGGCACCACCTTTTTGTGCAGCAGAATAAATCTTTGATTGATACTCATAAAGCTTTGCCAATCTTAGTCCTCCAAACGTTTTTGCATCCAGACGATATCGTGCCACCGTTCAAATTTATAGCCCATTTTGGTAAAATGACCTACTTTTTCATAACCACGATCTTGATGAAAACCAATGCTGACCTCATTAGGATAAGTGATACAAGCTAAAACGGTTTTTATTCCCATTTTTTCTAATTCGTTTTCTAAGGCATCATACAACCTTGTTCCGATCTGCTTACCACGCGCTTTTTCTGCAACATAAATAGACACTTCACAAGCCCAATCATAGGCTGCGCGATCCTTATAAGAGCTGGCATAGGCATAACCTAAAATCGCTTCATCTTCTTGGAAGACCAAATAAGGAAAACTCGTCAAAGTCTGGTGGATGCGATGTTTAAATTCGGATACACTTGGAACAGTATACTCGAAGGTAATAGCCGTTTTCTCTACATAAGGAGCATAAATGTTCAAGAGTTCTTCAGCATCAGAACTTTTCGCACGTCTAATGATCATCTGTCTTTTCCTTTAGATAATCTGATTTTAAAATAGCAAAGATAGCAATGTCAACTAGGCCTCTATTATTGATAGAGGCTTGGCGCAGTGTCCCCTCATAGATCATACCTGCTTTAGCCATAACTTTTCCTGAAGCTGGATTTTCCGTATCAAATACCGCTTGAATACGATTGATGCTCGTTTTTTCAAACAAGCTTGCAATCACAGCTTTCAGGGCTTCTGTCATAAAGCCAGCACCCCAGTATTCTTTACCTAAAATATAACCAATTTCAGCTGTTTGAGTATCTTCGTTGTGATCCACAATAGAAATGCTTCCTATCAGTGTCTGATGGTCTTTTTCGACAATGGCCCAATGATGGTATCCAGCACGTTCCTCTTTTATCCAAGAAGATATTATCTTCCTAGTGATTTCTTGATTGTCGTGTGCTGGCCAAGTAACGTATGTGACATTATCTTGATGACTAGCCCAGTGATGAAACATAGACTCTGTGTCTTCAAGGGTAAAAGGTCTCAAAACTAAACGTTTGGTTTCAATGATTTTTATAGACATAGCTAGCTCCGTCCTAATATATTAATGAAAACTCTCAAAAAATGTTATGTCATCCCAGCGCAGATAGTAAAAGGTACTCCTTCCTGCCGATGAGGCAGTGAAGAAAGAAGAAACAGAGGAGTCATCCTGTGCCACATCTCAAGAAAGGGATTCTTTTAATGATGTGATGACACTTCTCGAGTGTTTGTCTAGCAATTGCAGACGTTTCTGAGATATACAAAAACCTCTTTTATTGTTTCTAGTGACTGTTGGCGTTTGCAAGTCAGTAGAAGGGGAGCATATCAACCTTTCTAGGTTATTATGGAGCAAAAGATGACACCATCAAAATGATCAAACGTGTCATTCACAGCATTCAGATCTTGTGTCTTTACGACTTCTATTTTTAGAAAGATTTGAAGATATGCCATATCAGTCTTTTTAGATAGGTTCCTTTTTGATTAGAATAAACCGATTGCAGTTCCATCTTCTAAGACATCCATATTCAGCGCAGCTGGTTGTTTAGGTAAGCCAGGCATAGTCATGACATCACCTGTCAAAGCAACAATAAAGCCTGCCCCTGTTTTGGGAACGAATTCACGAATAGTAATGTCAAAGCCCTCTGGCGCGCCAACTAAAGCGGGATTATCTGAGAAAGAGTATTGGGTTTTAGCCATACAGATTGGCAGTTTATCCCAGCCAAATTCAGCAAACTGTTTGAGTTGCGCTTTGGCTTTTGGTCCAAATTGTACTGATGTTCCTCCGTAGACCTTAGTCACAATTTTACGAGCTTTTTCTTCCAAGTTATCCTCGTCGTTGTAAAGACGTTGGTAATTGGCTTCTCCTTTGTCAATTGTTTCAACAAGGGTTTTAGCCAGTTCAACGCCACCATCGGCTCCGTCAGCCCAAACACTTGCCAATTCAACTGGCACGTTAAGATCGTGGCAGAGCTCTTTTAAAGCAGTGACTTCAGCCTCTGTATCTGCTACAAATGCGTTGATAGCTACAATAGCAGGGATGCCGTATTGACGAATGTTTTCAACGTGTCGTTTTAGATTTTCAAAGCCCGCACGGACGGCTTCAACGTTTTCTTCCAATAAATCAGACTTAGCAACTCCTCCGTGCATTTTTAGCGCACGAAGAGTGGCTACGATAACAACGGCATCTGGTGATTTAGGAAGATTTGGTGTCTTAATATCAAGGAATTTTTCAGCCCCCAAGTCTGCTCCAAAGCCAGCTTCCGTCACGGTATAGTCTGCCAAATGTAAAGCTGTTGTTGTGGCTAAAACTGAGTTACAACCATGAGCAATATTGGCAAATGGTCCTCCATGAACCAAGGCTGGTGTTCCATAAATGGTTTGTACCAGGTTTGGTTTCAGGGCATCTTTTAAAATGAGCGTCAAGGCCCCTTCGATGTTGAGGTCACGCACATAAACAGGCTTACGGTTGATGTCATAAGCTACCACAATGTTAGAAAGACGTTTTTTGAGGTCTTTGAGATCGGTCGCTAGGCAGAGAATAGCCATGATTTCTGAGGCAACAGTAATATCAAAACCATCTTCTCGAGGAATACCATTAACTGGGCTCCCCAAACCAACAATGACTTGACGGAGTGCACGATCATTAAGGTCTACCACACGCTTCCAGATAACACGACGTTGGTCAATCTGAAGGGGATTACCTTGTTGGAGATGGTTATCCAAAAGCGCAGATAAGGCGTTATTAGCTGTTGTAATAGCGTGCATATCACCTGTAAAATGTAGATTGATGTCTTCCATAGGAAGAACTTGCGCATAACCGCCACCAGCTGCACCACCTTTAATCCCCATAACCGGACCAAGTGAGGGCTCACGTAGAGCAATCATCGTCTGTTTACCAATCTTATTGAGGGCATCTGCAAGACCAATAGACATAGTTGATTTTCCCTCACCTGCTGGTGTAGGGTTAATAGCTGTCACCAAGATCAATTTTCCAAGTTCATCTGATTGGACTTCCCTGATTTTGTCAAACGATAATTTCGCCTTGTATTTGCCATACAGTTCCATATCATCAGGGCTAATACCAACTTTTTCAGCAATTTCCGCAATTGGTTTCAGTTCAATACTTTGAGCAATTTCAATATCAGATTTCATGAGACACCCTTTCTGGTTAATAATGGCATTATATCACAGCGAATCAATAATATGCATGTTGTTAATGTTTTGAACGAAAAACGTTCGCTTTTATGTTGGATTAAAAAAGGAAACAGATGGAAATCTCTGTTCCCTTAATTTTTAGGATCTTCTAAAGCCTCGTAAGCAGCCTCGTCAACATTTGATAAAGTGACAATCCAATTTTTAGAGGCATCCGTTTGATTTAATAAATCAGGATTAGCACCAGCCTCCTCATTGCGAGAAACAATCGTCCCTGCTAGAGGACTTGCTAGCTCCATCACAGCTTTTGAGCTTTCAAGATTTAATAGGCTATCATCCACCTCTACGGCGTCTTCTTCTGTAAAGTCAATGTAGGCAATGTCTCCAAGAACCTCTTGTAATTCTGGAGTCATACTAATTCTGTAAAGATCTTCTTCTTTTGTAATGAGTAATGAATTTGCTACTTTTGTCATGAGTTCTCCTTGCCTCTTTTTATTCTTTCAAATGATATTATTATAACAAGATTTAGGTTAAAAATCAGCTTAAAGTGCTTATGTTACGATTTAAATGTTGCTTTAAATATTTTTCATAAGTTGTCATCAAGTCTTGATTTAAATGCAGTTGATGTTTGATCATGCCTAATTTTTCAAGACTTTGAATAGCCCTGTTTTGAATATCCTCAATCGTAAATGAAGTATCAAGTAGGTCTGAGAGATTAGCCATACACTCTGGATCAATATCAGGATATTTCACAGTAGTCTGCTCTTCTTGAATCCCACTTTCATAGAAGGATTTCACCAAATGACCACGAAATTCCTGGTCTCCGTAGACACTGAGGTAAATCGAAATAACGACGGCATCTTTAATGCGTCTTTGAGCAATCCCCGCAAATTTTTTTCCCATAATGCTCAAATCAAAAGTTCCGGGACAATAGGATTGTGGCACTTCAAAATGTTCAATAATCGCTTCAAAATCACTAAACATATCACGAATTAACTCTACCATAAGCAGATAGGCATCGTTTATAGATAATTGATTGGCATTGGGTAAAATCAATGAAAAATTCAAAACACCATCATCTGAAATCACTCCTAGCCCACCAATGTTTCGAATAATCGGTTGATACCCAAGAGTTTTAATAACTTGCAAACCATCTTCAAAATGGGGGACTTGTCGATCAAGCATTCCCAAAATGACAATGTTTTCCATTGGCCAAAAGTGCAGGATCATACTGTCAGGTTGCTGACTAATGTAACGTAAGAAAGTGTCTGCCCAAGCAAAAGGTTGGACTGTTTGTTTACTGGGATCTTCATAAAGACCAAACACATTTAGCTTCAGGGGGCTGAGCAACTCTAAAGACTTGGACACTAGTTGACTCCTTTTCTCGATTTCTAACTTTATCTATGATACATCAAGTTATTGAAGAACTCAACACATTATCTTTTGTGAACTAAGCAAAAAGTTTACCAATTAAGGCTTTTTTAGTACAATATGCTTATGAAAATTTTGATTACATCTGGTGGAACAACTGAAGCTATCGATTCTGTTCGTGGCATTACCAATCATTCAACTGGAAGATTGGGGAAAGTCGTTGCCGAAACGTTTCTAAATCAAGGTCACGAAGTAACCTTGGTGACAACAAAGCAGGCCTTAAAGCCCGATAGCCATCCTCATTTATCACTTAACCTCATTTCTTCTGTTACTAGTTTACAGAAAGCTTTAGAAAGCTTGGTGCCTAAACATCATGTGTTAATCCATGCCATGGCTGTATCTGATTATACGCCAGTTTATATGACTGACCTAGAAGAATTGAAGCAGACATCTAATGTTGATCAACTGTTAGAAAAAAACAATACTGAAACCAAGATTTCTTCAAAATCTGATTATCAGGTGTTATTCTTAAAAAAAACACCCAAACTGATTTCGCAGGTTAAACAGTGGAATCCATCTATTCAGTTGATTGGTTTTAAGCTATTAGTCGATGTTTCTAAGGAAGAGTTAGTATCGGTTGCGCGTGAGAGTCTTAGAAAAAATAGGGCAGACTTGATTGTAGCTAATGATTTGAGTCAGATTACTGCTGATGCTCACCAAGCTTGGCTGGTTGGCCATGATATTATTCAAGAAGCTAGCACTAAAAGGGAAATTGCTCAATTAATCTATAAAGAGGTAACCAAAGATGACTAAAACCATTTTATTAGCTGTTTCAGGTTCCATATCAGCTTACAAAGCAGCTGATATAACTAGTCAATTGGGGAAATTAGGATATAAGGTCCATATCATCATGACTGAAGCTGCCACAGCATTTATAACCCCTTTAACCTTGCAAGTTCTTTCTAAAAATCCTGTACATCTGGATGTTATGGAGGAAAAAATAGCCGATCGCATTAACCATATTGACCTTGGTAAGGAAGCTGATTTGTTCATTCTTGCGCCAGCTTCTGCTAACACGATTGCTCAATTGGCAAATGGGATGGCAAATAATATGGTAACCTCAACGGCTTTAGCCTTACCATCTTCCACTCCAAAACTGTTTGCACCTGCTATGAATACTAAGATGTATGATCATCCTGCAACACAAGCCAATATCAAACGGTTGAAATCTTACGGCTATCGTGAGATAGAACCAAAATTAGCCATTCTGGCTTGCGGTGATATTGGACGCGGTGCTCTTGCTGATATCGATATTATTATAAAAACCATTGAGGAGACACTCTGTGAAAACAAATAAAGCTCGCCAAACAGCAACGATTGCTATTTTCTTCGCTGTCATGCTTATTATTCAACTATTAAGTAATATGATTTTTAGTATTTGGCCTATCCCTATCAAGCCAACACTTGTACAGATTCCGGTCATTATCGCTGCCATCTTGTACGGTCCCAAAGTTGGAGCTAGTTTAGGGTTTTTAATGGGGCTAATGAGTCTTGTCACAAATAGTATCATCATACTACCTACTAGTTATCTTTTCTCGCCCTTTGTCGAAAATGGAAATTTAACGTCTGCTCTCATAGCACTTGTTCCCCGTATTTTAATCGGTATTACTCCATTTTTCGTTTATAAGTGCCTCAATAATCGAATTGGTTTAGCACTCTCAGGGCTAGTTGGTTCCTTAACCAATACCGTATTCGTTCTTTCAGGAATTTTTGTCTTTTTCTCAACGATTTACGGAGGCAATATTCAGGCACTACTTGCTGCTATTGTTTCATCAAATGCTATCGCTGAAATGATTATCTCTGCAGTTCTTGTCTCTGTTATGGTGCCTAGACTGGAGCGATTTAAAAAATAGATAGAACCATGTAAATCTCATAGTTTTTTTTCTGCAAACATGGTATAATTGAAAGCGTTTAGAATAATTTAAAAACAATTGAAAGAACATTAAAAGGAGTTGCTTATGACTTATCAAGACACTTACGACAAATGGCTAGCCTCTGACCAGCTTCCTGATTACCTTCGCCAAGAGTTAGAAGGAATGGATGAATCTACAAAAGAAGATGCTTTCTATACAAATTTGGAATTCGGTACGGCAGGGATGCGCGGTTATATTGGTGCGGGTACTAATCGTATCAATATCTTTGTTGTTCGTCAGGCAACAGAAGGCTTAGCCAAATTGGTCGAATCCAAAGGCGAAGAGGCTAAAAAACGTGGTGTAGCCATTGCGTACGATACACGTCACTTCTCTCCAGAATTTGCTTTTGAGTCGGCTCAAGTTTTGGCAGCTCATGGTATCAAGTCATATGTCTTTGAGAGTTTACGTCCGACACCTGAGTTATCTTTTGCTGTGCGCCACTACAATGCCATCGCTGGCATTATGGTGACTGCAAGTCACAACCCTAAAGAATTTAACGGCTATAAAGTTTATGGTGAAGATGGCGGTCAAATGCCACCTGCAGATGCTTCTGCACTGACCGATTACATCCGTGGTATCGAAGATCCTTTCTCTGTTGAATTAGCGGATTTAGAAGAAAGCAAAGCCTCTGGCCTTATCACTGTTCTTGGGGAAGAGACAGACCGTCTCTATCTTGATGAGTTAAAAACAATCAATATCAACCGCGACTTGATTGAACAATATGGCAAAGACATGAAAATTGTCTACACACCACTTCATGGAACTGGAGAAATGTTGGCTCGTCGATCCCTTGCCGAAGCTGGATTTGAATCCGTTCAAATTGTCGAAAGCCAAGCAACTGTAGATCCTGATTTCACAACTGTTGCTTCACCAAACCCAGAAAGCCAAGCAGCTTTTGCGCTTGCTGAAGAATTAGGACGCAGCATTGATGCTGATGTTCTCCTTGCGACAGACCCAGATGCTGACCGTGTTGGGGTTGAAGTGCGTCAAGCCGACGGTTCTTATTGGAATCTTTCTGGAAACCAAATTGGTGCGCTTATAGCCAAGTATGTGCTTGAAGCTCACAAAACAGCTGGCACACTTCCTACTAATGCTGCCCTTGCTAAGTCAATCGTATCAACAGAATTGGTTACTAAAATCGCCGAAAGTTACGGTGCAACCATGTTTAACGTCTTAACAGGGTTCAAATTTATCGCTGAAAAAATCCAAGAGTTTGAAGAAACTGGCAACCACACTTACATGTTCGGTTTTGAAGAAAGCTTTGGTTACCTTATTAAACCATTCGTGCGTGATAAGGATGCCATTCAAGCTGTTCTTATGGTCGCTGAAATCGCTGCTTACTATCGCTCTCGTGGTTTGACTCTCGCCGATGGTATTGATGAGATTTTCAAAGAATACGGCTACTTTGCAGAAAAAACCATTTCTGTCACTTTGTCTGGTAAAGATGGTGCTGAACAGATTAAAGCCATTATGTCTAAATTCCGTGACAATGCTCCTGACCAGTTCAATAAAACTGACATTGCACTCTTTGAAGACTTCGCAGAACAAAAAGCTGTTGCCCTTGATGGCACAACAACGAAGCTGACAACTCCTCCGTCAGATGTTCTTAAATACACGTTGACAGATGATTCATGGTTTGCCGTTCGTCCTTCAGGAACAGAACCAAAAATCAAATTCTATATCGCAACTGTCGGTGAAACCTTAGATGAAGCCAACGAAAAAGTTGCTAATATCGAAAAAGAAATTAATGACTTCGTAAAATAAAGTAACCACAAAATTACGGCATTCGAATTTTTAGCCCTATCATTTCTGTAGTAGGTAATGCCACCGCAGAAATGATAAGGCTTTTTCAACATCAAAAAGTTCCATATGACTTCTAATGAAAAGGTAGACGTTCAATAACAAGGTATATTAAAAAAGATTCCAAAATCTGTAGTGACTTTGGAATCTTTTCTATTTGTGTGGCTTTAAGCCCAGTCTCACTCCGATAGGTGCGAGACAAATAAACCACCCGCTATGCGGGTGCGCATCGACTGTTATACAAAAAATCTCCAAACGCGATACAACAAGGGTGTTTAAACCTACTGTAAAGCGAAAGGAGATCATAATATGGCACAAAAGGCATACTAGTTTATCAGCCAAAAAGTGGATGTGTTCTACCACAATGTGTTTACCCCTAAGTATAGACGAAGAGTCATTTATCATCAATATAGAAGCAGTTTGGGCGAGGTATTCGCTGATTATGGCCCGAGAAGAGAAGTCATCACTGTTAACAAGGACAAATACAGCATGTCAGCCATGTGCCGTTGGCTGAATAGTGCCCATTCTAGCGATTACTCCAAAGCTGTCTTCATGAGCTTTAAAATTTCTTGATCATCATCAATAGCTAAAATCTTATACACCATTACTCCTCTAAAACAAGAAATAATAAATTATGAACCATTTTAAATGGCTCTATAATTTCTGTAGTGGGTAAATTCTTCTCGGAGATTAT
Source organism: Streptococcus halotolerans (assembly GCF_001598035.1). Lineage (NCBI taxonomy): Bacteria > Bacillati > Bacillota > Bacilli > Lactobacillales > Streptococcaceae > Streptococcus > Streptococcus halotolerans. The sequence goes on along the minus strand of NZ_CP014835.1, from coordinate 534,969 downwards.
GGAGTCTTTTTGAATATAGCAAAAAAGTCCCATATGACTTATAATGAAGAGCAACCAAACCACTCATTAGAAAGACTCATATGGAACAATTAGATTATATCAAAGATTCGCTTGACATTAAAGACCCTAACATCACTTTTGAAAAGACATTTGACAAGTTCTTCACTCACAGAGAGTATCATGCCAAGTTAGATTATGATGCCCCGCAATGCCCTGATTGTCAAGGAAAAATGACAAAGTACGATTTCCAAAAGCCTTGCAAAATTCCCTATCTGGAAATGGCGGGTTGTAAAGTACTGATTCGTCTCAAAAAGCGTCGCTTCAAATGTCAAGCGTGTGGGAAAATGGCTGTCGCTAAGACCTCTCTAGTCAGAGAAAATCATCAGATTCCCAACATCATTAACCACAAAATCACCGACAAACTCATGAGCCGTGAAGCAATGACAAAAATCGCTGAAGACCTGTCTATCTCTGTGTCAACTGTCTATCGGCAACTCAACCGCTTTGAGTGCAAGACCGATTTAACCTGGTTACCTGAGAACATGTCCTGGGATGAGTATGCTTTCAAGAAGGGAAAGATGAGCTTTATTGCCCAAGATTTCGATGCTAACAAGATTATCGCTATCCTTGATGGGCGGACGCAAGCTGTCATCAGAAATCATTTCATGCGGTATTCTCACAAGGTGCGCAGTCGTGTCAAAGTCATCACCATGGATATGTTTAGTCCCTATTATGACATCGCTAAGCAACTGTTTCCTAAGGCGAAGATTGTTCTCGATAGGTTCCACATTGTTCAACAGTTATCTCGTGCTATGAACCGTCTCCGTATCCAAATCATGAACCAATTTGAGCGTCAATCTCACGACTATAAGGCCTTGAAACGTTACTGGAAACTCATCCAACAAGATAGTCGTAACCTAAACGATAAACGGTTTTATCGTCCAACTTTTCGCATGCACTTGACCAATCAAGAGATTGTGCAACGTCTTTTGAACTACTCTGATGAGCTACGTCACCACTATGAACTCTTCCAATGCCTTCTCTTTCATTTCCAAGAAAAGCAGGAGAAACACTTCTTTGAACTCATTTCTGATACCATCAAACAGGTCCATCCCATCTTCAAGACCGTCTTGTCAACCTTTCTAAAAGACAAAGAGAAGATTATTAATGCTCTGAAACTACCTTATTCCAATGCCAAACTAGAGGCCACCAACAACCTTATTAAAGTCATTAAGCGAAATGCTTTTGGCTTTAGGAACTTCGAAAACTTCAAAAAACGGATTTATCTTGCTTTGAACACAACAAAAGAGAAGACCAAACTGGTCCTCTCTCGGTGTTAGCTATAAGTCAACCCACTACAGTTGACAAAGAGCCTTTTAAATAAAATCATTAATTGGTTGTATTCACTATCCTGACCCGAAAGATAATGACGACAATCATAAAACCAGCAATTCAAAGTCCCGAATTGCTGGTTTTATATTATTCTTGCGCTGTCTGCATTTGGTAATAGAAGCCTTTTTTAGCCATTAAGTCTTTATGATTACCATATTCGACAATATCTCCCTGAACCATCACCAAAATCATATCGGCATTGCGAATGGTTGATAAACGATGAGCGATGATAAAGCTCGTTTTTCCTTCCATCAAACTCTCAAAAGCATCCTGTACCAGTAATTCTGTTCTTGTATCAATAGACGAGGTTGCTTCGTCTAAAATTAATAATTTAGGATTTTTCAAGAAAACACGAGCAATCGTCAACAATTGTCGTTGCCCTTGAGATAAAGAAGAGCCGCCATCCGTCAGATAAGTGTCATAGCCTTTAGGTAATTGCTCGATAAAGAAATGAGCGTTAGCGGCCTTAGCGGCAACAATCACTTCTTCTCTTGAGGCGTTTGGTTTTCCATAGGCGATATTATCATGAACAGTGGCTGTTTTTAACCAAGTTTCTTGAAGAACCATACCAATCTGGTTACGTAAATCTTGGCGTGTGACCTGAGAAATAGGAATGCCGTCAATAGTAATTTCTCCCTTATCAATATCATAAAAACGCATCAAAAGATTGATGAGGGTTGATTTTCCAGCACCTGTTGGACCAACAATGGCAATCTGACTACCAGCTTCAACGCTTAAATGTAAATCTTTGATCAAGGGTTTACCTGGCTCATAACCAAAGGCAACATGCGTAAAAGTCACTTGACCAGCCAGTTGATTATGAAAGGAGTGTTTCGGATTTTCCTCTTGGACTGGAAGATCTAAAATGGTATAAAGTCTCTCAGCACAGGCTAAGGCACTTTGTAATTCTGACATCACTGAAGAAATATCATTGAAAGGTTTAGTGTATTGGTTAACATAATTCAAAAATGTTACCAATTGTCCAACAGTAACATTACCATTGATGATTCGAAAAGCCCCTACTCCTGCCAGCAAGGCATAAATGAGAGCGTTAACAAATCGAGTGATTGGATTGACGGTAGAAGAGTAAAAGACAGCCTTTTGAGAAACATGAGCATAATGGTGATTGAGACTTTTGAAGGTATCAACCATCTGAGACTGGGCATTAAATACCTGAACTAAAGTTTCTTGATTAAAAGCTTCTTCAACAAATTGAGTTTGTGCTCCGCGAGCCTTGGTTTGTTCTTGAAAAAAAGTATAACTTTTCTTGGCAATAAATCGAGCTACTAAGAGGGACAGAGGTGTTAATAGTAAAACGATCAGAACCATCAGTAAATCCAGTTTAGCCATAGTTAAAATCGTTACCATTATGGTTAAAATGCCAACTAAAAATTGATTGAAAACCATCAGTAATCCATTAGTTAGCTGCTCAGAATCAGCCGTCATTCGGCTTACTAAATCTCCGACACCAAAAAACTCTATATTTGAAATAGATAGCTGATTAAGATGCTGATTCACTGCTTCACGTAAATCAGTAATGTAAGAAAAAATCAATCGATTGGTTAAAAGGGGATTTAGCCATTGAACAAAGGCATTTAAGGCGATAATTAAAGCCATTTGAGCCAAAATTGGTGGGATAATACTCAGACGCTGAGAACTAATGACTCCATCCACTGCTTGACCGATAAGAACAGGTAGATAGACCGTTAGCCCAACTTGTAGAATAGTACCAAGAAAAATAATGATTAACAGCCAGTGATACTCTAGCATATCTGAGGCTAAACGTTGGCGAGTTGTTTGCTGGTTTTTTGCTTTCATTTGGCCTCCTGACTTTCTTGAGAAGAGTGAATATCGCGATAGAGTTGGCAAGTTTCAAGCAGCTCTTCATGCTTCCCTTGGGCAATCAGATGTCCTTGATCCAAAACTAAAATCTTATCAGCAGATCTTAAGCTGCGCGTCCTCTGAGAAACCATAACTAATTGACCGTTGTTTCTACGTCGTTCTTCATGGAGGGCAGCTAGAAGGCGACTTTCCGTTAGGAAATCTAAGGCTGAACTAGAATCATCAAGAATGAGAAATGGTGCTTTTTTTATCAGGCCACGTGCAATCGTCAAACGCTGACGCTGACCGCCAGAAAAATTACCACCGAAAGGCTCGACTTCAGTATCTAACTGTCCTTCCTTATTCTCGACAAATTCCCTAGCTTGGGCAATGTTCAAAGCTTCTTTTAAATCTTCATCAGTATAATCACTGTCACTACCAAGGTTTAAATTACTGCGAATACTTCCTTTGAACAGTTGAGCTTTTTGTGGAACAACTGCTGTCCAATCACGCCATTCTTTTAAATGATTGGGAGTTTTGCCGTTATCATAAATAGCTAATCGTCCTGATTGCGCTTGATAAAGGTTAGCCAGTAGGTTGACCAAAGTTGATTTTCCAGAGCCTGTTCCACCGATGATGCCTAAACATTCTCCTTTTTGCAGAGTAAAAGAAATATTTTCTAAAGCAGGCTTAGCAGCATTGGGATAGGTAAACGTAAGATTTTCAGCCAAGATGGACACCTTGTCTTGGCTTTTTAGTGTTGTAAATTCAAAAGGTGCTTCTAGTGGTTCACTAACTTGATCAAAAACTTCTTGCACTCGTTTGGCACTGATAAAACTCTGGTTGAGTGAGGTGAGCAACATGGTCAGCTTCAGCAATTCTACTAGAATTTGTAAAAGATAATTGATTAAGGCAACCAACATCCCCTGAGTCAAAATAGAGTCGTTAATTAAAAGATTCCCTTGCCAGATAACCACAATCAAGGTTAGATTAACAATGATAAAGGTTACAGGACCAACTAAGCTTGACAATACACTGGCTGATAATTGATGGTGCTTGTATTGCAAATTTTCGTTCTGAAAGGAGCTCAATTCACTATCTATCCTACCAAAGGCCCTAATAACACGAATGCCCTCTAGTTGTTCCCTGGTTAGATCAACGAGGTGATCGATAGAGCGACGGATTTTTCCGTAAATGGGATTAAGCAGGCGACTCATGACAAAAACCACCAAAAAGAGAGCTGCTACCATTATCAGAAAAAAACTCGTTAGCTTTGGACTGATTGTAAAGGCCATTATAACAGCTCCAAAAACAATAAAAGGTGATCTCAAAAAAAGCCGAAGAAATTGATTAATTCCTGTTTGCATTTGGTAAGTATCACTGATCATTCGTGTGACCAAGCTAGAGGTTCCAAGTTTGTCTCGTCTCTCCTTGGGCAAACTCATAATCTTTTCAAAAAGATCATCAGATAGTGATTGTGTGTATCCAATAGCTGCTTTAGCCGAAAAATACTGAGCCGAAATAGCCACGACTACTCCTACAAAAGCAAGCCCAAATAGCAGAAAAATCATCATAAGTAGATGATTTTCATTGCTTTGTGGGATAATATGATCAACAATTCGGGCGATAATGAGGGGGACCAGTAATTCAAAAGAAGCTTCTAATAATTTGAATAAGGGTCCCAATATGGTCTCTTTAAGATACCCTTTAAAATAGTAAAATAAGGCCGACATAATACTCTTTCTAGAATTGACTCATAAGTTTAATCAAGAACAAGTTAAATTGAACTTGTTTAGCGTAATAAATATTACCACCGTCTTTGTACAATTTCCCGCCACCATAAAAAAGGGCAACAGGATTGTAATAGCGATACGTTTCACCTGATTTATTTCCAAGACTTGGCGCTACTACTGTTTTAGAATAGTTTTTGGCTAAATCGATGGAGTTCTCCCCTCCATGTTTGGCAACATAATGAATATAGGAATTCCCGAAATTATAAGCCTGCACAGCCGTCCAAGCATCCGTATCATAATCGTAAGCCTTCTCTAAATTCGCAGACAAGACAGTAACACCCTGCTTAACGCTCTCTCGACTATCTGTGATAGAATTAGCAACGCCTGTTGAACTCTCACTGGACTGCATTAAATCGACTTCTTGTCCCTTGGTTTCGGTATAAATCATGGCTAAAATCAAGTCCTCATTTGTTGTCGAGTCGTGTTCAGCCAAAATCTCCTCAATCATTGGACGGTAGGACAGGACATGAGAAACGTCCCGATGTATTTTAAAAAGTTGAAAGGAAAGAATGAGGATTACAATGATTATAATCGCTCTCTTAATAAATTTAAACATTATTTATTGATAATATCCTGAATATTTTTGATTAAGATTGAGTAAGTTCCATCTGGATTTTGGATGAATTCAACCGATTCAGCATCCTGATAAACATTATTTGGTACTAACAGTTCGATACCGTTAGATAAAGATAATTTTTGGGTCTCTAATTTTTTAGACTGACGGCTATGGTCAATATCGGCTACCGAAATCGGTTCTGGCACCGTTTCTTTTAATTGATCAACAAAAGTTAACCGAGCTGTTAGATTATCATCAAAAAGCTGATCTGCCAATTTTTCTGGTGATAACTGTTGCTCTTCTTCAATATTTTTATGAATTGCTGCCTTCATTTTTGATTGAAATTGGAAATCATCTTTATTAAACTGTTCTGCAATCTTTTGAGCTGTATTTTCCATCATTTTGATAGATTTTTTAACCGATTGTTCGGGTTCAATTTGAAGGAGATTTTCTGAGAAATAATTGGCAAATGAACCATTATGCTTAATTCGCTTTTCAATCAAATAATAACGATTACTTTCCCGATTGATAATCAAAGCTTCATCAGGTGTCTGAGCAGCACTTGGTAGGTTGTTCTGTGTCAAAGAAATCGGAGTGTCTCCATCAGCCAGGTGTGCCAAATTCTCACGGAGAGTAATTCTTAAGAAAGCAAAATAGGCTTGACCATCCTTATCAAACTCAATAAAGACAAGGTCATTCGTCTTTTGATCCTCAGCAATGACAAATTCTTCCTTCCAAAGTTGGGCTATCTTAATAGATGATTCTAATAAATCATTAGTCAGATTGCCCAAAAAAGGATGATCCTCAGTAAACTGTCCACGTTTGGCATCATCAGAGAAAACCTTAGCAATTTTCTTACGAAAATAGTCGTCTAAGCGTGGTGTCAATGGAACGGGAGCTTTCGCCAAAACCAGTTCAGTATCATTGGGACTGAACTGATGAATAACTAATTGTTTTAAATATAAATCTAACATGATTGCTACTTCTCATATAGAGGAAAAGCATCTGTCAATGCTTTAACATCATTTCTAATCTCATCTAAAACGGCTTCATTATCAGTATTCTTTAGGGCTTTGATAATCCATTCAGCAATCGTTCTTGCTTCCTCTTCTTTCATGCCACGGCTGGTAATGGCAGGAGTTCCAATACGGATACCAGATGTTTTAAACGGAGATAATTGTTCGTTTGGAATGGCGTTTTTGTTGAGAGTGATATTGACGTCGTCCAATAGATTTTGCGCTACTTTACCATTTTCAACAACTTTTGTCACATCCACTAAAAAGAGGTGATTATCTGTGCCACCTGAGATGATACGAAAGTCTGGATCTTCTTGAAAAACAGCTACCATTGCTTTAGCATTGGCGATGACCTGTTGACTATAATCTTTGAAGGCTGGGTCAAGTGCTTCTTTAAAAGCAACAGCTTTCGCAGCAATAACATGCTCTAAAGGTCCCCCTTGTAGTCCAGGGAAAACGGCTGAATTGATTTTTTTAGCCAAAGCTTCATCATTCGTCAAAACCAAGCCCCCACGTGGACCACGAAGTGTTTTGTGGGTTGTTGAGGTTACAACATCAGCATAAGCCACAGGATTATCGTGAAGTCCACTTGCCACTAAACCGGCGATATGTGCCATATCAACCATAAGTTTAGCACCAACTTGATCAGCAATGTCACGAAATTTCTTAAAGTCAATAAGCTTTGAATAGGCTGATGCTCCTGCAACAATTAACTGAGGTTTTACGGCTTTAGCCTTTTCTAAAATAGCCTCGTAATCCAATTCTTCTGTGTCGGCATTAAGCCCATAGGCTTCGAAGTGGTAAGTCTTACCAGAGAAGTTAACTGGAGACCCATGCGTCAAGTGCCCTCCAGCTGATAAGTCCATCCCCAAAACAGTATCACCCGATTCAAGCAAGGCCATATAGGCAGCTGCATTAGCTTGACTTCCAGAATGAGGTTGAACATTAGCAAACTTGGCACCAAATAATGTTTTGGCCCGTTCAATGGCTAACTTTTCAACCACATCAACTGCCTGCGTTCCACCATAATAACGATTTCCAGGGTAACCTTCGGCATATTTGTTAGTCAATAAGGAGCCTTGCGCAGCCATAACAGCTTTTGAAACCACATTCTCAGAAGCAATTAGTTCAATATTATTTTCCTGACGATCAGATTCAGCTTGGATAGCCTCCCATAACTCAGCATCATATGCCTTAAAATCCTTTTGATCAAATATCATATCATTACCTCACAATTCTTTAATAAAGCGTAATTGGGTCTTATCACCCCTGTAATCCATTTTACGGTAAAACGCATGTGCTTCTTCCCGATGACTAGCTGAATTCAAGCGGATAAAGGAAAATCCTTGTTCTTTAGCCTGTTTTTCTAGTGCCAATAGTAATTCTTTGCCGATTCCTTGTCCTTGAAAATCTGGTAATACAGCCAAAGCTAAAATATTTAACCCAGGCTTAGAATACAGACTCTCGTAAACTTCAGCATGTACATAACCAACAAGTTGATGCGACAAATGGTCTTCAAAACCAATCAAAAGATGTTCAGGATTCTTTGAAATCTTTTTAAATTGCTTTTGTGCCATTTCTAATGTCACTGGATAGCCCAATGAGATAGCATTAAGCTCACGAATGGCTGGCATGTCTGCCATAGTTAAAGAACGAAGCATAAACACTCTCCTTTTAAAAGTTAAGTTCTGGAACTTTTGCTAGTAAGTCTTCTTTTGAAATAGCTCCTTGTCTTAGAATCTTAGCCCTGTCAGATGATAAATCAAGAATAGTGGAGTCCATCCCAGTTAAGAAAGAATCATCTTCATATCCCAAAACTTGGTTATCGAAAGATTGCATGATAGTCTTGAAAAACTTTCCGCTTTCTTCTCCGGATTTATTGGCAGAAGGTCCGATAAGCGGTCCATGTGTTGCAATCAATTTCTGTGTAACAGGATGATCTGGTAAGCGAAACCCCACACTATCAAGCCCAGAATTAATCCATACTGGTACCTTTTCATTGGCCTGTAAAATAATGGTCAGAGGTCCTGGTAAGAAATGGTTAACTAAATTTTCGAGATAGATAGGCTGATTTTTTGAAAAATGCAAAATATCTTCATAAGAAGTCACATTAAGATTCATAGCCTTGTCCCTTGGACGCTTTTTTAAGTCATAAACCAAATCCACCGATGGCTTTTCCAAAGCTTTGGCAAAAAGACCATAAACTGTTTCCGTTGGTAGAACTACAGCTTGTCCTTTATTCAATTGTTGCGACAGCTTTTCTATACTTGTCATTTATCTAATACCACCATTCTATCTTTACCAAAAATATCTTTTAGGACAGATACTTGACGCTTAGGGAATCTTTTCTCTAACATTTCTTTAACTTTTTGGCCTTGTTTATAGCCGATTTCAAAGTATATTTGTCCCGTTTCAACAAGAAAATCTGGCGCCCCTTGAATAATTTGCTGATAAATAGCATAACCATCGTTATCCGCAAAAAGAGCCTGATGCGGTTCATGTGAAAGCACGTTAATCCCCACTTCATCACAGTCTTTCTCAGAAATATATGGCGGATTTGAGACGATAACATCGAATTTTCCTGAAACTTGACAGAAGACGTCAGATCGAAGCCAGTCAATGGTGAGTCCTAGTTTTTTGCCATTAAACCGAGCAATCTCTAAAGCTGCTTCTGAAATATCAACTCCCGTGATATCCCACTCAGGGCGTTCGGCTTTGAGGGCTAAAGCGATGGCCCCACTCCCTGTTCCGATGTCTAACACCCTCAAAGGTTGAGAATCATTTTCAGAGAGGATAAGGTCTACTAGTTCTTCTGTTTCAGGACGCGGAATCAAAACATTTGCAGAAACGGCCAAGGTTAATTCTTTAAAGTAAGCATAACCAAGATAATGTTGGACAGGTTTGTGCGCTTTTAAGTGTTCAAAAATATCCTCTAAGAGGGTCTGATCTTCTAGCGTGACTTCCTTAGCTTGCTTTAAGGCAAAATCTGTTGTAGACCAGCCTTTTTTTTCCTTAAAGGCGAAAATCAAAGCGTCTTTTTCTTCTCCAAAATGGTCAAGAATATCGCCAAGTTCATTAATCAACTGTCTATAAGTCATTAGTTATTTAAGGCTTCCAGTTTTTGAGTTTGATCATACATAATCAAAGCATCGATTACCTCATCCATTTTTCCTGATAAGATAGTATCCAATTTTTGAAGTGTCAATCCGATACGATGGTCTGTCACCCGGTTTTGAGGGAAGTTATAAGTACGAATACGTTCTGAACGATCACCTGTACCAACAGTTGATTTACGTTCAGCATCCTGTTCATCTTGTGCGATTTGAGCAAAATGGTCTGCCACACGTGCACGAATAATTTTCATAGCTTTATCACGATTTTTTTGCTGAGTACGTTCTTCTTGCATTTCAACCTTGATTCCCGTTGGAATGTGAACCATACGAACAGCAGTCGCAACCTTATTGACGTTCTGACCACCAGCACCAGAAGCGTGGTAAATATCAACGCGAAGATCTTTTGGATCAATCTCGTACTCCACTTCTTCTACTTCAGGCATAACTAAGACCGTCGCTGTTGAGGTGTGGACACGCCCTTGACTTTCGGTTACAGGGACACGTTGCACACGGTGAGCACCAGATTCGTATTTTAATTTAGAGTAAACGGATTGCCCTGAAACCATGGCAACTACCTCTTTGATACCCCCAACACCATTATAAGAAGCCTCCATGACTTCAAATCGCCAGCCTTGAGTCTCAGCATATTTTTGGTACATCTGTAATAGGTCTCCAGCAAAAAGCGCTGCTTCATCACCACCAGCTGCTCCACGGATTTCCAAAAGGATATTTTTATCATCATTAGGATCTTTTGGTAGGAGCAAGATTTTTAATTTTTCTTCATACTCCTCTTTGGATGCTTTAGACTCTTTCAATTCGTCTTTGGCCATTTCTTCCAAGTCAGCGTCTCCAGCAGCATCTTTAATCATTTCTTCCGCATCAGAAATGTTTTGAATGATTTGTTTATACTCTCGATAGACAGTTACCGTGTCACGTGTACTAGCTTCTTCTTTTGACAATTCCATAAAACGTTTGGTATCAGACACCACAGCCGGGTCTGAGAGAAGTTCGCCTAGTTCTTCATATCGATCTTCAACGGCTTGTAATTGATCATAGATGTTCATTGATTTTCTTTCTCCTTTGTTAAATAGCTACGCTTCTTATTGATTTAAATTGGGATTGAAATAATGTTTTCGACAAACTGAGGTATAGGTTTCATTCCCGCCAATTTGAATTTGATCCCCATCGTAAACAGGTTTTCCATTTTCGATTCGCAAAACCATTGTGGCTTTTTTGGAACAATAATGGCAAATCGTTTTGATTTCATCAATCTTATCTGCTAATAACAGAAAATACTTTGATCCTTCAAATAATTCATTTCGAAAATCATTTTTCAGCCCAAAAGCCATGACTGGAATATCCAATTCATCAACGACTCGTGCCAAATCATAGACATTAGCCTTAGTCAAAAATTGACATTCATCGATCAGCACACAATAAGGTTTAATGGCCTGTTTTTGAATGAAGCCATATATATCAGTCTCAGGCGTAATCACTTCTGCTTGTCGCTTCACCCCAATACGACTTGAAACGAACCCAAATCCATCACGATTATCAAGAGAGCTAGTCATTAGAACAATGGGTTTTCCCTGCTCTTCGTAGTTATAGGCAACCTTTAAAATCTCAATGGATTTCCCTGAATTCATAGTGCCATAGCGATAATATAACTGTGCCAAAAATACCGACCTCTTCCTTCAATATCCTATCTATTTTACCACAAAACAAAGGCTATGGCGACTGAAGATATGCTAAAAAAAGCACCTCTAAAAATCTGACAATTGTCCATATTTATGCTAGAATATTGGCAAACAAAGCTCTTGATTGAGTTAGTCATTTACCCTAATACTATAAACTAATTTTAAGGAGACATCTTATGCCATTTGTCAAAATTGATTTATTTGAAGGTCGTTCGGATGAACAAAAAGCTCAACTTGCACGTGAAGTAACGGAAGTTGTTTCTCGAGTTGCCAAAGCTCCCAAAGAGGCTATTCACGTTTTTATTAATGACATGCCAGAAGGAACTTACTTCCCTCATGGTGATATCAAAAAGAAAAACTAATTATCATGACTATAACATCCCACTCTTTACGACTAATGGGAACGACGATTGATCTTCTTATTGATAGTGACAATGCTGAAAAGCTTATTAATGACTGTGTTGACCTTCTACACCTCTACAATAAAAGATTTAGCGCCAACGATGACACTTCTGAATTGATGGCTCTTAACTTAAATGCTGGCATTAAACCGATGAAGCTACATCCTGAGTTGCTTGATTTAATCACTTTAGGTAAAAAGCATAGTTTAACGCAACCTAGCCATCTCAATATTGCCATCGGTCCCCTAATTAATACTTGGAGAATTGGCTTTTCTGATGCTCATGTTCCAGACCCTTCTGCCATTCAAGATGCTTTAGCCTTAATCGATCCTCAGCACATCCAAATTAACCCTCATGACGGCACCGTATTCTTGGTAAAAAAAGGGATGCGGATCGATTTAGGTGCGATAGCCAAAGGCTACATTGCAGACCGTATTATAGATTATCTCAAATCACAAAAGGTTAATTCTGCTATGATTAATCTTGGTGGCAATGTCTTGGTTTATGGTCCAAATCAAAAAAGACCTGATTCTAAATGGTATATTGGCATTCAAAATCCAGAATTAAAACGGGGAGAGAATCTCGGTATTATCAAAATTGAGAACCAATCAGTAGTCACCTCTGGCATTTATGAACGAAAACTAGTTCATAATGGCCGTACCTATCACCATATTTTTGATTCTAATACTGGTTACCCCATTGAAACTGAAATGGCCAGTATAACCATCGTCGCTGACTTATCTGTTGATTGCGAAATTTGGACAACAAAGCTCTTTGGACTTCCAATAGTTGAAGCCATGATGGTAATTGAATCAACCCCTGGCATTGAAGGGATTATTATCACACAAGATCATCGTATTGCCATCTCTAAGAGCTTAAAACCTAAGTTTCAAAGTCTTTATTAAAAAAAGTTGGAAGCCATTCCAACTTTTTTGATATTTACTTAATTTGTTCAAAATGAAGGTGCACAATCACTCTATCGTCATAGCCGTTACGCTCCAAATCACGTTGTAAACGGTAAGCGATATAATGCTCTGCAATGTTAATAAAGCCTGCATCCATTAGACGATTTTCTACCAAAGATTGAATCATGTTAATCGTTGGACGCTCAACCTGCGCTTCTTCCAAATCAAGAACAACCTTCTTTGTTACTTGGGCAAGATTTGATCGCCAAGTTTCATCGATGACATAGACCGTTTGGGCTGCTTTCACAATAGCTTGGTAGATTTTCTCAGGATCAAATTCTGCAACTTGTCCATCACGTTTGATAATTTGCATAAGAGGTCCCCTTTCAATGCATTTTCATTGCTTACATTTATTATGCAAGGGATTTCATCTTTTGTCAAGTTAAAATAATTAAGAAAAAATCGAAGATTATAACAATCTTCGATTTTTGATGGTTATTCTGCACCAAGAGCAGCCATTGTAATGTAGTTGTATGGTTTATTAAAGTGTGGCAAGAAGAAGATATCCATGAGTGATAGTTCTTCAATAGTCACGTTTTTCATGATAGCAAGTGAGAACATATGGATACCCATTGACATATCTTCACGGGAAACCATTTGGCAACCAAGAACAACACGCGTGTCTTTATCATATACGATCTTAATAGCTACATCATGATTGTTGTGTTTGATAAATTCAGGTTTTTGTTTATCATTGAAAGATGCCACTGCAGCGTTGAATCCAGCTTCTTTAGCACGTTCTTCAGTCAAGCCAGTTGAAACCATGTTAAGTCCAAAGATGGAAATACCATTTGAACCTTGCACACCAACTCCTTCAAGTTCATGCCCTGCAAGATTATGAGCAGCTACAATACCTGTACGAACAGCATTTGATGCCAAAGCGATATAACTGTTATCATCACGAGCATTATCGTAGATAGTTGCACAGTCACCGATCGCATAAACATCTTTCATGCTAGTTTCTTGTTTTTTATCGACCAACCAAGCACCGTTACGGAAAGTTTCAAGTTCGCCATTTCCAAGTGCTGTGTTAGGGCGGAAACCAACACACATGATAACCATATCAACGTCAAAGGTTTCTTTATCCGTTACAAGACGTTCAACTTTTCCGTCACCTTCAACGGCTTGAACAGCTTGACCAAGGGCAAGTTTAATACCATTTTCCTCAAGGTTTTGATTCATCATTGCAGTAAAGTCACGGTCATAGTAAGCACCCATAACAGTTTCTGCAATATCGACAAGAACAACTTCTTTACCTTTACGTTTGAAGCTCTCAGCAAGTTCGACACCAATGTAACCACCACCAACAACTGCTACTCGGTTGATTTCAGGTTTTTCAAGTCGATTAATAACATCTTCAGCATTTTGATAAAGTTTAACAAATTGAAGATTTTCAAGCGTTGCTTCAAAATCAGTTGAACCTTCTTTGATTTCAACACCTTTGATTGGTGGTACGATTGGTTGAGAACCAGTTGCTAAAAGTAATTTATCATAAGATTCAACATGTTCTTTACCGTCAACGATGGCTGTCACTTCTTTTTTAGCATAATCAATATGAGTGACAGGTGATTCCATGTATACAGTTGCCCCCATGCTTTCAAGTTCTTCTTTGTCAGAATAGAAAAGACCTTCAGGACCATCGATTTGCTCACCGATCCATAAAGCCATTCCACATCCTAGGAAAGAAATGTTTGAGTTTTGGTCAAAGGTTACGATTTCATTTTCAGAACCATAGTTTGACAACATTGTTTTAATGGCAGCTGTACCAGCGTGGTTAGTGCCTACAACAACAATTTTAGACATATAAAAATCTCCAATATATTTTTTTACTTGTTAAGTATAACACAAAGCGTATTATACACCAATTTATTTGCTCGTTAAACCACACAGAAAGCATATAACCACTTGTATGATAACGGTTACTATTTTACCAAAAAATACCGTCTTTGACCACTGTTCACTGTCAAATTAAAATAAACATCATTAAGATCTTCAGACCTCAGACTTTCATCTAAATGCTAGAGACATTGAGAAGATAAAAATTGAATATCAATAACACTAGCCGTTGACGATACTGATTTACTATCTTTTTGAGCACTTTTTACTTCCCATTACAGTTGAGAGCGAAATCGAATTAAAAAGGCTGAAGAAAATACGTCCAAATAGACTTTTTCTTCAACCTGATAGAGAAATCTTTCTCTCTTAGTTACTTTATTTTGACTTAATGTAGTTTTTACCACCAGCTTTTGGACCAACTGCTTGTCCAAAGAAGGCTGCTAAAACAATAATGGTAAGAACATATGGCGCAATTTGAAGGTAAACAGTCGGAATTTTTGATAAGAATGGTAACTGATTACCAATAACAGCTAAACTTTGAGAAACACCAAAGAAGAGACTCGATAACATCGCCCCTACTGGGTTCCATTTACCAAAAATCATAGCTGCTAGAGCGATAAACCCTGGGCCAAGAATGGTTGTTCCAGCAAAGTTAACCGAAATAGATTGGGCATATACAGCTCCACCCATTCCTCCAAGAAAACCTGAGATCATGACACCATAGTATTTCATTCGGTATACATTAATTCCTAAGGTATCTGCTGCTTGAGGATGTTCCCCTACTGAACGCAAACGAAGTCCAAACTTGGTTTTGTAAAGAATATACCATGAAATCAATGATATCAAAATGGCAACATAAGCAACAAGGCTCGTTCGTTTGAAAAAGATTTCTCCAATGATAGGAAAATGAGCTAAAACTGGAAAGTCAAATTTACCGAACGCTTGTGCGATATTGTCTGTTTGTCCTTTACCATAAAATACTTTGACAAGGAAAACTGATAAGGCTGGAGCCATTAAGTTAAGTACCGTACCACTAACAATATGGTCAGCTCGGAAATGAACAGTTGCAACCGCGTGAATCAATGAGAATAAAATCCCAACCAGACCACCTACAATTGTTGCAACCCAAGGAGTTGCTTTTCCAAAAACATCGGCAAATCCTAGATTAAATACAATACCAGAGAAAGCACCCATTACCATGATACCTTCCAAACCAACATTGACAACACCAGAACGTTCAGAGAAAGTTCCACCGATACTTGTCAAAATGAGAGGTGTTGCGTAAATCAACATTGAACTAACCAACAAGGATAAAATTGTCATTAAACTCATTATTAGTTACCACCTTTCACTTGTTTTTTGGGCTTAATAAATTGCTCGATAAGGTAATGAGCACCTACAAAGAAGATAATTGATGCTGTTACAACTTTAACGAGTTCCGGAGGAATACCAGCCGTATTCATACCTGGAGCACCAACGTTAAGGACAGCAAACAAGAAGGCCGCAAAAATTATACCAATGGGATGATTTGAAGCTAAAAGACTAACAGCCATTCCATCAAAACCAATTGCCAATGAGGTACTTTGAACATAGACATTCTCAAAAGTTCCTAAACCTTCAACGACTCCTCCAAGTCCTGCTAAAGCTCCTGAAATGATCATCGATAAGATAATCGTCCGTTTAGCAGACATTCCAGCATATTCACTTGCATGAGGATTTAGCCCAACTGAACGAATCTCAAAACCTAGAATCGTTTTATTGAGTAAGAACCAAATAACAACAACAGCTATTAAAGCAAAGAAAATCCCAATATTTAAACGTGAATTATTCGTTAAAGCACCTAACCAGTCTGACTGATAAGTCGCATTTTGACTCACATAAATCGATGAATCTGTTGTTCTCATAATATCTTTCGAGAAGCCACGTTGGATAATCGCATTCCCTCCAAACAAGATGATATAGTTCATCATGATAGTCACAATAACTTCACTAGTACCAAGATAAGCACGCAAGAAACCAGGAATGGCCCCAACGATACCACCCGCAAGAACAGCGATAATGATGGTCATCAAAATCATCACTGGACGTGGTAACTCAGGATGTGATAAAGCAAACCAACCAGCAGCAATCCAGCCAGCATAAGCCTGACCTGAAAGACCGATATTGAAAAATCCTGCTCGACTGGCCACAGTAAATCCTAGAGCGATGAGAACTAAAGGCCCCATAGCTCTAAAAATTTCACCAATGTTTTTCACACTTCCAAAGGCGATTTGGAACAAGCCTTCATATCCCCAAATAGGATCATAACCGAAGATGAGCATGATAATAGCTCCCAAAACAAGTCCCAAAACAACAGAAATAATGGGAACCGCTATGCTTTGTTTTTTATTAGACATGACTCTCCTCCTTTGCTACTGTTCCACCTGCCATCAAGACTCCAAGTTCTTGTTTATTTGTTTTTTCTGGAGCAACAATACCTTGGATTTTGCCGTCATGAATAACAGCAATTCTATCTGATAAATCCAGGATTTCGTCAAGTTCAAAACTAACAACGAGGACAGCCTTTCCATTGGTACGTTCTTCAATAATACGTTTACGAATGTATTCGATAGCACCTACGTCGAGTCCTCGAGTTGGTTGACTAACAATTAAGAGATCTGGGTCACGATCAATTTCGCGAGCAATAATTGCCTTTTGTTGATTTCCTCCAGAAAAACCTCTTGCAGGAACTAACTCACTGGCACCGCGAACATCAAACTCAGCCATCAATTTTTTGGCATATTCATTGATTTTGTTGTAATTCAATACACCATTTTTACTTAATGGTTCCTTATAATAGGTCTGTAAAGCAACATTTTCAGCCAAGGTCATGTCTAATACTAAACCATCTCTATGGCGATCTTCAGGAACGTGGGCAACACTGAGTTCCGTGATTTTACGAGAAGACATTTTAGTAGCATCTTGACCTTTAATCGTAATGCGACCAGATTTTACTTTACGCAGACCAGTGATAGCTTGAATTAGTTCACTTTGACCATTTCCATCAATACCAGCTATTCCGACGACTTCACCCGCTCTTACTTCAAGAGAGAGGTCTTTAACAGCTGGAACACCGCGGTTTTCATTAACAACCAAATGATCAATAGATAATACCACTTCACCAGGCACAGAAGGCTGTTTAGCTGTTGTAAATGATACTGAACGACCCACCATCATCTCTGCTAAATCTTCTGAAGTAGCATCACCGACTTCCACTGTCTCGATACTTTTACCACGACGAATAACGGTTACACGGTCAGCTACGGCACGTATTTCATCTAACTTATGAGTAATCAAAATAATTGATTTTCCTTCTTTCGTTAGATTTTTCATGATGACCATTAACTCAGCAATTTCTGCAGGTGTTAAAACAGCTGTTGGTTCATCAAAAATCAGAATATCAGCACCGCGATACAATGTTTTTAAAATTTCAACACGCTGTTGAGCCCCAACAGAAATATCAGCAACCTTTGCTTTCGGATTTACAGCAAGGCCATACTGTTCAGATAGCTCTGTAATTTCTTTATGAGCCTTCTTCATATCAAGTGATGCACCTGATGTGATTTCATTTCCTAAAATAATATTTTCAGCAACAGTAAATGCTTCAACGAGCATAAAATGTTGGTGAACCATTCCGATACCAAGATGTGATGATTTTGACGGCGAATCGATAGATACAGATTGACCATTAACAACAATCTCACCGCTCGTAGGCTCTAACAGACCTGCCAACATGTTCATCAATGTTGACTTACCTGCTCCGTTTTCTCCCAAAAGAGCATGAATTTCGCCTTTTTGCAAATTCAGATTAATCTTATCATTTGCGACAAAATCACCAAAAATTTTGGTAATTTCTCTCATTTCGATGACATTCTGTGTCATAAGGAGTTTCCTTTCGATGGAAGTTATATTTCACTAAAATCAACCAAACTAATGGTGATAGACTTTACTGAGATATAAAATCTCAGTTCAAAAAAAGGCGACCGACCAAGGTCGCCCTTTTCAAGACTTATTTTTTAGGTACTTTAATTTCACCTGATTTAATTTGTTCTTTGGCTTTGTTAATTTCTTTAACAGTTGCCTCATCAACATTTGTTGTAGCGATGTCAACACCACCATCTTTAAGACCGTAGACAGTTACATCACCACCAGGGAATTTGTTATCTTTAGCTTGACCTGAAATAAGTTCAACTGTTTTACCAACTTCTTTAAGTGTAGAAGCTAAAACAAAGTTAGACTCTTTGCCGTCTTTTGAAGTATATTTACCTTCATCTTTTTGGTCACGGTCAACACCGATAACCCAAACCTTTTCTGATTCTTTTTTGCCTTCGTTAAGTGATTTTGCTTCACTGAAGACACCAACACCAGTTCCTCCGGCAACTTGGTAGACAATGTCTGCGCCACTAGCATATTGTGCTGCAGCAATCGTTTTACCTTTAGCAGCATCACCAAATGAACCTGCGTAATCTACTTTAATTTCGATAGAATCATCGACAGATTTAACACCTGCTTCAAATCCTTTTTCAAAACGAGTGATAACATCTGATTCCATACCACCTACGAAACCAACTTTTTTAGTTTTAGTTGTTTTAGCAGCAGCGATACCAGCTAAGTAAGCTGCTTCATTATCAGCAAATGTTGCACTTGCAACGTTATCTTTTCCTTCGATAACATCATCGATGATGACAAAGTTTGTATCTGTATTATCTTGAGCAACTTTTTCGATAGCATCATGAAGCGCAAATCCAATACCAAAAACAAGTTTATAACCACTTGAAATAGCTGTATCTAGGTTATTAGCATAATCAGATTCACTTGTTGATTGGAAATAATCGAATCCTTTACCTTTTTTCAAGCCATTCTCTTTACCCCAAGCTTGAAGACCTTCCCAAGCTGATTGGTTAAATGATTTGTCATCAACACCACCAGTATCAGTTACCATTGCAACTTTAAGTCCAGCATCACCACCATCTGATTTTGAACCACCACGGTTTCCACATGCAGCAAGAGTAAGCACAGCTACTGATGCAAGACCAACACCAACAATCTTTTTGTTCATCGTAATGAATCCTCCTAAAAAATATTGCAACTAGGTTGCGAGCTCATAACCAAAAAGGTCAACAACAAACAGATTAATCTAAATCTGTGAAAGAGTATGGAAGTAACTCTTCGACTGTCATCTCGACTGTCTTACCATTTTGCGAAATTAAGATAACTTTAGAGGTTGGTTCGAAAAACTCAACCATCACTTGACGACAAGCGCCACAAGGCGAAACTGGCTCCTTTGTTGCACCATAAACGGCTATTGTTTCCAGCTCGCGATAGCCTTCAGAGACTGCTTTGAATATTGCTGTACGTTCTCCGCAATTACATAAGCCAAAACTGATGTTTTCTATATTACAGCCTTGAAAAACTTGGCCAGATTTTGTTAAAACAGCAGCCCCAATTGGAAAGTGTGAATAGGGCACATATGCGTTTTGGCTGGCTTCTTTAGCTAAAGTGATGAGATCAATAGTTTCCATCAGCTAACTCTCCTTGAACAATAGCAACACCAGATGATGTTCCAATTCGAGTAGCCCCAGCTTCAACAAACTGTTTGACATCTTCAAGAGAACGTGCACCACCTGAAGCTTTAACACCAATATCTGGTCCCACTGTTTCGCGCATTAGAGCAACGTCATGTACATTTGCACCACCAGTTGAAAAGCCAGTTGATGTTTTGACGAAGTCAGCTCCTGCTGATACAGCAGCCTTACATGCTTTAACTTTTTCATCATCTGTTAAGAGACAGGTTTCAATGATAACTTTGACAAGTTTATCACCACTTGCCTTGACGACCGCTGCAATATCTGCTTCGACTAGGTCAAAATTTCCATCCTTAGCTGCGCCAATGTTGATAACCATATCAATCTCATCAGCACCATTTTCAATGGCATTCTTAGTTTCAAATGCCTTGGTTGCACTCGTATTTGCCCCCAGAGGAAAGCCAATTACCGTACAAACTTTCACAGGCGTCTCTGATAATTTTTCACTAGCATGCTTAACCCAAGTTGGGTTAACACAAACACTGGCAAATTCATATTCTTTTGCTTCTGCAATAAGCTTATCAACTTGTTCTTGTGTGCTTTCTGGCTTTAACAAAGTGTGATCAATCAAACGATTAAATTTCATTTTAGCTATCTCCTAAGATATGATTTTTACAATTTCTTTAGGTTGATTTTTAGTCATACCTATTTTAACATTTTTTTTGAATTCTGTAAGTAGATTTTCGGTTAATTTTTGGTTTGAGTAGATTTTTGCGACGATTTCATCCTTGCTAACACTGTCACCAATTTTTTTCACGAACACTATACCGCTTTCATAGTCCAGAGAGTCGGTTTTTACGGCACGGCCTGCTCCTAATCTCATAGCGAACAATCCAAATTCTAATGCGGGTAACGCTTCGATAAAACCATCCCTGTCTGCCTTGATGTCAGTAATAAATTCGGCTGATGATTGACGATGTAAATCTGTTAAATCACCTCCTTGCGCAACTACCATTTCTTCAAATTTTGCCAATGCTTTTCCATTAACCAGGTGATCGTGAATCGTCTCCAGGTCAATATTTTTTCCAGCTAAGCTAAGCATCATTTGAGCAAGTTCACAAATAAAGTGAGTGACGTCTTCACGCGCTTGCCCTTTCATAATATCGAGAGCTTCCAAAACTTCTAGACGGTTCCCAATAGCCTGTCCAACAGGTTGACGCATATCAGTAATAACAGCAACCGTCTTACGACCAACAGCTTTTCCCAGGTCAACCATGGTTTGAGCAAGTTCTTCAGCCTCATCGATTGTCTTCATGAAAGCACCCTCACCGACTGTGACATCAAGTAAAATGGCGTCTGCCCCCGCAGCGATTTTCTTACTCATAACAGAGCTAGCAATCAAAGGAATAATATCGACCGTAGCTGTCACATCTCTAAGGGCGTAAAGTAATTTATCAGCGCGAACCAATTGATTAGATTGTCCTATCACCGATATACCAATATCTTGAACTTGTTTGATAAACTCTTCTTGAGTTCTTTCAATTTGATAGCCTTTAATAGATTCTAATTTATCAAGAGTTCCTCCAGTGTGCCCTAATCCCCGACCACTCATTTTGGCAACAGGTACTCCGAAACTAGCTACTAATGGTGCCAAAATCAAGGTCACCTTATCTCCGACACCGCCAGTTGAGTGTTTATCCGTCTTGATGCCTTCAATAGCAGAAAGATCGATTTGATCCCCAGTAGCGACCATAGCCATCGTTAAATCACTGGTTTCACGAGTCGACATTCCTTTAAAGTAGACAGCCATTGCCCAAGCTGCCATTTGGTAATCTGGAACTTGACCAGATACGTAACCATCGATTAGCCAGTTGATTTCCTCTGTTGTAAGCTCAAAGCCATCGCGTTTTTTTTGAATTAAATCTACTGCTCTCATTCTTTAACACTCCTTAAAATGTAATAGCCTTTATCTTTTTTCAGAGTGTCAACATTGCCAAAAACTTCTTCCATTTTAGTCTTGGCACTTGGAGCACCCTGTTTCTTTTGAATGACAATTGTTAAATCCCCACCCTCATTGAGATAATGAAAAGATTCTTCCAATATCGTATGGACAATCTCTTTACCAGCACGAATGGGGGGATTAGAAATAATATGGTCAAACTTTCCAGTAACTTTCTCATAAATATTAGATTGGTAAATGTCAACTTCTACCTTGTTGGCTTTGGCATTTTCTTTTGCTAAATCAAGCGCACGATTATTAATATCTACCATGGTAGCTTGCACGCCTTGAACTTTGGCTAAAGAAATACCAAGTGGGCCATATCCGCAACCCACATCTAGCACACTATCATTAAATTTAAAGGTTAATGTGTTCAATAATACTTGACTTCCAAAATCAATCATTTTTTTTGAAAAGACACCTGCATCCGTCTTAAAGCGGAAATTCTCTCCCAAAAGTGTCACGCTCAATTCTTGAATATCATGACTGCTATTAGGATTTTCCTCGTAGTACATGTTAGCCATCTTATCTCTTTTCTACTTGCTTTCGTGGTACTATTTTACCATAATTTTGCCTTTTGTACTAGTTTTTTTGAAACTGTTTTCATTTTTCTTTTTTATTGTTATAATGTTGGTCAGGAGTTTACATTATGATTCACGATTTAATTAATTTTATAAGTATGTCTAGACAGGATTGGCAACAACTTCATCGTCACACACCCGCACTGCTTACTTCTGAAGAGCTTGAATCGCTCAGAAGCTTGAACGATAAAATTGATTTAGGAGATGTTAAAGATATTTATCTTCCACTAATTAATCTCATAAAAATTTACAAAAAAAGTATCGACGACTTAGCTTTTTCTAAAAGCCTTTTCTTAAAGGATGAACCCAATCAACGCCCCTTTATCATTGGAGTATCGGGATCTGTAGCTGTTGGTAAATCCACGACAAGTCGGTTGCTACAATTACTATTAAGTCGAACATACCCAGAAAGCCAAGTGGAATTAGTGACAACGGATGGTTTTTTATTTCCTAATCAGACTTTGATTGATAAAGGGATCCTTAATCGAAAAGGTTTTCCAGAATCTTACGATATGCCGCGACTTCTTCACTTTTTAGATAGTATCAAAAATGGCGGAACCGTTGATATTCCCATTTATTCCCATGAAATTTATGACATTATTCCAAATCAGATGATGTCTCTGGCAGCGCCAGATTTCTTAATCGTTGAAGGCATCAATGTCTTTCAAAATCCACAAAATGAACGCCTTTACATGGCTGACTATTTTGATTTTTCCATTTACATCGATGCAAATGTTGAACATATTGAAGAGTGGTATTTGGAACGTTTTGCCAAATTACTTTTAATTGCAAAGGAAGATAAAGATAACTACTATTATCGTTTCACACAATTAAGCCATCATGAAGCCTTAGATATTGCGAAGACCACATGGAAAAACATCAATCTTCTCAACCTAAAACATTATATCGAGCCATCACGTAATCGCGCTGATATTATCTTGCATAAATCTCACAATCATAAAATTGATGAAATTTACCTCAAAAAGTGAGAAAGACTTGTCAAAGCCATCATTTTCTTATATAATGATAGAGTTAGTAAATATGGAGGTGAATACTTTGGCAAATATTAAATCAGCTATCAAACGCGCTGAACTTAACGTTAAACGTAACGAAAAAAACTCAGCACAAAAATCAGCTATGCGTTCTGCGATTAAAGCTTTTGAAGCTAACCCAACTGAAGAGCTTTTCCGCGCTGCTTCTTCAAGCATCGATAAAGCAAAATCAAAAGGTTTGATCCACGCAAACAAAGCTAGCCGTGATAAAGCGCGTCTTGCTACAAAACTTGGCTAATCAATCTAAAAATCGAGTCATCAGCTGATGACTCTTTTTGCTTGCTTAAAAGTTCTGTTGCAAAAACAGTTCATTAAAACAATAATAAGACATAAAACACCTCAGGAAAGTATTGCCATTGAACAATATTTTCCTGAGGTGTTCTATGAAAATCTAGTGACAATGCTGCACCTATATTTGTTTCTATGTCTGTGCTGTCTCTATTTCAATTATCGATAAAAAAGCTAAGTGCCAGAATAGCACTTAGCTTTTAAGTTATCCTTATATCAGAACTTCAAAAACAGCTCCCCTGGGCTCGTTATCTTTAACAGTGATTTCCCCTCCAAGAGCATCAACAATTTGTTTGGCCAATGATAAGCCCAGCCCGAACCCTCCGGTTTGTCTTGTTCTCGCCTTATCAACCCGATAAAATCGATCAAAAATCTTCTGTTTATCATTATCCGATATACCAGGACCATTATCCGATACTTTTAGTAAGAATCGGCGGCCCTTATTTTCTACTGAAATTGCTATGATACCGGAATCGCCAGTATATTTTAGAGCATTATCAAATAAGATTGTCACCAACTGCTTCATCAACGTCTTATCAGATTTCAGTGGGCGACTGATTTGATTTGTTAATAGCAGTTGTTTACCGTTTTCTTCTGCGATCAATTGATAATTATCAAAAATATCATCGAAAAAGGAAGGTGCTAATTCTTCTATTTTAGGATGAATACCATCATCTCTTCTTGCTAAATTCAAAAGATTTGTCGTTAATAGTCTCATGTTTCTGACTTCATCAAGACTAGCTGCTATATTTTCGCTATGTTCTAAAATCGTATCATTTGGTTTTCTAAATAGGGTTTCCAAACGATTTTGTAGAACTGTCAGTGGCGTCCTTAACTCATGACTGGCGTTTTCAACAAAACTTTTTTGTTTCTCATAACTAGCAATGATAGGTTTACGGCTCCATTTTGCCAAATAAACACTGGTGATAACAGATATGAACCAAAATATCATCATGATTGTTACTACTACTTTGACATAGCGATCGTAAGCTTCATCTAATTGCCTGGTACTAGCTAAAAAACTGATGTATTTCGCTTGAGGATAGTCAGGATCTGAAACCTCCAAGGTGACACTACGATAGTTTTCAGAATGGCCATACGCATTTAAAAGTCTTCGTTTTACAATAGTATTTAACTGTGATTTTTTCAAACTCACTCGTGAAAACTCAGAATAAGCATCCAGTGTATTAAGAATATTCCCATGCTTGTCATAAACAATAACATCTAACGCTGCAACTAAATTATCGTCAGGGTTAATTTTACTTGGCTCAATAGTAATATTGATACCATTTTCAACGGACTTCCAAGAGTAGGTTCGTGACATGGTCATATCAATATAGGTTGAAATAACACCTCTAGCTTGCTTCAGACTACTATCTGTCGATGAGTACAATCCTAACCGCATAATTTGAAGGATTATAATGGTCATGACAAAGAAAATAGCTGTGAAAACGGCTGCGAAATGAATAAATGGATTAAAGTTGTCCGAATGTATCTTTTGTTGTATATATTTATGCATCTTTTAAAATGTAGCCAACACTTCTTAAGGTTTGTAAGTTTTCCGCAAAACTTGTACCCTTTAGTTTTTTACGAATTTTTGAAACGTAAACTTCAACGACTGAGATAGTCGTGTCACTGTCAAAACCCCAAAGTCGATCAAAAATCTGTGTTTTAGGCAAAATAACGTTTTGGTTTTGTAGAAAATACAGCAACAATTCAAATTCTTTCCCTAACAGTTCTACATTGTTACCATCGACCGTAACACTATTGATCGAAGTATCAACTGTAAGATCTCCGTAAACAATGTTATTATTGGTTAGTTTACCAGAGCGTTTCAACAGCGCCTGAATACGCATTTTTAGTTCTTCGAGGTAAAATGGTTTTGTTAAATAATCATCAGCCCCCAGTTCAAAACCATGACCTTTATCATCTAGGCTTTCTTTGGCTGTCATGATAAGAACGGGTGTCGTAATTCCTTTTTCTCGCAATTCTTTCAAAACCTGGAAGCCATTTTTTTCAGGAAGCATCAAATCTAACAAAATAAGATCATAAACGCCAGATTCAGCTTCATACAAACCTTCTTCACCGTCGAAAACCTGCATTACATCTGCAAAATCATCTAGAAAATCAAAAACCGAATTGGATAAACTCAAATCATCTTCAACCAAGAGCAATTTTATCATAAAACATTTCTCCTTTGTTCTTACATTATACCTAATTATGCTTAGCTAAGCCACTTGTTTCAGTCCTTGCGAGAGTATTTTTATTATTTAACATTTCCACTATTGTAATTTAGCAGGCTTAACTAAAGCTAAAGTCCCTGTATTTATCCAATTTATGATGATAAAAAACGAGTCCAATCTCAGAATGTTACTGTGATGGACTCGTTTTTTTGGCTCTATAATTTCTGTAGTGGGTAAATTCTTCTCGGAGATTATGGAGTCTTTTTGAATATAGCAAAAAAGTCCCATATGACTTATAATGAAGAGCAACCAAACCACTCATTAGAAAGACTCATATGGAACAATTAGATTATATCAAAGATTCGCTTGACATTAAAGACCCTAACATCACTTTTGAAAAGACATTTGACAAGTTCTTCACTCACAGAGAGTATCATGCCAAGTTAGATTATGATGCCCCGCAATGCCCTGATTGTCAAGGAAAAATGACAAAGTACGATTTCCAAAAGCCTTGCAAAATTCCCTATCTGGAAATGGCGGGTTGTAAAGTACTGATTCGTCTCAAAAAGCGTCGCTTCAAATGTCAAGCGTGTGGGAAAATGGCTGTCGCTAAGACCTCTCTAGTCAGAGAAAATCATCAGATTCCCAACATCATTAACCACAAAATCACCGACAAACTCATGAGCCGTGAAGCAATGACAAAAATCGCTGAAGACCTGTCTATCTCTGTGTCAACTGTCTATCGGCAACTCAACCGCTTTGAGTGCAAGACCGATTTAACCTGGTTACCTGAGAACATGTCCTGGGATGAGTATGCTTTCAAGAAGGGAAAGATGAGCTTTATTGCCCAAGATTTCGATGCTAACAAGATTATCGCTATCCTTGATGGGCGGACGCAAGCTGTCATCAGAAATCATTTCATGCGGTATTCTCACAAGGTGCGCAGTCGTGTCAAAGTCATCACCATGGATATGTTTAGTCCCTATTATGACATCGCTAAGCAACTGTTTCCTAAGGCGAAGATTGTTCTCGATAGGTTCCACATTGTTCAACAGTTATCTCGTGCTATGAACCGTCTCCGTATCCAAATCATGAACCAATTTGAGCGTCAATCTCACGACTATAAGGCCTTGAAACGTTACTGGAAACTCATCCAACAAGATAGTCGTAACCTAAACGATAAACGGTTTTATCGTCCAACTTTTCGCATGCACTTGACCAATCAAGAGATTGTGCAACGTCTTTTGAACTACTCTGATGAGCTACGTCACCACTATGAACTCTTCCAATGCCTTCTCTTTCATTTCCAAGAAAAGCAGGAGAAACACTTCTTTGAACTCATTTCTGATACCATCAAACAGGTCCATCCCATCTTCAAGACCGTCTTGTCAACCTTTCTAAAAGACAAAGAGAAGATTATTAATGCTCTGAAACTACCTTATTCCAATGCCAAACTAGAGGCCACCAACAACCTTATTAAAGTCATTAAGCGAAATGCTTTTGGCTTTAGGAACTTCGAAAACTTCAAAAAACGGATTTATCTTGCTTTGAACACAACAAAAGAGAAGACCAAACTGGTCCTCTCTCGGTGTTAGCTATAAGTCAACCCACTACAGTTGACAAAGAGCCGTTTTTTTATGGGAAAGGTTGATGTTACCTTATGTCAAAAGGGCTTTTGAAATGGCTTCTTTTTCTTGGTTGATTAATTCAAGTCGAGCTGAGATTTCTTTTATCCCCATAGCAATATTACGGCTAATAGCCATATCATCTAATTGAGGTTCAAAAAAGGTTCTATATTCTTCAAACGCTTCTGCTGTTTTAAATAAGCGAGAAGGTATGATAACGAAAGCATCGAAACTCATATCACCTCCAAGAACTTCTTTTATCCAATCCCAATTATCTTTTGACCACTTCCATACGGTAGCTTGACTAAATCTGTGACTTAGAAGAGCTCCATACCAAGAAGATAAATCCTGTGGTTTAACAATATCTTTATCTTTTAGGAAGCCTAAAATTGTTGAGAGGTTACTTTCTGTCTTTGTATTAGCAATAGCGTGAGACAATTGGCGTTTGAAGGTACCGTCATTAGTCGTGACATAGTAATCAATGTATTCTTTTAGAAGGTCAGCTGTTTCAGAAGATTTAAATTCATTGACTAAGAGTACCGTACGAATGGAAGCAGGAATCTTCCCTAAATCATCGTGATACTGTGCAAATAATTGACTGGCTTGTGCTGTTACTTCGAGATCACGCGCTTCAATCAACTGAGTTAAAACTAATTGGCGAACCATTTCATCTTCATCAGACTCTCCTGGTTTTGGAAGAAAACCTAAGCGTTCAAACTTGGAATGGAAAATACGACGAATCAAGTCGTGCTTGGCAGCTTCTTCTTCACTATTCTCATCAATAAACTTGTCAAGACCATTCAATACAGAAACGATGGCAGAGACAACCATATATGAATCTGCTTTTGATAATCGCTCAATCAGAGGAACTAGCTCTGCGTAAGAAATTTTTCCACCTTCAGCCAATAAACGACGTTCTTCGGTTACTTGTAGTTGACTTGTTGCATCTAAACTATCTAAATCGTTAAGGATTGCCTCTAAAACTTGACCTTTATAATTTGAAATATAATGAGCTGTATTCTCAGTATTCAAACGAAGGGCACCCTTATTTTGCGCAGCGAGTTGACTATAATTAGGAATAACAAGACGTTCTTCAGTTAGTGTATCTGGAAGGCCAGCCCAATTGCTATTAAGCGGAACTTGCCACAAGCGACCAACTTTTTCTCCATCACCAATAAAGAATTGTTCTTGGCTAATAACCAAGTTATCATCTTCAACAGTTACCGTCACAACTGGATAACCAGGTTGCTCTAACCAAGAATTCATGAAGCCGGCAACATCTTTACCAGAAGCATCTGAAAGAGCTCTCCATAAGTCGTACCCTACTGTGTTTTGATATTGATGTTTTTTGAAATAAGCCTTCAAACCAGCGGCAAAGGCATCGTCACCAAGCCAACGACGCAACATATGCATGAGACGACTTCCTTTAGCATAAACAATAGCTGAATCAAACAAGGTATTGATTTCATCTGGATGGTTTACTTCAATATGTACTGACTGTACCCCATCAGTCGCATCACGTTTGAGGGCATGTGGGACACCGGCTGTTTGGAAATCTTCAAAAATATTCCATGAAGGTTCGATAGCATCAATAGAAACGTATTCCATCATGTTGGCAAAACTTTCATTTAACCATAGATCATCCCACCATTTCATCGTTACAAGATTTCCGAACCATTGGTGAGCTAACTCATGAGCAACAACAAGCGCGACTTGTTGACGACTTGATGCCGTAGAATTTTCATCCACCAAAAGATAAACTTCACGGTAAGTAACAAGTCCCCAGTTCTCCATAGCTCCTGCAGAAAAATCAGGAAGAGCTAGATGGTATGACAATGGGATTGGGTAAGCAACACCAAAATAATCTTCATAGAAATCAATGACACGAACCGCAATATCTAGTGCAAAATCAAGTGATTTTAAAGGATGAGCCTTGGTTGAGAAGACTCCAACTTCAGTGCCATTTTTAGATTTTTGTGTTTTTCCTTGAAGGTCTCCAAAACCGAAAGCCAACAAATAAGAAGACATTCTTGGTGTGGTTTCAAAGCTCCAGACACCTGTTTCTTGACGAAGTTCAGGATTTGATTCAGGCATATTAGAGAGGGCTATCTCTCCTTCTTCTTGATCAAATTTTAAGGAGAGATCAAATGTCGCTTTTGCTTCAGGTTCATCAATACATGGAAAAGCTTCTCTTGCAAAGTGACTTTCAAACTGCGTCGAAATAACTTCTTTTTTGACACCATCTTCAGTGTAATAAGATGGGTAAATTCCGGTCATATTATCAGTGATTTTACCCGAAAATTCAATGACCAGTGTCATCATACCGGTATCAGGCGAATCGATACGAACACATTCGTTGTCGTGGTCAACCTCAAAAGTAAGTGTTTCATTATCTAGTTTTACAGATTCGATGTGCAATCCTTTTTGATGCAAGGCAATCTGATTATCTAGCGCTTCTCCTGTGATAGCAACATTACCTGAAAATTGTTTTTCCTGGCGATTCAAATCAAGAAAAAGATTATAGTTTTCTGGAATAAACGTTTCGATCAAGTGTTCAACTACTGTCATAATACTCCTTAATATTAGCTGGGAATTTCCCTAAGTACTTTTTATACTCAATGAAAATCAAAAGTAGACTAAGCGACGCCGATGGCGATAGAACTGACCTTCATCAAGTCAACAACGTCTGCTTTTGATCGTCGAAGAGTGTTAATTGGTTTGATTGTCCCTTAAGACTAGTTGTAAAAACCAAAAAATAAGAAAAGGATGTTGAATCCAACATCCCTAATTATATCATAAAGTGACTTATAATTCGATAATCTTGCCAGTTTTAAGATAGACTACCCACTCGCAAATATTGCGAGCATAATCACCAATACGTTCCAGATACATGAGAACTTGAAAATACTCTTTGCCAGCAAAAGCTGCTTCTGGATTTTCTCTGATACCTTCCACCGCTTGATGTTGGATTGTTCTGAAGTACTCATCAATTTCTTCGTCCTTAGCCGCAACTTCGCGAGCAGCAGCCTCATCACCATTGATATAAGCGTTAAAAGCATCTTCTAACATGCGTTTAACGGCTTTCCCCATCTTGCTAATTTCTGCTTCTACGTGAGGAACACGCTCTTCTCCCTTCATTCGAATCGTTGCTTTTGCAATAGAGGAAGCATGATCGCCCATGCGCTCAACGTCGTTAGAAGCTTTTAAAACAGTAATAACGGTTCGCAAATCCTGTGAAACTGGTTGTTGCAGAGCGATAATTTCAAGTGATTTTTTTTCAAGTTTGGTTTCGTAATTGTTAACCACTTCATCTTCGTCAATCACTTCCTGAGCTAAATCACGGTCATGGCTAACAAAGGCGCGAACACTTTTGTTAATCTGTGCCAAAACTTCTGTTCCCATAGCATAAAATTGATTGTGCAATTTATCTAATTCTTCTTCAAATTGTGTACGTAACATAGGCTACCTCTTTCTTTGATTTGGATTATCCAAATTTACCAGTAATATAGTCTTCTGTCTCTTTATGTTTTGGTTTCATAAACATGGTTTTAGTATTTTCAAACTCAATTAAATGACCATCAAGGAAGAAACCGGTACGGTCTGAAATTCGTGATGCTTGCTGCATGGAACGTGTTACAACAACCATCGTATAGTCTTTTTTAAGTCCGTACAAGGTCTCTTCAATTTTCCCTGCTGAAATAGGGTCTAAGGCTGATGTTGGCTCATCTAAGAGGATGATGCGTGGGCTTGTTGCTAAGACACGTGCCACACAAATACGTTGCTGCTGGCCACCAGACAAACCAAGCGCAGAATCATTAAGTCGATCTTTAACTTCATTCCAGATGGAGGCACCTATCAAAGATTTTTCCACTGCTTCATCAAGAATCGCTTTATCTTTGACACCCTTGATACGTAAACCGTAAACAACGTTTTCATAAATGGACATTGGAAAGGGATTCGGTTGCTGGAATACCATTCCAATCTCTTTGCGCAGGTCTACAGTATCTGTTCTCGGACTATAAATGTTTTGACCATCATAGCTAATAGAACCCGTTAAAGACCATTCTGGATTTAAATCTCCCATACGGTTAATGGCTCTAAGAAGAGTGGACTTACCAGAACCAGATGGACCAATCAGGGTTGTGATTTCGTTTGGAAAAATATCGAGTGACACATTATTCAAAGCTTTTTTCTTACCATAATATACCGACAAATCGCGGACTTGTAAAATTGGTTTTGTCATTCGTTCTCCTTCCTATCCAAAACGTCCTGAAACATAATCGCTGGTTGACTGTAACTTAGCATTTTGGAAAATGGTTTTGGTTTTGTCATATTCAATCAAATCACCTAGGTAGAAAAAGGCTGTGTAATCACTAGCACGTGCAGCTTGTTGCATGTTGTGCGTAACGATAATGATAGAGTAATTTTTTTTCAACTCAAACATAGTTTCTTCCAGTTGCATAGTTGCAATTGGGTCTAAATTTGATGCTGGCTCATCCATCAAAAGGATATCAGGTTTTACAGAAATTGCGCGAGCAATACATAAACGCTGTTGCTGTCCACCGGACAGTGTAAAAGCTGATTTATGAAGATCATCTTTTACCTTATCCCATAGACCAACTTGTTTTAGAGAGGTTTCAACAATTTCATCCAACACTTTTTTGTCGCGAATACCAGCACGCTCATGAGCAAAAGTGATATTATTATAAATCGATTTTGCAAATGGGTTAGGGCGTTGGAAAACCATCCCAATGTGCTTACGCATTTCATAAACATTGATTTCAGGTGCGTTGACATCAATCCCTTGATACATGATTTCACCTGTCACTTTAGCAATATCAATCGTATCATTCATACGATTTAAACTACGCAAGAAGGTTGACTTGCCACATCCTGATGGACCAATCAAAGCTGTAATTTTATTTTTTTCGAACTGCATATCAATTCCTTTGATAGCTTCATTTTTACCATAATAAACATGCAAGTCATTGGTAGATAAAATGAGGTTATCTTCAGGGAAAGTGATAATATGTCTTTCATCCCAATTATACTCAGGCATATAAACTCCTTATCATGTAGCTGATGTTAATTTTTCATGTAATTTCTTACCAATAAAGCGAGCAGACAGGTTGAAAATCAAAATAAAGATGAGTAAGACTGCTGCTGATCCTGCCGATACAAGAGTAGCATCAGGAATGGTTCCTTCGCTATTAACTTTCCAAATATGAACAGCTAAGGTTTCAGACTGACGGAAAGGTGAGATCGGGCTGGTTACGCTTAGAGGATTCCAGTTTGACCAGTCAAGTGCCGGAGCTGATTGACCAGCTGTGTAGATCAAGGCTGCTGCTTCTCCAAAAATACGTCCTGAAGCCAAGACAATCCCCGTTACAATACCAGGCAAGGCTTCCGGAACGACAACATGTAAAACAGTTTCCCAGCGTGATAAACCTAGTGCTAAACCTGCTTCGCGTTGTGTGTGATGAACCGTACGTAGACTATCTTCAACCGTACGCGTCATTTGGGGAAGATTGAAGACTGTCAAGGCAAGGGCACCAGAAATGATTGAAAAACCATATTCAAATTGCACAACGAAAATCAAGTAACCAAACAAACCAACAACCACTGATGGCAATGAAGATAAAATTTCGATACAGGTGCGAATGAAATTCGTCAAACGACCTTTTTTAGCATATTCTGCAAGATAGATCCCTGCACCCATTGACAAAGGAACTGAAATAATCAAGGTTGTTACAAGTAGGAACAAGGAGTTGTATAGTTGAATCCCAATACCACCACCTGCTTCGTATGAAGAAGATTTACCAGTCAAGAAGGACCAACTGATATGAGGCAGACCGCGAACCAAAATAAAGAGGATGAGCGATGCCAAGATTGCGACGATAATCGCTGCAATGGTGTAGAGAACACCAGTTGCTAATTTATCCATTTTTTTAGCGTTCATAGTTTCTCTTTCTCTCTCTTGTAATGAATTTAACGAGGGTGTTGAAGGCGAGACTCATCAAGAGCAAGACCAAGGCAAGTGACCAGAGAACGTTATTTTGAACTGTTCCCATGACGGTATTACCGATTCCCATAGTTAGCACTGATGTTAGAGTAGCTGCTGGTGTTGTCAATGACGTTGGGATAACAGCAGAGTTACCAACAACCATTTGAATAGCTAGCGCTTCACCAAAAGCACGCGCCATTCCGAAGATTACAGCCGTAAAAATACCTGGGCGAGCAGCATTTAAAACAACACGCCAAATGGTTTGCCAACGCGTTGCTCCCATAGCCATACTAGCTTCGCGATAATGACGAGGGACAGCTCGAAGGCTGTCAGTTGTCATAAAGGTCACCGTTGGGAGAATCATAACAAAAAGAACAAAGACCCCTGACAAGATACCAAACCCTGTTCCTCCAAAAATGGAACGGACAAATGGTACAACGATTTGTAAACCAATAAATCCATAAACCACAGATGGAATACCAACCAATAATTCAACAGCTGGTTGAAGGATTTTTCTACCATACTTAGGAGACACCTCTGTCATAAAGACTGCTGCCCCAATGGCAAAAGGTGTCGCAATCAAGGCTGACAAAATGGTTACGATAAAAGAGCCCATAATCATAGGCAAAGCTCCCAGGAGAGGCTTACCATCTGGACCTTTTACGCTAGGTTGCCAGTCTGAACCAAATAAAAATTTGAAGACATTAATGCGATCAACAAAGAATGTTGAAAGTCCTTTTTGAGCGACAAAAATCAAAATCATCGCAACGATAAAAACAATTAAAGCAAGACATAGAAAAGTAATGGTCTTACCAAACTTCTCAAGACGAGAGTTTTTTGAAGGTGCGACTAATTTCTTAGCCAATTCCTGATTCTTCATTTCTACTCCTTTATTTTGGTGAGACTTTACCATCAGCTGTTTTCTCAACTTTCATATCGTTCATAGAAATGTACCCCATTCCAGTAACGATATTGGACTGAACCTCTTCAGACATCATGAAGTCTAAAAATTCTTTCGTAAGAGCCTTTGGCTCACCTTTTGTATACATATGTTCATATGACCAAATAGGCCAGTCATTAGAAGCCACATTTTTAGCAGACGGTTCGAACCCATTAAGTTTCATTGTTTTAACACTATCATCTAGATAGGCAAAGGCTAGGTATGAAATGGCTCCAGGCGTTTGGGAAACAATGGATTTTACCATTCCATTTGAGTCCTGTTCTTGACTTTTCTTGGCAGTGGCATCACCCATGATAACACTATCAAAGGTGGCACGTGATCCCGAGCTGGCTGCACGGTTAATAATAGAAATAGTTAAATCTTTTCCACCAACTTCACTCCAGTTAGAAATTTTTCCGGAAAAAATATCACGTAACTGTTCTGTCGTCAGATTATCAACTGAAACTTCTTTATTAACAATAACCGCAAGACCGGCAACCGCCACACGATGATCGACAAGCTTAGAGGCATCAATACCGTCTTTTTCCTCAGCAAACAAGTCACTGTTGCCAATTTGAACAGCACCTGATTGCACCTGAGAAAGTCCTGTACCAGACCCGCCGCCTTGAACATTGATGGTTTTACCAATATTTTGCTTACTAAATTCATCTGACGCTGCTTCTACAAGTGGCTGCAAGGCTGTTGAGCCAACTGCTGTTGACGTTTCCCCTTTATCAATCCACTTGGCACAGCCAGAAAGGAACAATAATACTACAGCAAGCATTCCCACGAGTGTGAGTAGCTTTTTCTTTTTCATTTTTTTTCCTCCGAAGAACGAAATCAATTTAAAGTGTGCTAACAGTAACTTTCTTATATTGTCAGATAACTCTATAGCACAAAATTATTATATCAAGAAGTCCATCAACTG
Source organism: Streptococcus halotolerans (assembly GCF_001598035.1). Lineage (NCBI taxonomy): Bacteria > Bacillati > Bacillota > Bacilli > Lactobacillales > Streptococcaceae > Streptococcus > Streptococcus halotolerans. The sequence continues at coordinate 499,215 of NZ_CP014835.1, read as the reverse complement.
ACTTTCTTTTTGAATCAAATTGTATTCAATAACAGTTAGTATTGAAACCGTAAACCTTTCGGATAATAGTTTTTCAACTGATTTCCAACAACTTTGGCAAATCCTAAACCATTCCCATTTATAACGACTTGGTACCATCCGTTAGCGTAATGTTGATCTAAAAGCACCTGATTTCCAGAAACATAAAGCTCAAACTGTTCTATATTAATTTCTATATTCTGTACTACCTCAGATGGTTTTAAGGCCATTCCTAAAGCAAAGGATGGCTCGAATCTATTCTTCTTAAATGTTCCTAAATGGAGACCATTTCTGGCAATTCTTACCTTTGATAAATCTGGTAAACCTTCTGGTAACAGATAAAGATTATCACCAAAGGTTTCGTAAGATCCGATGAGGTCAGTCGTTAAGTGCTCACTTGAAAAGCGATGCCACAGATCAACTTGAGTTTTAGTTAAAGTGTTTGAGGTTGCTCTTGATGTTTTTTTACTTTTTGTTTTCAGTTTATTTGATTCGCTTCGTAGATTTTTAAATTTAGCGATAAATTGTCCTTCCCCTTTGAAGCGATGAGGATACATGCGAACTGTTCCTGGGACGATTTCACTATGAGTCATACCATTTATAGGATTAATCGGAGTTAATTCCAAATCATCAAAATTCTCTAAAAGCCAAGAAACAACACCTTCATTTTCCTCTGGCGCCCATGTGCAAGTTGAATAAACCAACTCACCTCCTGGCGCTAGCATTGTTATAGCCTCAGCTAAAATGGATTTTTGCAAATTAGCTAATTCACTTGGGTAGTCTGCATGCCAGTAGGTCATCGCATCAGGATCTTTTCGGAACATGCCTTCGCCAGAGCAAGGCCCATCAAAAACAATTAAATCAAAATAACTTGGGAAAACGTTCGCTAATCGTTCGGCTGACTCATTAGTGACAATGACATTTCTAGCACCAAATCGCTCAACATTCTCGGCCAGTATTTTACTTCGCTTAGCGCTTATTTCATTGCTGACTAAAAAGCCAGTATTATTTAAATAACTTAACAAATGAGTTGTCTTTCCACCTGGGGCGGCCGCCAAATCCAAAACTTTCATTCCAGATTTAGGACTGGCAACTTGACCAACCATTTGAGCAGCCGGCTCTTGTGAGTATACTAGGCCTGTCACATGCTCAACAGATTTTCCTGATATTTTCCCATAATATCCCCATGGGGTGTCAGGTATAGGGTCATCAAACACAGCCTGTTCTTCCTTTAAGGGATTAGTCCGAAAAGCTGAAATAGCCGTTTTGGCAAATGATTCTAAAAAAGGCTGGGCTTCATGTCCAAGTAGATCTTGGTATTTTTTGATAAAATCTTTTGGTAATTCCATAGTCATATTATAACAAATTCCTAACTATTGACCTATAAAAAAAGCCCTTGGAGGCTCTTCTTCTTGATCTCATTTAATGTACGAATTTCTGAATTGCGGACAATTCTTCTTTTGGGACAAACATGACCTTCTGTCGATTTTTAAAGTCGGCTTTCTGTCCAGTCACTGTCAACAAACAATAACCTAGTTTCTCGCCCATAATGGATGCTGCTGCATAATCCCAAGGAGCAATGTGAGAGAAATAAGCCAGCAATTTCCCAGACATAACTTGAGCCATGCTGATGCCAGCACCACCGTAAACACGTATGCCAAGAGCAGTTTTAGTGAATTCTCGGAGACCATTAGTATTTTCTAAATACATTTGAGCATTCACACCAACTAGACTTCTCTTGAAAGAACGATGATGATAGGTTTCAAGTTTCACATCATTAGCATAAACATCAAATTGACCGCCACCTGAGTAAAGAACATCTTTCATGACATCCAAAATCAGACCAAACTGGCCAACGCCATTTTCATAATAGGCAATCATAATGGCAAAATGGTCTTGTTGGGCGATAAAATTAACAGTGCCATCAATTGGATCAAGGACCCAAACCTTGCCGTCAGAAATCGGATGAGTGACATCATCTTCTTCTGCAAGAAAATGATCATCTGGATAGGCTTTTAGGATAGCCTTAATCATTAGTTCCTGACATTGCTTATCTAAACTGGTGACCAAATCAGTCTCATCAGCCTTCACTTCTATATCAAAATCCTGATGCATGGCATCTTTAATAAATAAACCAGCTTCCTTAATCAGGGATTTTGCAAATAAAAATTTACTTTCCAAGCTTCAACCACCCTTCAGATTGCGATTTTGCTGCCTGAACAGCTCGGTACGTTGAGTAGCCACTGACTTGCTCAAAATCTTTATCTAAACGTTTTTCCTCACCTTTTGAAGGAACGACCTTTTTAAAATCTTTATAAGCTTCTAGTAAGATTGTCACACTGACCTTACTCTCGTACGCTTTTTCGACTTGATTAAAAAAATGAAGTACTGAAGTCATTTCTTCAGTACTCCAGGATAAATCAAGCGGGTATGAATAATTGTTATTGCGCATGTTGTCCCTCGATTTCAGCACGGATAGTCGCTTGACGAAGTTCTTGCTTGCGGTAGTCTCGAGGAAGAAAGGCACGGATTTCATCTTCGTTAAAACCAATCTGCATGCGTTTGGCATCCATAATAATTGGTCGACGTAACAGACTAGGATTTGAAGCAATAAGATCAATCAATTCCGAAACGGATAAATCATCCACATCGACATCTAATTTTTGAAACACTTTGGATCGCGTTGAAATAATATCTTCTGTGCCATTCTCAGTGAATGACAAAATAGACATCAATCCATCTTGAGTCAGAGGACTTGTGATAATGTTGTGTTCTTCGTATTCAACGTCATGCTTTTCTAACCAAGCGCGTGCTTTACGACAACTGGTACAACTTGGTGATAAAAATAAAGTAATCATATACTGCCTCATTAATCAATCTACTTATTTTTTATTATACAAAAAAATAAGTGGATTGGCTATGGTTTTTGCCAATTTATCGCAATTTCTTGATCACTTTTCAATTGGTCAACTAAATCATCGATGCCATTGAATTTTTCCATTTCTCGAATCTTTTCCAACCAAAATATTTCAATTTCTTCGCCGTATATATCACCTGAAAAATCAAAGATATTGACTTCTAAGCGCATCTCAGTCCCACCAAAGGTTACATTTTTTCCAATACTGGTCATCGATCGGTATCGCTTTCCCTTGACTAAGACATCTGTCACATAAACGCCATCAGACGGGATATGTGTTCTATCGATAGGCGCTAGATTAGCAGTCGGAAAGCCAATCGTTCGACCACGAGCATCACCATGAACAACAATTCCTCTGGTCGAAAACTCATATCCAAGCAATTTATTGGCCTCACGGACATTACCCTCTTGAATTAATTCTCGAATCAGTGTGGAGCTAATTTTCTGTTTACCATCCGTCACTTCTGCTACCGTCACGACATTACCTTCAAAATTTCTAGAAAGGTAATCAGCATTTGTTCGATTATGACCAAAATGATAATCAAAGCCAACAACAATAGAATCTGGATTTAGCTGCCTAATATAAGTATCAATAAATTGATCAGAGGTCACTTTGGCAAAATCACTCGTGAAATCTGTTAAATATAAGGTATCAACCCCATACTCTTCAAATTTTTCATAACGTTTTTGAGGCGAGGTAATATGGAGTAACAAGTCGGGAGTGTATCGACTAAAAGCCAATTTGGGAGATTCAACAAAAGTTAATACGATTACCTTTAGATCTTTTTGATTGGCAATTTTTTTAGCCTGTTCAAACAGTGCTTTATGGCCTTGGTGTAGGCCATCGAAATATCCTAAAACAAGCACTGTTTTTTCAGCTTCATTAATTTCTTGATAAGAATGTATCGTTTTTATTTTCATGATAGTAGTACTTTTCTTGGTTTATACAAATCTTCTCGTCTTTCTAAAATGGCTACAACTTTGGCATTATAATAAGCTGCCAGTGTCGCTTCTTGACTATCTAACTTGATAAACCTACCAAATCGGATATTAGCAAGGTCATCATCGCTTAATTCGACTGAAGGTAAATCAGATACGCCATATTCAATCGGTAACAGAAAGCTCAAATCTTCTTTCTCGATCATTTCCTGGATATCTTTTAAACAGTATGCTTCAGAGAGTTTCAAACCAGCAGATGCTGTTCGCTCTAGTCGCGACATGTGACTAGCAAAACCAAGGCGTTTTCCAAGATCAACTGCAAGAGTTCTCACATAGGTTCCTTTACTACAAGCAACTTTGAAGGAAAATCTGACCACTTCGTCATCAAATGTCAAAGGAGAAGTCCTCACAAATTCTTTAATCACAACATGACGCTCAGGGCGATCAACCGTTTCACCAGCTCGAGCATACTCATATAACTTTTTGCCATTAACTTTCACAGCTGAGTACATGGGAGGAACTTGAGTTATCGGTCCAGTCAAGGTTTGCATCGCAGAATCAATGGCTTCTTCCGTTAGATCCTTAGGGATCGGTGTTCGCTCAACCATTTCACCGCTGGCATCTTCTGTCGTTGTGGAAAAACCAAATGTTATGTCACCCTCATAGACCTTTCCTGCCTCTGTCATGAATTCAATCACGCGGGTTGCCTTTCCTACCGCTATTGGTAAAACGCCTGTGACATCAGGATCCAAAGTTCCACCATGACCTATCTTTTTTTCATGCAGTAGTTTACGAAGTTTAAAAACTGCATCATGACTGGTCATTCCAGCCTCTTTCTTTAAGTTGATAATTCCGTTAATCATAATAGCTATTATATCATAAAGCCTAAAAAGAGTGAGACACAAGAACCGCTAATTAATAGACCGACTTGCTCTCACTCTTGCTACCTTTATTTATAAAATATCTCTGTTAAAATCTGTATCTATGGCTCTGAAATCTTGAATCTCTTGAACATATTCTAAAACCCCCTCGAAGTCACCATGAGCGTTACGCACGGCCGCATAAGTGATATGTACAAACATCTCTCTTTTTTCAGACTTAAACCACATAGTTACTTTATCTTTTTGTCCAGACTTGAGAAGTTCCATAACTTTTTTTACTTTTTCCAAAACCCTAGGAGGATGGCAAAGTTCAACATGACGGCCAATTTGGCTTGGATTACGTTTAAATATCATATCCTCAGTTGCCGCATAATCGTTATAATATTGGAAAATATCCTCTTTATTGACAAAAGTGATTTCCATAGGTAAATGATTAAGGATTAGATTAGCTTGTTCCACCGATAAATAGCCATTCCCAAAAGCCTGCGGTGTCGTTCTATCAACCTTCTTTTTTTCTTTCTTTGGTGTAAAGGTGATTGAGAAAACGCCAGCATCAGTTTCTATGGTTTTAGTATCCGAATACTCAGAAAGATGTTCACTATTCGCATCGTCTGTGATCTGCCCGCTCGTTTGTAGAAATTCCTTTCGGTGCGGTTGCCATTCTTGGGTTGGCTTAATAATAGCATAACCATACTTGTCACTATCTTTAGCAATAGCCAACCAATCATCTTGGGTGAAAGTCTCCAATAGAATCATCAATAAGATAGATTCTTCTTTGAAAATCATTTCTTCGAATTCACTTGCAAATGCTTCAAATTTTTCTTTGATCAGTTCAATAGACGCCTCTGGTAAAAAGTCAGCAGCCTTCTTAGCTTCTGCAAACAAGTCCCGAATTTCATCATCAACTCCCCACATAACCTTAGGCGGTGCATCATGGCCATAACGCTCCATAATAGGGAAAAACAGTTCTTCTTTTCGAGTATAATGCTTATCAAATTGACCTAGGAGTCTCATCTGGTGCTTTAAGCCCTTAGATAGTTGATCAGAAAAGTCTGCATGCTCAGGTTTCGTTAAATGATCCAAGATACGACGAATGCGAAGCATAGCAGCTCGAAGAGCCAGGTTTTCCTGTTTAAAAACATAAACAGGGTGCCCCTCTTGATCTACATCTGCCACTTCCACATCTTGAACGGCACCTTTAAAAAGATTAGCATGGACATTACACAAGCCCATAATATCCTCAAACGTTATCCCTGTGTCAGAAGACATTAACTCATGCTCCATCATTGAAATTTCTAAAGCTGAAACCCCTGTAAAATGCTCGTTAAAACGTTCCTGAACAGATTCAGCGCTGGCACCCTGGTGAAGTTCAAGTAAAATTTCTTTTAGTATTTCAATACGATTTTTATCCATTAGCTATTCCTCTATATCATACCCATGCATCAGTAACGTTTCTTTAATCTTTTCGATTGGAATGTGGGCTAATGTTGCCCCAGACTTTAAACTGGTTACCTTACCAACAGTGTTTAACATGGCAGGATTTGCCAGCGGTTTAAACCCTAATTCTACTAGAATCTCCAGAAGTTCTGGGTGGTCTTTTATAATGTCAGCAACTGGTTTTTTTAAATCTATTGTATTGTGCACCGCAAACCTCTTTTTTAGTATTTAAATATTATCTTTTTTTAACTCTTCAAATTGCTTTCGCATCGTTGGATTTTTTCGTGTTAATTTTTTGACAGAAACATCTTCCAATTTATTATTCGCTAGTCGTAACTGATTCTCACTGGTCGTTAAAGCTGCTTTAACGGCTTCCATTCGTTTGATGGATTTGTCGATTTCATCAATAGCCTTTTGGAAATTCTTACTGGCTGATTGGTAATTCTTAGCAAAGGCATTTTTAAAGATATCTAAATCTTCTTCAAAGTGAGTGATATCAATATGTTGCTCTTTTACTAAAGCTAACTCTTGCTTATACTGCAATGAATTGAGTGCTGCATTACGTAGTAAGGTAATGATCGGAATAAAAAATTGTGGACGAACAACATACATTTTAGGATACTCATAGGAAACATCCACGATACCATTGTTGTAAAGATCGTTATCCATTTCTAAAAGTGAAACCAAAATAGCATACTCACAATTTTTTTCTTGGCGGTCTTTATCCAATTCCTTGAAGAACTGTTCATTTTTCTTTTTGGAAGCTGTTTCATCACCCTCGTTTTTCATCTCAAACATGATTGAAATGATCTCAATACCATTGTCATCGAACTCTCGGTAGATATAATCACCTTTCGATCCCGTTTTAGCATCATTATCTTTTCCAAATTGTGCATTTGGGAAGGCTGTCATACGAAGACGGTTAAACTCATACTCACAATGTTGCTCCAAGCTTTCTCCAATCATCTTAGTTGATTGTTTTGCTTTAAAGTCTTTGTAGTAAGCGATAAGTTCGTCTTTTTGCGCTAGTTCTGTTTGGTGACGGCTGAGTAAAGATTGTTTAGCCAACTCTTGCTTTTGTTCTTGAAGTAAGAGTTGATTAGTAATCTGGTCTTTTTCTTGTTGGAGTTGAGTTAGGGCTTCTTGTTTTTCCTTGTCTTTTTCCAAACCAAGAAGGTCGATTTTTGCTTGTAATTCTTGATTTTCCTTATCTTTTTGCGATAAGGCTTGCGCCAAGGCCAGAGCATTATCAGCTACTAGTTTATCGATTTTTTGTTTTAAATCATTGATCTCGTCATTCTTCTGAGCCATTGCATCCTGCAATTCGACAGCTTGATGGCTTTCGAATGTCTCTAGTCTATGCTCTAAAGTCGCAATTTCTCTTTCTTTTTTCCCCAACTCAGATTGTAAGGCATTTTTAGACTGTTCTTCAATCAATCGTCTTTCTGATGCAAGTCTTTCTAGAAGGTCATGTTCAAATTCTTTAGTTCTTACCTGTTCTAATAATTGACTATACTCTGTTTCGTTTATGGTAAACACCGTTTGACAATGGGGGCATTTTATTTCGTTCATCTCAAACTCCTCAATCATTTGGTCTTATTATAACAAAAAAAGCAATGATATTCAGTGCCTTCTTTGTTATCAGGGAAATAGTGTACGCTTCACTTCTTCTTGAATATATTGCCATTCTTGATTAGCACGCTCAAACTTACGTTGAAAATCAGCTTGCCCTCGTAAATAACGACCAATAGCATAATCTTGCTTGACAATAGGTAACAAGGGAATAAGAATGTCTCCGATTTCCTTGGTTGATAGATTCATGACAGCTTTCCCACGGTCAGTTGCCTTTAATAATTCTTGACCAGCAGCTGTTTCAAAAAATAATTTAAGATAGTGGCCTCTAACTTTAGTTGATGGTCTGATAATGGTGAAATTAGATGAGGCTACGACTGGACCAGACTGTTGGTCAAATACGGCAAGCTTCAGCTGAGTGCCTTTAGAAGAAACCAAAACATCTCCTGCTTGTAAATAGTATTTGGAAACTAAACGCTCATCCTCATCGTAAGTTTTTAAATTAGTATAGTCAATAAGACCATCCTTTATATCAATGATATTGATAACCGCAATACGTTCTCCCTCAGCTTTTGAAGAGACCGCTCTTCCTTTAAAAATACTAGCAATATCTTTTAAAAGGGAATGATTACTTGATTTAATTGCTTCCATAACCGGAACATCTCTCCTTCTGTTAATATTAGTATTTTAATACAACTGTGATGCTAAAGCAAGTAAAAAACCAGATAAATCTGGTTTTAAGAGTAATCTTATAGTCCGACATTTATATTAAATAAATTCTTCAAACGCGAATAAGCAAGATCATCTCCGACAAAAAAGATATGATCCCCTGCTTCTAAAACAGCGTAAGGACTCGGTGATAATAGAAGGGTTCCGTTATGTTCAATACCAACGATAGTTGCACCAGTTTGATGCCAAATATTTAAATCACGAATGGACTCTCCCAAATGGCTAGCTTCTTCAGTTAAAATGATCTCATACGGTGTAAAAGGATATTTACGACTGACAGACTGACTTTGCAACAAATACTCATCAACCAAATCAGCAAGATCCTCTAACTCCTGCGCTTGCTGTTTAATATTTTCACGGATTTTATTTTTTATCATTGCGATAGAATGCGTCGTTTCATAATTTTTCAAGAAGTCTTCAGCCTTCTCTTTTGATAAGACAATCGCACCACTACCATGTTTTAAACTGACAATATGCATATCAGCTAAAATATTTAAACCCTTACGAGCAGTTTCCGGAGAGACATTAAAGGTACTCGCTAATGTTGACCTTGATTTTAATTTCTCACCAACTTCGTAATCGCCATCTGCAATTCGTTTAGCAACGGCAACGGCAACCTGCTGATACTTGGAACTCCTTACTTCGGAATTGACTCTCCTCATTATGATACCTCCGACTTGATTCTACCACCTTATACAAGTCTTGACAATAGGAATAAATCTACGAACTTACCATTTTTTTGAAATGCTGAAACTTGCCAAAATATGATATTGTTCATCCTCGACCTCACTCAACACTTCACAATACAAAACAAAAGATCAGGATTTCTCCCAACCTTCCGCCACCAATTCAACGTTAAGTTGAACTAGTTACTCTATTGTTATTAGTCTGCAACAACAACATCACTATCGACTGAAGCCGTGTAAGTAACTCCTTCAGGTTCAGTTGACATTGCTTCTTTAGCTTTTCCTGCTTGCTCTGAAGCGTATTCTTTAGCTTCAGCCGTCTTTTCAGCAGTAAATTCTTTAGCTTGAGTAGCTTTTTCTGACGCATAATCGCGAGCTTCACCAGATTTTTCTGAAATGTATTCACCTGCATTCTGAGCCGCTTCCTTAGTACGTTCGTAACCTGCGGCAGTAGCTTCTTTAGCGCGTTCATAACCAGCTGCTGTTGCTTCTTTTGTCTTAGCATAGCCAGCCTCAACACGATCTTGAACAGTCACAGAAGCTTCTTCAAACTCTTCGCGAGTCATAATGTCAACAACGTTGATGTTAACTTCGATAACTTTCAAATGAGTCATCACTTCAACATTTTGAGAGATAATCTCTTTAATACCTTCAGCAATAGCTGGAATATCTTTACCGTATTCAACGATAACATCAAGATCAGTAGCTACTTCTTCTTTACCAACTTCAACATTAACGCCAGTTGTTACATCTTCAGAATTAACTAACTTATCTTTAACGTTTGAGAAAAATCCTCCACTAACAGATAACAATCCGTCGATGTTTTCAAGAGCATGACCAATAATTTTTTGAATTACTTTCTCATCATAAGTTACTGTACTTTTAATTTCAGTCATAATACTACCTATTCCTACTTGTTGTTTTTTGATTTAAGGCCGTCAATAGCACCTTTTACAGTATCTTTAGCATCAGCGATTTTTTCTTTGATATCACCAGTTGCTTTTTCGACTTTACCTTCAGATTCTGTACGTTTATCTCCAGTCACTTTTCCAAGACCTTCTTTAACTCCACCAGAAACTTTATCTACTTTAGCATCAAATTTTTCTTCAGACATTTTCTTTCCTCCTAATGTTATCCCAGAGTTATCTTTTATTATTTTACACGTGGCTCAGTTTGTTCTTGAACACGATCAACACCATTGCTTACAGCACCTTTAGCATTGTCATATTGGTTTGAAACAAACTGGCTAGTTGCTTGTGCGCCATTTGATACACGATCTTGAAGGCTTACTGAATCAGCTTCAAATTGTGCACGTGTTTTAATATCTACAACGTTAACGTTAACCTCAACAACTTCAAGGTCAGTCATTTTCGTAATTTCTTCTTCAACAACTCTTTTGATTTGATCAAAAATAGTTGGCACGTGTTGCTGATATTCAACAACAGCATCTAAGTCAACAGCAACTTGTTTTGTACCAACTTCAACGTTGACACCATCTGTCACATTGTTAGTGTTGACTAATTTTTCTTTGATGTTTGAGAAGAAGCCACCATTGATAGCAAGTAAGCCATTCACATGTTCAACAGCAAGCCCTACAATTTTTTCAATAACTTTATCTTCATAAGTTAGCTGACCACGAATAGCTTTTGGATCCACTGGACTGTTATTTACTGAATGATTTTGTACCATAATATACCTCTTTCTATATAAAGAATAATGACTTAGTTATTATTTAAAATTTTCTAAGAAACGATCAATTAGTCCTGTTTCTTGAGCAAAGTAACCAGCAAAGCTACCTGCCGCGACTAGAATTAAAATGAATAATGTTTTAAAAAATCCGAATGTCACTAGTAGAAGTGCTAAGAAGAAAGCTGCCCCTCCACCAATGATGGGGTATTTGTACTTTTCAAATATTTCCATGCTTCACTCCTACTCTACACGACCACTTTTGATTGTTTTCTCTTCGACAACATCTTTGACTTTGACACTAAAATCAACATCATGTTCCACGCCAAAGAATGCTTTAAGTCCAACTTCCAAATCTTTCTTAAGTTTTTCTGTATTCGTAATGACATTTGATCGAGGAACAACTTGACCTCTGACATCCACCTTGAATTTCTTCTTGTAAAGATTTGCTGTTACCTTAGGATTTTTCATTAAACCTTCTGATTCAACGAGACTCTTAACATAACCTTCAATAGCTGACTTCTTGAGTTTCAATTTTCCTTTAGCGTCAGCAAGTTCAACTTCACTGTAACGACGAGGGAAAAAGATGATGACTAAAATCCCAATAAGAACCAGGATAAAGAGTACAATTGCAGCCCATAAGAAATACTGCGCTAAAAACTCTTGCCAAATGCTATGTGCACGAAAGTTTACAGGTACCCAAGATAGAGCTGGAAGGCGCAAGATACGCTGATTAAGAAAAATAACATTCCCCAACACCGTAAGAAGCACAATCCCGACAAGGCTATATAGAAATTTCCATCCTTTTGCCATGACTCCTCCTTTATGAATGATTATTTAGTTTTTGAAAGTACGAATGATACAACGATAACAACAATCACTGCTCCAAGGATTGATGGGACAAGTGCCATACCAGCCAAGCTAGGACCCCAAGAACCAAATAAGGCTTGACCAACCCAAGAACCGGCAATACCAGCTAAGATATTAGCAATCCAACCCATTGAGCCACCTTTTTTAGTGAGGGCTCCAGCAATCGCACCGATAAGTGCTCCGACAATAAGTGACCATAATAATGACATAATATAAAACCTTTCTATTCATATCCCTATGGGAATTACGCCAGATACTTCTTTAAAGTATCATATTAACAAAACAACAACTTTCTCGAGAAATGGTCAAAGTGACCACTTATAAATTAAGTGAGTGTGTAAATTACTTTTTAGCAGCATCACTCAAACAAAGAAAACGTTCTCTATGCTTTTGTAACAGCATTTCTAAAACTGACCACATTTCATTTAATTTATATTGTTATTATACACTATTATGTCGATAAAACAATTAATATGCTCTCTTTTTTTAAATTTTTTTCTTTTTTATCTATACCATCACAACCTTTCTATTTTCTTGGCATGAGCTGTATAAGGTCGCTTCGTAGTCTCTCACCTCCCATATTTTTTCATTTACCAAAAACACGAGAGAGCTATTAGCTTTCCCGTGTCTTGATAAAATGGAGACTAAAATGATTTTCTATAAGACAGGGTCAAAAATCTTTAGTTTTGTTTACGACGACGTGATGCTGCAAAACCTAGTGAAGCAAGTGCAATAGCTGAACCTGCTACAACTGCTGTTGATGATGATTTTTCACCAGTACTTGGCAATTGATCGTCATTCGCAGCTTTTGATGCTTCTGCTTTTTCAGAAGAAGCTGTTGCTTTAGCAGCTGATGCTTTTACTTCTGATTTATCAGCAGCTTTTTTAGCTCCTTTATCTGAAGCATTAGAACCATCTTTACCTTGTTCTTCTTTTTGAGTATCATCTGCTTTTGGTGCTTCTGGTTTTTCCTCTTTTGGTTGATCTTCACCTGGTTTGTCAGCTTTTTGGACTTTATCAACTGCAATAAAGTCTTCATGATGATCTGTATTAGCTAGATCAAACGCTGCTGTACGGTAGCTGTTTAATTCATAACCTTCTGGAACAGAAACTAGAGATGCTGTGAAGCCTTTACCTGGTTTAACATCTGTAAAGTTAGCGTTACCAAATTCATCTGTTGTTACTTGGCGAGTTGAACCATCTGCTGCTTTCAACTCAACAACTGCACCAACCACAGGGTTGAAGCCATTATCAACTACTTTGATTGTTGCTGAAGCATTACCAACTTCTTTGTCTTCTTTTGGTGCTTCTTTTTGAGTCTTATCAACAGTGATGAAGTCTTCGTGGTGATCTGTGTTAGCTAGGTCAAATGCTGCTGTACGGTAGCTGTTGTAATCATAGCCTTCGGGTACCATTGCCAAAGCAGCTGTGTAGCCTTTACCTGGTTTAACATCTGTAAAGTTAGCGTTACCGAATTCATCTGTCTTCACTTGACGAGCTGAACCATCTGCTGCCAACAATTCAACAGTTGCGCCAACGACTGGTTTGAAGCCATTATCAACTACTTTAACAGTTACTGAAGCGTTACCAACTTCTTTATCTTCTTTTGGCGCTTCTTTTTGAGTCTTATCTGCTGTGATGAAGTCTTCGTGATGATCTGTATTAGCTAGGTCAAATGGTGCTGTACGGTAGCTGTTGTATTCATAGCCTTCTGGTACCATTGCCAAAGCAGCTGTATAACCTTTACCTGGTTTAACGTCTGTAAAGTTAGCGTTACCGAATTCATCTGTCTTTACTTGACGAGCTGAACCATCTGCTGCCAACAATTCAACAGTTGCGCCAACGACTGGTTTGAAGCCATTGTCAACTACTTTAACAGTTACTGAAGCGTTACCAACTTCTTTGTCTTCTTTTGGTGCTTCTTTTTGAGCCTTATCTGCTGTGATGAAGTCTTCGTGATGATCTGTATTAGCTAGGTCAAATGCTGCTGTACGGTAGCTGTTGTATTCATAGCCTTCTGGTACCATTGCCAAAGCTGCTGTGTAGCCTTTGCCTGGTTTAACGTCTGTAAAGTTAGCGTTACCGAATTCATCTGTCTTCACTTGACGAGCTGAACCATCTGCTGCTAACAATTCAACAGTTGCGCCAACGACTGGTTTGAAGCCGTTATCTTTAACAGAAATTGTAACTGAAGCATTACCAACTTCTTTATCTGCTTTTGGCGCTTCTTTTTGAGTCTTATCTGCTGTGATAAAGTCTTCATGATGATCAGCGTTATTTAAGTCAAACGCTGCTGTACGGTAGCTGTTGTATTCATAGCCTTCTGGTACCATTGCCAAAGCTGCTGTGTAGCCTTTGCCTGGTTTAACGTCTGTAAAGTTAGCGTTACCGAATTCATCTGTCTTCACTTGACGAGCTGTACCATCTGCTGCTAACAATTCAACAGTTGCACCAGCTACTGGGTTTGAAGCATTGTCTTTAACAGCAATAGTTGCTGAAGCATTACCAACTTCTTTGTCTTCTTTTGGTGCTTCTTTTTGAGTCTTATCTGCTGTGATGAAGTCTTCGTGATGATCAGCGTTATTTAAGTCAAACGCTGCTGTACGGTAGCTGTTGTATTCATAGCCTTCGGGTACCATTGCCAAAGCAGCTGTGTAGCCTTTGCCTGGTTTAACGTCTGTAAAGTTAGCGTTACCGAATTCATCTGTCTTCACTTGACGAGCTGTACCATCTGCTGCCAACAATTCAACAGTTGCACCAGCTACTGGGTTTGAAGCATTGTCTTTAACAGCAATAGTTGCTGAAGCGTTACCCGTAGTATCCTCTTCACTAGAACCTGATTCCGTCGATTCTTTTGGTCTTAAATCCAGTTGCAACAATAATGGGTCGTGATCTGAAGCTCTGCCATGTTCTTTCATGAAAATAGAATTAACATGAACCATGTCAAACTCGTAGCGATCTAGAAGATTATTTGAGATGACTGCATTATCAAGCGATTGGTTATTTCCTTGATAGAAGTATGAGAAACGGTCTGACTTATCATGGCGACTCACCAAATTAGACATGATATCACCTGAGATAATATCGAGTGTCTTGGTGAATTCATAATCATTGTAATCGCCTAACATAGCAACATTCAGATTACGATTTTGCTTCATTCCTTCGGAGATAAACTGATTGATAATAGTAGCCATTTGATGGCGTTGTTTTTCTGATTTAAAGCTGACAGGCTGTACTTTTCCAAAAATACCATCATCACCACGTTTTGAATTGAGATGAACAGCAACAAGGTTAATTTTTTGCCCATTGAAATGGAACTCTGCAATTATTGGCTTGCGAGAGTTGCTCCAAGCAGCATTCAGCGGATCGATACGAGCTATGCTATATTTCAATTCACCATTTTCCCAAGCAGCAGGTGTCTTGGCATCACCCTTAGGTTTATCAGCCAAACTCACCCGATCGGCATTGTAAAGAAATCCTGTACGGATATTAGAACCAGGAGCACCACCATCCATATTGTTTTCTGGAGCAATATCAATATATTGATAGTTTGGGCCACCCTCAGCCTTGATTGCTTCAATCAAGCGACGAGCACTTTGACTAGCATCAACTGTACCGTCATCGGTAGTACCATTATTATCTTGAACTTCAATTAGGGTAATAATGTCTGGTGATTTCAAGTCATTGACAAATGATTTTGCAATTCGTTTTACCTTTGCATTATCTGTCGTTTTATTATTGGCTGAGAAATTTTCAATATTATAAGAAGCAATCGTTAGCTTCTCCTGGTCTTTGACAATAGTCGTTATTTCTGGTTTTACACCACCATCAGTCACTTTAGGAGAATTGGCAACTTTAGCTAATAACTTGTAGTTAGTGTATCCATATGTGATTGGACCATAAATCCGTCCTTGGAAAGAATCTCCTGTTTTTGTAATCAGTTTCTTATCAAAAAGGACAGCGATTTTTTCTGGATGTGCGTTGTCTGGTTCTAAGGTAAGACCTCCTACCTTATTCATTGGTCCCTTATAACCACCTGGAACGACATAAACTTCTTTATTAGCTTGCGGTCCAATAATTTTAGCATTATCAATACCAACCAGCATACCTTCTAGAGATTCCCAAAAATCAAGGCCATCTGTATCTGGATCGAAAGATGAAAAGGCGTCATCTTCAACAATTTTAGTTGGAGCAATACGATCAACACCAAGAATAACAGGTGCTGGTACCGTTACTTTCCCCTCTTTAATCACTGATGTCGCAGCAATTTGAGTAGTGGTCAAATCAGTAAGTTCTTTCTCACTATAGCCAGTTCCTAAATATTCAACCACTTTTCCCATAACAGTTAATTTATCACCGACAGAAACGTCATGATTGGCTAGAAAAACATCAATACCATCAGATGTTTTAGGATTGCCATCAGGTGCTATATCTTGCACATAAAAATGGTTTTTATTGGCAACATATGTCACAACGACATTTTTAACGGTAACCGTCTGATGCTCAAGTGGTGACGTGTGACTTTCTCCTTGGATTTGTCCTACTGACACGATTCTTTCCACTGGAGGTGGTGTGACACTTTTTTTAACCACTTCAAACTGATTTTCTAAAAATGGTTTTAGCTGATTATTTCCTCTGTAAGTGGATAAAATCGCAGTGAGGTTAATCGTATCATTTTCTGAAATCAAACTTAACAACTTAGTGTTGTCAATACCTGTACGGCTATCTACTCGAACAGCAACTTTCTGCCCTTTTTGATCAGTAATGTAAAACGTTGATGTTCCATTAGTATCACTTGAGATAGGACCGACAGTTACTTCTTTCAAAGTCACTAAAGTTGACTGAAGTTTATCAGTTAAACCTTCAACAGTTGTGAGCGTTGGTTGGGGAACTGAAATATCAGCGACTTTGGCAAGTTTAGATACTTTAGTCAGTTGAACTTCTCCACTGAAAGCCCCTAAAGTACCATCTAATTGAACAGTGTCGCCTCTTGTAACATCTTGTTTTTTCCCAGGATAAACATAAAGCCCATCACCAGCTTCATCTTGAATGTAGAAACCATTTCCACCCCAAGCGTTGACAGTACTGATAACTTTACCAGAAACAGTGACAGTCTGTCCTTTTTCAGTTTCGCGTGCTTGGGCTAGCGGTATTGGACTACCAACAGTTGGACTAGACTCTGAGACAGAATCAACGAGAGAACTTGGCTCTGGCCCTTGAACCTCAGGTGCTGCTTGATCAGTATCCAAACCATTTCCATTAGCGGGAGCTCCTGATAAACCCGAACTATTAGCTAAACTCTCTGTTTTGGGCTGGATTATTTCAGATGCAGGATCTGATTCATCAGCAAGCACATTTTGTTGGGGTAAATTAGCAGATAAAACAAGCGGTGCGAAGAGAACCGACGCTTGTATCATATACTTATAAATAGCCTTTTTTTTCATAAGCATCTCCTGTTATTTGATAATTTTATTGTATCAAAAAGATCAGAATAAACAAGTACATCACGAACGATTTTTTAATATTTTTTATAAGAGTTCGTTTTCAGAAAAAAGCGGAAACGGAGATGCAAATAAAAAAGCGTTTTCATTCACTATTGCATATTTAATTATCTGACAGTTATTTGAACAAAACTATTCTAACAACATTATCGCTTAATTGGGTATACTTGCTAATACCTTATGCTTATTACTTCTAAGCCAAATAATACTTGACCCTCATGATTCAAAACAACAAAGAAAGACGACAAATAGCCTATGATTCAATAACGCCATCACTGTAGGCCTTACTACCAAGTAACTGAGCATTGACAAGATCTCATTAACCAAGGAATTGGACAAAATAGCTAGTGACTATAACATACCAATATTGACTTGGTAGCGTTTTGGTCTCAGTTCAAGAGGGAACCTCATTGACTCTTTTGATGATCAGTGCAGTATAAAAAGAACTTGCTACTAGAGAATTCAGTAGCAAGTTTGTTGACTTATCAATCTTGGTCATATTCTGTGTTCTGACAACTCCTATTTTTTCTCAATAGGTGCAACAGAAGCCAGAAGTTTTTTTAAGCCAACTTCTGGAAATTTGATTTTTAATTCTTGAGTTGACCCAGAGCCAGATACTTCTAAGACAGTGCCATCTCCCCATTTTTTATGATGGGCAATATCACCAATCTGCCAGTCAACTTCTGTTGAGTTAGATTGGCTTGTTTTTTTAAAGGGTAGTGGGCCCTTATTTGAGTGATATGATTGAGCTGCCGAACGTGGTTGTGCCTGAGACTTACGTTCTTGAAGCGCTTGTGATAAACTCATACCCTGGCCAAATTGGGTTGGTTGATTCTTAGTGTATTTGACACCAAAGGAAGAAGTTGCTGGTCTTGCTAAACCTTGGTATTGGAGCAAATCATCTGAAATCTCCCTCAAAAATCGTGTCGGACGATTATAAGATGTTTTACCAAAAAGAGTACGTGTATTGGCATTGGTCATAAAAAGAATCTCTTCAGCTCGTGTAATTCCAACATAAGCAAGACGTCGCTCTTCTTCTAACTCATCTGGATCTTCTGCTGCTCTTGTTAGTGGAAAAACTCCTTCTTCCATACCAATTAGAAAGACAACTGGAAACTCCAAACCTTTGGCAGCATGTAGGGTCATCAGAGTTACCTCCGCTGCTTCTTGATTCCCATCGTCTGTGTCAGCAATGAGAGCCAAATCATTGAGAAAACGACCAAGTTTGTCAAGACCAGATTCATCTTCTGGCCCATCCTCATTGGTTTCATCAAAGTTTTTGGTTACTGAGAGAAACTCTTCAATGTTTTCAATGCGAGCCTGACTTTCCAGAGTATTCTGCAATTGCAAAGACTCTAGATAACCAGATTTCTCCAAAACAGCTTCAACAAGGTCGGTAATACTGTACTTATCCAAATCAGATCGCAAATTTAAGAGCAGATTAGCCAAATCCCATACCGCTTGTGCAGCTTTTCCTTTAACACCTGAAAGCATGATTTGTTCAGAAGCTTCAAGTAAACTCATGTTTTGAGCGTTTGCAAAGCTACGGATTTTTTCTAACGTCCCTGGCCCAACACCACGCTTAGGCTCATTAACAATCCGTTCATAGGAAATATTGTCTGCCGTATTAGCAATAACAGTCAAATAAGAAATCACATCGCGAATTTCCTTACGGCTGTAGAACTTGGTACCACCAACCATAGTATATGGAATATTGGACTTGAGAAGGGCTTCCTCAATAGTACGAGACTGAGCATTAGTACGATAAAGAACAGCAAAATCTTTGAAATTTTTACCCATTTCGCGTGCCATATTTGAAATGGTCGAGGCCACGAAAACAGCCTCTTCTTGTTCATTATTGGCACGATAATAGACCAATTGCTCACCGTCAGCGTTTTGTGTCCAGAGCTTCTTAGGACGGCGATTTCGATTATTATTAATAACTTCGTTTGCGGCTTGAAGAATTTTCTTGGTCGAACGATAGTTTTCTTCCAATAAAACAACCTTGGCTTGAGGATAATCTTTTTCAAAGTCCAAAATGTTTTGCATATCAGCCCCACGCCATCCATAAATAGACTGGTCAGCATCCCCGACGACACAAATATTTTTAAACCGTGACGCCAATAATTTAACCAATTGATACTGGGCATGGTTCGTATCTTGGTACTCGTCGACATGAATATATTGATAACGCTGCTGGTAGTAACTAAGTACATCAGGATTTTGATCAAAAAGACGTAAAGTCATCATGATCAAATCATCAAAATCCATAGCTTCAGAACGCCGAAGCTCTTCCTGATAGGCCTTGTAACATTTAGCAACGATTTGCGTATACATATCTCCTGCTTGCATCTCGTAAGCTTTGTCATCCAACAAATCGTTCTTAGCATTAGAAATGGTCCCTAAAATCGCACGTTCGTTCCACTTTTTGGGATCCAAATTAAGGTTTTTGAGAATCCTCTTCATGAGCGTACGTTGTTCACCGGGATCAACGATGGTAAAGTTACGGTTGTAACCAATGTGATCAGCTTCGCGACGCAAAATACGCACACACATGGAGTGGAAAGTGGCTATTAAAGTGTCTTGTGTCGCTGGATTAAGTACCATGGCACGTTCTCTCATTTCACGCGCAGCTTTATTGGTAAAGGTAATGGCTAAAATATTCCAAGGATTAACAAATTTCTCATCAATCAAATAGGCAATACGATGTGTCAAAACCCTCGTTTTTCCAGATCCTGCCCCTGCCATAATTAAAAGCGGTCCTTCTGTCGTTTGTACCGCTTCAGCCTGACGATCATTCATTCCGTTTAACAAAGGATTCATAAGGTCCTCTTTCTTTTTGTAAAATCATCTACCATTTTACCATTTTTAACGTGTAAAATCTCCTAGAATTTTTTCGTTTTTCCTTAAAGTTGTCACATTGTTCGTTTTCTAGGGCAATTTAAACTGTTTCTAAAAATAAACTTGACAAGTCTAACAGATTAGATTATGATAAATCAAAATAAAATATACCGAATGATGTTAATCAGGAGAAGATAGTCCAACAACTATCGCCGAAGGAGTTAAACTCTCAGGTACCTCATCAAAGGTGGGACTGGTTTACTGACGGACTTCTGGAGAGACCTCTTTAGTGGGGCGCCGAAGGGGCAAGGCAATGCTCAATCTCTCAGGCAAAAGGACAGAAGCAAAGACAAAAGGAAAAAGACCTATTATTAAGGGTCTATTTTGATACGGCTTTTTAGCTATCATCGTCTATTTTCGTTAGTAACCATACAACCATCTCAATAGAGGTGGTTTTTCTTTCTTTTGTTTAATCGATAATCCTTCGGTTAAGGAGTTTGTCATGATTGCTTTTTTCACTCATTTAGACAGTTTCGTTTGGGGACCGCCACTTTTAATTCTCTTGGTTGGGACTGGTGTTTACCTTTCAAGCAGGTTATATCTTATTCAAGTGACCAAATTACCCAAAGCCATTCAGCTCATTTTTGCTGAGGATAAGGGTGAAGGTGACATTTCCAGTTTTGCCGCTCTGGCAACAGCATTAGCAGGAACCGTGGGTACTGGGAATATCGTTGGAGTGGCGACGGCTATTAAAAGTGGTGGTCCTGGTGCTCTTTTTTGGATGTGGGTTGCTGCTTTCTTCGGCATGGCCACTAAATACGCTGAAGGACTCTTAGCAGTTAAATATCGCAGCAAGGATGCTAATGGAGACGTTTCTGGCGGACCAATGTACTATATTATCAATGGAATGGGACAAAAGTGGAAGCCTTTAGCCATCTTCTTTGCTGTCGCGGGAGTGTTGGTTGCTTGGTTTGGTATTGGAACCTTTACGCAGGTCAATTCCATTACCTCTTCTTTAGAAAATAGCCTTGGTTTCTCACCTAAACTGGTTAGTCTCGGTTTAGGAGCCTTGACTGCACTTATTATCTTCGGCGGCATCCAGTCAATCTCAAAAATTTCAGAAAAAGTCGTCCCATTTATGGCAAGCCTTTATATCATTGCCACTTTATTAGTCATCGCCTTTCATTATCAACACATCCTTCCGACGATTTCTCTTGTAGTTACCTCAGCCTTTAGCAAAACTGCTGCTATTGGTGGTTTTACTGGAGCTGTGGTAAAGGAAGCAATCCAAAAAGGTATCGCACGTGGGGTTTTCTCAAATGAATCTGGATTAGGCTCTGCACCAATTGCGGCAGCGGCAGCTAAAACAGATGAGCCTGTGGAGCAAGGTTTGATTTCAATGACAGGTACCTTTATCGATACCATCATTATCTGTACCCTGACGGGTTTAGCTATACTGGTGACTGGTCAATGGACAACATCCCTTGATGGTGCCCCTCTTACCCAAGCTGCCTTTGCTGACATTTTTGGTGAATGGGGTATTATAGCCTTAACCATCTCACTTTTACTTTTTGCTTTCACAACAATTCTTGGGTGGTCTTATTATGGTGAGCGGTGTTTTGAGTTCTTGTTTGGTGTCAAACACCTGTCTTTATACCGTTTGATTTTCGTTCTCATGGTCAGTTTAGGTGGTTTTCTTAATCTTGAGTTGATTTGGATTTTGGCAGACATCGTTAACGGCCTCATGGCCATTCCTAATTTAATAGCACTTTTAGCGCTTTCACCGATTATTATTAAAGAAACGAGACGATATTTTGATAAAAATTAGCTGACAATACTCATTTTTTATAGTATTTTCTCTATTTGACAAATCATTTCAAGTAACTATATAATAGACAACGTCAATTTATAACCTTAATCCAATAATCATTATAGAAAGTATACAACCATGTACGAATTACTATCATCCATTGATGGATACGTTTGGGGACCTCCCTTACTAATCCTTTTGGTTGGAACTGGGATCTTCCTTTCTAGCCGACTAGGTTTTATTCAGATTTTCAAACTCCCTACTGCTATTAAACTGATTTTTTCAGATGATGCTAATGGTGATGGCGATATCTCCAGTTTCGCTGCTTTAGCAACAGCACTCGCTGCAACAGTAGGTACTGGTAATATTGTTGGTGTTGCCACTGCGATTAAGCTTGGTGGTCCTGGTGCTCTCTTTTGGATGTGGGTTGCTGCCTTTTTTGGTATGGCAACCAAATATGCTGAAGGACTTCTTGCTATCAAATATCGTATCACAGACGAAAATGGTGAAAAAGCTGGTGGACCAATGTACTACATCACCAATGGTCTGGGACAAAAATGGAAATGGCTAGCGGTTATTTTCTCAATTTTTGGATCTATGGTAGCGCTCCTAGGATCAGGAACCTTTACACAAGTCAATTCCATTACGGATTCACTGAAAAATACGATAGGGCTTTCGCCACAACTGGTTAGTCCTATCTTGGCTGTGCTTGTGGCCGCTATCATCTTTGGTGGGATTCAATCCATTTCAAAAGTTTCTGAAAAGTTAGTTCCTTTCATGGCAGGGATTTACATCCTAGCTGCTATTGCGGTTATCCTTGCTAATGCTAACAACTTTATTCCAAGTCTCATCCTTATTTTTAAATCGGCCTTCACGGGGCAAGCTGCTCTGGGAGGATTTGCAGGTGCCGGTTTCATGTTAGCCATTCAATCTGGTGTGGCTCGCGGAGTCTTCTCTAATGAGTCTGGCCTGGGTTCTGCTCCCATTGCTGCTGCCGCTGCTCGTACCAATGAACCTGTTGAACAAGGATTGATTTCAATGACAGGTACCTTTATCGACACTATCATTATCTGTACCCTAACTGGTTTGGCTATTATCGTTACTGATGGGTGGTCAACAGACTTGAACGGCGCCATCTTAACACAATTTGCCTTCAGTCAAGTTTTCGGTAATATTGGTCAAGTTGCTTTGACGATCAGTCTCATACTCTTTGCCTTTACAACTATCCTCGGGTGGTCATACTATGGAGAACGCTGTTTTGAATTTCTCTTTGGGAGTAAATCGATCATCGTCTATCGCATTTTATATGTTGTTATGATTGCTCTTGGCGGCTACATTAGCTTGGAAACGATTTGGGTGTTGGCTGATATTGTTAATGGTCTTATGGCCTTTCCTAACCTGATAGCATTGCTTGGATTATCGCCAGTCATCCTTCATGAAACGAAGAAATATTTTACAAAGCAAAAATAAGACACAAACATCAGGAAACTGGTGTTTTTCTTGTGTTATAATGGTAAAGTTAAGAAAAATAGAGGAGCTTTCATGTCACATCCTTCTGAAAATTTACGCTTGGCCAAGCGTGGTCCGATTTTGAGCATTTCAGCTTACCTTGTCCTTACTATCGGTAAATTAATTTCTGGTTATTGGTTTAATTCGTCTTCACTAATAGCCGATGGCTTTAATAACTTGTCTGATATCGTCGGAAATGTTACGCTTTTGATTGGGCTACACCTAGCCAGCCAGCCAGCTGATGAAGACCATCGTTTTGGTCATTGGAAGATTGAAGATCTTTCTAGCTTGATTACATCATTCATCATGTTTTTGGTTGGTTTTCAAGTATTAATCCAAACCATCCAAAGAATTATCTCAGGCAAAGAAGCTGCTATTGACCCTCTCGGTGCTATTGTTGGCCTTATCTCAGCCCTGGTCATGTTTGGGGTTTATATTTACAATAAAACACTCTCCAAAAAAGTAAAATCGAGTGCCTTAGTTGCCGCCTCAAAAGATAATCTTTCTGACGCTCTAACTTCTTTGGGAACTACGGTTGCCATCATCGCAACCTCACTAAATTTCCCTATTATTGACCACTTAGTCGCTGTTATTATCACGTTTTTTATCCTTAGAACAGCCTATGGGATATTTATGGAAGCGACATTTAGCCTATCTGACGGTTTTGACCAATCTCAACTCAAAAAATATGAAGCAGCCATTCTAGAAATTCCTAAAATAACCGCGGTAAAATCGCAGCGTGGACGAACATACGGTAGTAATATTTACCTAGATATTGTTTTAGAGATGAATCCAGATCTTTCGGTTTATGAGAGCCATGATATTACAGAACAAGTCGAAAAAATGCTCAGTGAACGTTTCTCAGTTTATGATATTGATATCCACGTTGAACCCGCTGCTATTCCTGAAGACGATATTTTTGGAAATGTGGTCAAAAAACTATACAAAAATGAGATGATCATCCTTTCCAAAATCCCAGATTTTGAGCAATACATCTCCGAAGATTTCTTTACTATTGAAGCCGATGGCAAAATTTTGAATAAGGAGCAGGTTATGGATCAACAAATCTTTTACCCTGCCAACTTCACTAACTTTCAAGTAAAAAACATTAGCCAAAAAACAAAATTACTGACCTATACTTTAGAAAACAAACAGCACATGAGCCTCTGGCGTCGTAACGAAAAGTGGTATTTAATCTACCATCAAATTACAAAAATAGAGGATGATTAAACCAAAAGTGAAGTTGAATTTTAGTTTCAACTTCACTTTTCTTGTTTTCTTTAACCATCGGAAATGGGCACTTTTTAAAGATTAATCTTCTTTATAGACAGGCAAAGCACCAAAGCTTTGGGAAGTTGGCATGATTTCGATACGATTGACGTTCATGTGTTCAGGCTGTTCAACCAACCAAACCACTGTCCTAGCCATATCTTCCGGCTGAAGACTGTTGGCTTTTTCATAGAGTTTGCTTGCTTTTTCATCATCACCTTTAAAGCGAACATTTGAGAACTCTGTCCCACCAGCCAGACCAGGCTCAATATTAGTTACTCTGACATGCGTTCCAGCTAAATCAGCTCTAAGATTGAGCGAAAATTGTTTCACAAAGGCCTTAGTAGCACCATAAATATTGCCACCTGGATATGGGTAGTTACCAGCAATCGATCCTATATTAATCACATAACCAGACTGACGTCTTACCATGTCTGGCAAGACTTGGCGAGTCAAGTAGGTTAATCCCATGACATTAGTCATAATCATGGTTTCCCAGTCATCAAAATGAGCTTTATGTGCCTTTTCAAGCCCCAAAGCTAGCCCCGCATTATTGACCAGTATATCAATCGGTTGAAATACCTCTGGAATCTGTTCAAGTGCTTCAGAGATATTTTCTTTTGATTGCAAATCCATTTGAAGGGGAAAGAAGGCATCGCCTAACTCGTTTTTTAAAGCTGTTAAGCGCGCTAAGCGGCGACCTGTCCCAATTACTTGATAACCATTTGCCACTAATTCTCTTGCAATTGAAGCTCCAAAACCAGCTGTTGCTCCTGTTACTAAAGCTGTTTTTACCATTACATACTCCTCTTCTTCTTTTTAAACGACAAAAGCCGAGCAAAAAACTCAGCTTTTAGAATTATTTTTCTTCTAGTGCTTGGGCTGCTGTAATGATACCAAGTTTGTAAATATCATCAGCACTTGAACCACGAGAGAGATCATTAACAGGTTTGTTAAGTCCTTGAAGAATTGGTCCAATAGCATCAAACATTCCTAAGCGTTGTGCAATTTTATAACCAATGTTTCCTGATTGAAGATCTGGAAAGACAAAGGTATTTGCTTGCCCAGCAACATCGCTATCTGGTGCTTTAATGGCTGCTGTCCCTGGAACAAAGGCTGCATCGAACTGCAATTCACCATCCAAGGCAAGTTCAGGTGCCAGTTCTTTGGCCAATTTAGTTGCTTCAGCTACCTTGTCAACTTGTGGTGATTTACCAGAACCTTTTGTTGAAAAGCTCAACATAGCCACCTTAGGATCAATGTCAAAGATAGCTGCTGTTTGCGCTGTATTAACAGCAATTTCAGCTAATTCTTGAGCGTTTGGCTCAATATTGATAGCACAGTCAGCCATGATATAACGTTCGTTGGTATTTTCACGATTCAGCAAGAAAACACCTGACGTACGAGAAATACCTGGTTTGGTTTTGATGATTTGAAGAGCAGGACGAACGGTATCAGCCGTTGAATGAATAGCACCAGATACCATACCATCAGCAAGTCCCATTTGAACCAACATCACACCAAAATAGTTTACATCACGAAGCATTTTATCAGCATCTTCTGGAGTTGCTTTCCCTTTACGGATCTCAACAAATGCTTCCTTCATCGCTTCAAAATCGTCATAAGTTTCTGGATCGATAATTTCAGATTTTGGATCTTCAAAGCCTAGTTTTGCTAGCAAAGCTTTAACTTCTTCTGGTTTACCTAAGATGATTGGGTCAACCAAACCTTCAAATTTCAAACGGGCTGCTGCACGAACAACACGTTCATCATTTCCTTCTGGAAAAACGATTTTGACATGTTTTCCAGCAACTTTTTCACGCAAACTACCAAAAAGTGAACGAATACCTTCCATTGTTTAAAAAATACCTCTATCTATTATTATTTTCTAATGACATGATAACGTTTTCGAAATCATTTGTCAAGCCAAGCTCATGTGTCACCCTCTCTCCTTTGAAAGGATCAAAGAATGATAAGGTGTGACAATGCAGAGCTTGTCGCTCAATCCCCAAATCCATTCGGCCACCGTATAAATCATCACCTAAGAGAGGAAAACCGATGTGAGCAAAGTGAACCCGTATTTGGTGCGTACGTCCTGTATGCAGTCGAATATCAACAAGATGAACATCACCATAAGAAGCCATTACCTCATAGGTTGTATGAGCATACTTTCCAGAATGGTGGACCCTTCTAGTGATAATAGAATCCTCATCACGCGCTATTGGTGCAATGATTTCCCCTTGCTTGTCAAGTTTTCCCTTACCAGAAATAAGGGAAAAGTAGCGTTTTTCAATAGCTTTCTTTTGTAACTGCTTATCCAAGCGAGCATGCGCATAGCCGTGCTTGGCAAATAACATCAATCCACTAGTGTCACGGTCTAAACGTGTAACAATGTGAACTTGCAAATTAGGATACTTGTTTTTCATAAAATAGCCTTTAACGAAGTTAGCCATAGTATTGGAATGGTTGACACTCGGAATACTAGCCACTCCCGAAGGCTTATTAAGTACCAAAAAATGATCATCTTCAGATACGATCGACAAAGGCACCATAATCGGCTCTAATTTTTCATAAGGCAATTCATCTGGAATATCCACAGCAATCACATCTCCAACATCAACAATGTAAATCGCATTTTGCTCCTCATTGTTAACCCAAATACGGCCTCCTCTAAACTTAATTTTAGCCAAAAGACCCTTGGAAATATCATGTTCCTTTAAAAGGGATTTGACCTTACCTGGTCTGTGGGCGACAAATTCAAACCTCATGAATCCAAGTCTCCGATAAAGGCATCCTTAACCCTGGCCCAAAAACTAGTATGGCTAGGCGTAGACACAAAATGAATCTTGTGATTAGAAATGTAAAATTCCACCTTAGCGATATTTTTATGGTGATAGGTTTTATTATCAATCGAAACCGTATAAGTCCCTAAACGTTTTGGCACAAGAACGATGCGATCATCCTTTGGAATAATAATAGATGACCCTAACGTACGAAAGACACGGTTATTAATACTTGAAATTTCAGTCATCTGGAGAGCCTCAATCGTTGGATGAAGAACAGCACCTCCTAGCGATTTATTATAAGCAGTGCTTCCTGTTGGTGTCGATACCAAGATGCCATCACCTCGGAAACGCTCAAACTTGACTTTATTAATTAAAACGTCTGCTACCATCGTTTTTTCAATACGTTTTAAGGTTGCTTCATTCAAGGCACGTGAGCGGTAAATCCGACCATCATCCAAAGTCACCTTCACTTTAAGGATGGGATAAGAAATACTTTCTCCCTTGTCGTGTCTCAAGTTGTCAATTAACTTATCCACCTCAAAATCACGATAATCCGTGTAAAAGCCTAAGTGACCTGTATGAATACCAACAAAACGAACGGTATCCAATTCTTTCTCGTACATATGGAAAGCAGATAAAAGCATACCATCACCACCGATAGTTATCACAACATCAGGATTTTGCTTACTTAAATAAAAATCTGGCGCATCACGCAATACATTGAACAATTTTGAAGCAATGCGCTTGCTTTGGTATTTACCATTTGCGATAATCGCCACCCGCATCGGCTTATCTGTAATATTCGTCTGTGTCATCACTGTTTCCTATACCATCACTTAAACTTCTATTTGCCGGATCAAAAAGCAACTGAGCTTCTTGAATGTCCTCTCTAATTTTCCGCATCTCCTCATCAAGTTCAAATGCCATTCTTGCTGTTATTTCTAAGCGTTGCTTAATATCGTCTGGAAAATCCCCTCGATACTTATAGTTCAGCGAATGTTCAATAGTCGCCCAAAAGTTCATAGCTAGGGTTCTGATTTGAATTTCAGCCAAAACAGTCTTTTGCCCATCAATAGTGTCGACAGGATATTCGACGACCACATGGTAGGATCTATAACCGCTGGACTTCATATGTCGAATATAATCCCGTTCTTGAACAATTGTTAAATCATGGCGCTGTCGTAATAACTGCAACACTTCATCCACATCATCTACAAACTGAACCATGATCCGAAGTCCTGCGATGTCCTGAATATCTTGAGCAATATTTTCCAAAAGAACACCACGCAGAGCCATTTTTTCTTGAATGCTCTCTACCGACTTTACTCGTCCAGTAACGAACTCGATAGGAGAATGCTTTTTTTGTTTACGATATTGTTTACGAATACCCCGCAGTTTAATTTTTAATTCGCCAACGGCTTGAATATAGGGGTCTAAAAATTCTTCCCAATCCATTGTCATTGAGGACTCCTGTCTAATTTCCATCTTGTTTTACGGCACATCCTTGTAAAAAAGAGGAGTTTTTTATAAAATAAATCTAATCATTATTATAGCATAATATTCAGACCAAAAAAGGAAATAAAACCGTCTATGAGTAATCTCGAAATCGAATACAAGACCATGCTTAATAAAGCAGAGTTTAATCATCTGCAAAATCTCCTAATGCATGTCAGTCCTGTCACCCAAACCAATTATTACTTCGACACTCCCGAAGGAGATATGCGTGCCAAAAAGCTATCACTTCGTATTAGGACCTTCGACAAGGTGGCCGAATTAACCTTAAAAATCCCTGAACAAGTAGGCACTATGGAATACAACGTTGACCTAACTAAGGAAGAAGCCAGAGAAATCATGGATAGCGGACAATTTCCCGATTGCAAAGTCAGAGAACTACTCACCGAAAAAAATATCCCTCTCAAAAGACTATCTGTTTTAGGTCATTTAACCACTATTCGACGCGAAACCCGCCTACCAATTGGCCTCCTTGCCTTAGATAAAAATCACTATGCCGATCGCATCGATTACGAACTAGAACTGGAAGTTGAAGACGCTACACAAGGTCAAAAAGATTTTGACGATTACCTTGAGTCTCATAATATCAGTTTTAAATACGCTAAAAGCAAGGTCGCCCGCTTTGTAGCAACCCTTCAAAATAGACGATAAGAAAGAGCCAGAACCCCTTCAGCTCTTTTTTTCGTAGTCCTTCTCATCATCATTACTTTAGTCTAGGTAACCTGTTTTAAATCTCTTTACGGCGAAATTCCTATTTTTGTGGCAACCGAAGGCTCTTCCACAATTTTTGATTGTTTTATCAATCATAAGTCCCGAGAGTTTCGTTGCTATCTCAACAATAACCTGACCAAGTTCTCTAAATCACCAACCATGGCACTAATGTGATGAATCCCTTTAATCTCTTGCATTACTAACTTCTCGTTTCGGTGTTTTTGTCACAAAATGTTGTCATTAATTCATTTTATTTTCTATTGTTTAGTCCTCAAGGGTTAAACAGTCAAGCCAAACGTGTGAAAAACTTTTAGTGGAAAAATAACACTTTCTGTATTTTAAAGTTCTAGTATTTCAACGATAGGTACCGTTTTTCAAACTATTACTTTAAAAAATCCCAAAATGATCGACTATTAACGATGCTATCATTTGAAAATAATCGTTTCATGCCTATGCCTTGGTTAAACAGTTAGTCTCCATGTATTTTTCTGGCTTTTTTTGGTAAAATATATGTGTACTAATTATATAAGGAGCATTTTGTC
Organism: Streptococcus halotolerans; assembly: GCF_001598035.1. Taxonomy (NCBI): domain Bacteria; kingdom Bacillati; phylum Bacillota; class Bacilli; order Lactobacillales; family Streptococcaceae; genus Streptococcus; species Streptococcus halotolerans. Next base: position 468,999 of record NZ_CP014835.1, on the reverse strand, counting down.
ATGGCACAAAACAACGCCACCCCTCAAATGAAGCTTTTTTCTTTGACATCAAATCATGATATCGCTGAAAAAATCTCTGAAGCCTCAGGCATTCCTCTTGGAAAACTTTCTTCTCGTCAGTTCTCTGATGGTGAGATTATGATTAATATTGAAGAGAGTGTTCGTGGTGATGATATCTACATCATTCAGTCTACCAACTTCCCTGTTAATGATAATCTTTGGGAATTGCTTATTATGATTGATGCCTGCAAACGCGCTAGTGCTAATTCAATCACTGTTGTTATGCCATATTTTGGTTATTCACGCCAAGACCGTGTTGCTGCGTCTCGCGAACCTATTACAGCTAAATTAGTGGCTAATATGCTGGTTAAAGCTGGCGTTAATCGTGTTGTCACCCTTGATTTACATGCTGTTCAAGTTCAAGGATTTTTCAACATCCCGGTTGATAATCTCTTCACAACACCCTTATTTGCAGAACACTATATCAACAAAGGACTATCAGGCCAAGATGTGGTTGTTGTCAGCCCTAAAAATTCTGGTATCAAACGTGCTCGTAGCCTAGCAGAATACCTTGACGCACCAATCGCTATCATTGATTATGCGCAAGAAGACGATAGCCATCGTGAAGAAGGTTACATCATCGGTGATGTTGCTGGTAAAAAAGCAATTCTTATTGATGATATTCTAAACACTGGTAAGACCTTCGCAGAAGCAAGTAAAATTGTTGAGCGCGGTGGTGCCACTGACATTTACGCTGTATCAAGTCACGGTCTCTTTGCTGGTGGAGCTGCCGATATTCTAGAAGCTGCTCCTATCAAAGAAATTCTTTTAACAGACTCTGTTTTGTCAAAAGAACGTGTCCCTAGCAATGCAAAATACATCACAGCTAGTGAGTTGTTTGCCGATGCCATTGTTCGTATCCAAAAACGCCAACCACTTAGCCCACTCTTTACATTTCACCCAGACGAGGATTAATACATTTTGATTTATTTGGATAATGCTGCAACTACCCCCTTAACAGAGTCTGTTATCGCTGAGATGACACAAACAATGACACTCCAGCTAGCAAACCCATCGAGTATTCACGCGCATGGCCGATTAGCTAGTCAAAAATTAAGAGAGTACCGACAGACAGTAGCATCACTTCTAAGCACAACTCCAAATAATATCATCTTCACTTCTGGAGGCACCGAAAGTAATAACACTGCCTTAAAAGGCTATGCCCTAGCCCATCAGAAAAATGGCAAGCATATTATTACATCAGCTGTCGAACACCATTCTGTATTGCATACTCTGGAGTATTTGGAAAAACGTTTTGGTTTCGAAGTGACTTACCTGCAGCCTGTTAATGGCGTCATTCGTCTTGAAGACTTAGAAAGTGCTTTGCGAGAAGATACTATTCTGGTTAGTCTCATGTACGCCAACAATGAGACTGGAGACATGTTGCCAATTGCTGACGTCGGTAACTTATTAAAAGACCACCCAGCTGCTTTTCACGTTGATGCCGTTCAAGTGGCTGGAAAAATCCTTCTAGAACCAGAGAAACTAGGCATTGATTTCATGTCTATCTCAGCTCATAAGTTTCATGGACCTAAGGGCGTCGGTATCCTGTTTAGTAATCGGATGCTGTTTGACCCCCTCCTACACGGCGGAGAACAAGAAGAGAAACATCGCGCCAGCACTGAAAATCTCATCGGTATTGCGGGCATGACCAAGGCCTTATCTGATAGCCATAAGCATCTAGATGAAAACTGGGATAAGGTGACCCAACTCAATCATGTTTTCTTGGAACAGTTAGCTGGACTGGATTTTTATTTAAATACCAATACTAAAGCAATGCCACATGTGTTAAATATTGGTTTTCCAGGTGCCAACAATGGCATCCTTTTAACACAGCTTGATTTACAGGGATACTCTGTTTCTACTGGTTCAGCTTGTACAGCAGGGACAGTTGATCCTAGTCACGTTTTGGCTGCCAAATATGGAACGGACTCACCTAAGCTTCAAGAATCCATCCGAATCAGCTTTTCAGAATTAAATACTGAAGAGGAAGTTATTGGCTTAGCTAACCTACTAAAATCATTATTAGGAGACTAGAATGGCTTTTGAAAAATCAATTTCACTAAAAGATTGTCAATACACCTATGCGATTGACCCAAACATCAAAAAATATACCCTCAAAGATTTAACTTTTTCAGAAAACAAAGTTGGTCATTATGAACTGAGTCGTCTTTTGGAGGAAGTCCCCAACTCCGGTCAAGGGTTCCTCTTAAAAATTGTTATCCATAAGGAATTGACTGGTTTTAAACTCAATATTACTGATCAATCTGGTCTTCGTTTAGTGAACATCTTTAAATCTGATGACCATAAAATACTGCAAGATAAATTTTACTTCCTAATGGATAGTCTGGTAGAACGTCAAGTCTTTATCAAAAAAGAGCAATAAGGAGGTTCTATGCTAACCATTTCCTATCTAAATGATGCTAAACAAGAAAAAGAAGTTAACTATGAGACTTATGATGCCTACCGTCAAGCCCAGATGTCTTGTGTGATTGGCATTTCTGATCACTTTCCTGTGACAAAAGTGCTATACAAAGATGAGGAAATTGACTACTCTGGTAACTTCGGAAATCTCTTTTACGCTCTTGATAAAAAAGGATTAAGCTAATACATCAAACTGAAGCTGGGAAATATTATCCTAGCTTCTTTTTTTACCTTTTACTGATTAATTAGTCTCAGGCAAAAGGTTCTTCTCGCTTTATTTTGCTAGTTTTCTAGAACAATGAGCGTTCTAATCACATGTTCTCTTTATCTTGTTTATTTGTCACTTAAAAACACCTATACTAGACATAAAAGTTGCATTTTTCACAAAGATTATTTAAAATAAGGAAGTAAAAGCATTTTTAACAAATGATGTATTTATCAAGATTAAAGTACATCTTAGAAAAGGAGACAGCCATGTCTGTTGAAAAAACTATTCCAAAAGCGACAGCCAAACGTTTATCACTTTATTACCGTATTTTTAAACGTTTTTATACTGATAATATTGAAAAAGCAAGTTCTAAACAAATCGCAGACGCAATGGGAATTGACTCTGCTACCGTCCGTCGTGACTTTTCACACTTTGGAGAATTAGGTCGCCGCGGTTTTGGATATGATGTTAAGAAATTAATGAATTTCTTTGCTGATATTCTGGATGACCACTCTACCACTAACGTTACCCTAGTTGGGGTGGGAAATATTGGTCGTGCCCTTATGCACTATCGCTTCCATGATCGTAACAAAATGCAGATTGCCATTGCCTTTGACCGCGATGATAATGAAATCGTTGGAACAAGTTCTCCAGATGGTATTCCCATTCATGGAATCTCTACCATAAAAGAAACCCTCAAAGATACTGACATTGAAACAGCTATCCTTACAGTTCCAAGCCTTCAAGCACAAGAAGTTGCTGATCAGCTGGTCGAAGCTGGTATTAAAGGGATCCTAAGCTTCTCACCTGTCCATCTTTCTGTGCCAAAAGATGTTGTCGTACAATACGTAGACCTTACCAGCGAATTGCAGACACTTCTCTACTTTATGAACCAGAAACAAAATTAACCTCAAAAATTTCGAAGGCTCGTGATTATAGCTTTCATTTTAAAGAAGGTATTTAAAAAATAATGCCCTTCAAAGTGTTAAAAAGAAGATAAAGGATCTGATGATAAATCTGTTATCTTTTTGTTTCTGACCATGTCTTTTCCCAGTGTATCCATAATTAATCAGATAATTCTACTAGGAAAAGGACAATAATCTACTTTTTTAAGTTAAGATTATCACCCTAACATCTGACAAGCGATTGCTAATAACAATCGCTCTTTTTGTTGATTCTCTCAAACATATGAAATTTTCAATCATTGAGTGAGTTAAGACCAAAAGATCGGTACTTCTGATATGGCTCAATGAAAACCTTGCTCTCTGACTAAGCGTTCAATCACAACTAGCATTTCTAAAGCTCCTTGACCGATGACACAAACCTATTTGATTTTGTCATCAATAAAGCTTACAATACGTCAGACTCTTCTCGAAAGCTAAAATAATCCTTATTTCCAATAATCAGATGATCTAACAGGACCAATCCCATATCATCACAACAACGTTTCAATTTTTCTGTGAAACGTAAATCATTCTCACTTGGATCAACAGTTCCTGAGGGGTGATTATGGACTAAAATAATGGATGTTGCCATGTTTTTACAGGCATAATAAAGGATTTCGCGTGGCTCAGCAACCGATCGTCGGACGGTGCCAATAAAAATCGTACGTTGTTCAATAATGCGATTTTGTGTATCTAGATAAAGTACAACCAGATGCTCCTGCTTCTGCCTCCCTAGCTCTATCATCATTTTCTTGGCAACTTGTTGACTTCCCATGATTCTCTCAGAACGTTTAGTCTCTGAGGCATTTATTCGTTTAGCCAATTCAAGCATGGCTTTGAGTTCTGTTGATTTAGCCAGACCAATACCATGAATCGTTTGTAACTCTTGTAGTGATAACTCCTGCAAATCAGCTAGACTATTGAGTTCTGATAAAATAGCTTGAGACAGAGCCATTACAGGCTCTTTTTTCGTTCCTGTCCGTAATAAAATGGCTAGTAGTTCTTGATTACTGAGTTTTTCAGCCCCCAGTTGAACTAAACGTTCACGAGGTAACAGCGCTTCATTTGGAATAGTAACGTGATACATAGAATAATCCCCTTGTCATTTGATTGTCCTATCTATCTATTCGTAAAAATATCAAAAAAGCTAGGCATCTGCCTAGCTTTTCCAATCGAAGATAAGGAATGAAGTTCTCTAATTCCAATGACTATGTTTTCAAGTCTGAATAACCAAATTATTGATCTCTATCATTGAAGTTTACTGATTACTATCTCAATACAATCTCTTTTAACCATTGATGTCACTGATACTTTTCAAGTAGCAGCCTAGCACCCATGACATTTAATGCTTCCAAATAGCTATGTTCCTAGCTCATCATTGAAGACTTAAATTTCATGATAGGGTAAATCATGGGCCTCGGCAACAGCTTGATTAGTCAATTTTCCATGATAGATGTTGAGGCCTGATCGAAGGGCAGGATTTTCAGCAATTGCTGTTTCAAGACCCTTGTTAGCCAACTCAAGCGCATACGGTAATGTCGCGTTTGTCAAGGCAAGTGTCGATGTTCTTGCGACAGCGCCTGGCATGTTTGCCACGGCATAATGAATCACATCATCAACTACATATGTAGGAGCATCATGTGTCGTCACTCGGTCAGCTGTTTCAATAATTCCACCTTGGTCGACAGCAACGTCGATGATCACTGAGCCAGGTTTCATGGTAGCTACCATTTCCTTAGTCACTAGCTTAGGAGCGCGTGCTCCCGGAATAAGGACCGCTCCGATCAATAAATCAGCCTCTGCAACAGCTTCTGCAATATTGAGGGTATTTGACATCAAGGTTTGAACCTTACCATCAAATTGTGTATCGAGTTGTGCTAGACGTGTTGGATTAACGTCCAAAATAGTAACATCTGCTCCTAAGCCGACAGCCATCTTAGCTGCGTTAACCCCTACATTACCGCCTCCGATAATCACGACACGGCCTTTTCTAACACCTGGCACTCCACCTAAAAGAATTCCAGAGCCACCCTCAATCTTCGTCAAGAAGCGTGCACCTATTTGAGTTGCCATACGTCCTGCAACTTCACTCATAGGGTTAAGAAGAGGTAGTCTGCCACGGTCAACGACTGTTTCATAGGCTACGGCAGCTAGTCCACCATCCAGCAAAGCAGTGGTTAATTCAAGTGCTGGAGCCAAGTGAAGATAGGTGAATAGAAGTAAGTCTGGACGAAAATAGACATATTCAGAAGCTAACGGTTCTTTAACTTTGATAACCATATCAGCTGCCCAGGTTTCCTCAGGTGTTTGTTTTATGTCAGCTCCTTGAGCAATATAATCTTCATCAGAAAAACCAGAACCAAGACCTGCATCTTTTTCAATCCAAACCTTGTGCCCTGCTTGTTTAAAAGCTAAGACTCCTGCTGGTGTTAACCCAACCCTGTTTTCATTATTCTTTATTTCTTTCGGAATACCAATAATCATTTTTACAGTCACCTTTCAATAATTTATAACTATTTTCACATAAATGCCCCTTGTAAGTCAACCAAAAACACTCTCACTGATAAGATCGTCAAGCATTAGCAAGCAATTGATTTCCTTTAGTGGTAGCATTTTTCGCCATAAACACTTGATTTTAGAGCAATCTATTCTCTACTGATCAATCATAAACACATTCGAAACAATACTACTCTAACACAGGAGTCGTCTTATAGTAGTTCACGTTGTCCTATCATCAAATCTTAAACACATGAAATAGCATCATTATTACAAAAACTGCCACAAGGACTGCAATCGCAGCAATCCTTTTACAATTTCCCAAAGTATTCATTCGAGTGTCAAATCCTTTACCCAATATCATATAGCCAAATACCGCTCTATCCCCTATTTTTAACAAATAAGTTAACTAAAGCACGTGACCTAAAATGACACTAATGACACTGACAAACGATTATAACTGAATGTTTTGCTTCATATCATTTTTTATAGTGTTGCTTTATTACCTGGCCTTTTATCGTTGTGATTATTGAGATGTCTCCTTGACTATTTTGAGGTGAAGTTTGTAACATTTTTAATAGAATCCATCAAAACAATATCACAATGTCAACAAAACGCTAGTCTGTCATCAGCTTAACAAAGTGAATACTCACTCGGTTCTTGTAGAAATCTTTCATCATCTTGCCACCTGTTCATGTTACAGCAAAAAAGCTCTTAGAAACTGAATTCTAAGAACCTTGTTTGTATTTGCGTCTAACATTTTTATGACCTGTTTAATAATGTGGTGGTCTCACTTGTTTTTCCGACTTCTTCTGCTTCTCTCTGACATTGTCTTTAAGCACTTGATAGAAGGTTCCTGCGATTGGAACAGCGACTAGCATCCCTAAAACACCATTGACAGCACCTCCGACAGTAATCGCTAAAAGAACCCACATCCCTGGAAGACCAATAGAATTTCCAACAACTTTAGGATAAATAAGGTTACTTTCAATTTGTTGCAGGATCAACAGGTAAATGATGAAAAAAACAGCCAACTGGAAAGATTCTGTCGCAATTAAAATAAAACCAACTCCAGCTCCAATAAAGGCCCCGACAATCGGAAGCAAGGCAGTAAAGGCAATTAAAACCCCTACGGTGACAGCATAAGGAAAACCAAAAATAACCATACCAATAGCGGTTAAAGTACCAAGAATAACGGCTTCAAGAGTTTGCCCCACAAAGAAACTATGGAAACGGTCATGAAGGATCTCCGTAACATAGAAAATTGTTGAAGCCCATTTACCAGTATAAAGTTCGGTCAAAGTTCTCGATTGTCGAATCAAGGTTTCTTTATTTGCCAAAACATAGAAAGAAAAAACAAGACTGACAAAGACATTGATAACTGTTGAAGCAATATTGGAAACAGAGGTCAAGATGTTCGTCAGAACAGACAGCAATTGTTTGGTGATTTGCTGCGTTAATTTAGAAATGTTCGAACTGATATCGGAGTTTTGACCGAAAGCATCTAAAACACGATCAACCATTTTGTTGTCATTTAATTCAGAAATGATTTTTGAAACAGCTCGGGTATCAACCTTCAAGAGAACTTGCAAACTCGAAATCAAATCTGGAAGAACGATTGAAAAAATCCAAACAACCACTAAAATAAAAGTCAGATAAGCCAAAAGCATTGAAATAGGACGTTTTACCTTTAGTAAAAATGATAGCTTGATAAACTTTTCGAACCAGTTTTCGTAGACATACATGACAATGTTAATAATGTAGGCAATTCCTGCCCCCACTAAAAAGGGTTTTAAAGCATTCCAGAACGTTTTGAGCAGATCAGCACCACTTTCCCAATTCTGATAAATCCCAAAACAGAGAAAGAAAGTCAGAACGATATAACCTACTTCTTTTTTTGTAAATTTCACAAATTCTCCTTTGATTCTATAAGTACATCTTCAAGTGTTCAGAAATAAGAGCATAACCTTTTTGACTTAAGTGTAAACCATCAGTTGTATACTCATCAGCCAAGTTGCCCTCTTCATCGCATAAATAAGGATAAAGATCAATATAGTCAGCCAACAGTTGTTCTTCAAGTTTCTGATTCAAACGCTGAATAGCATTGTTATGTCGGACTTTTACCCTGTCTTGATAGTCTTTCTTATGGCTAACCGGCAAAACCGAAACCAAATACACCTTGGTCGCAATGGATTCAAACTGGATAGTTTCCAAAATGGACTCAATATTTTTAAGAATATGTTCCTCATCGTAACCAAGACCAAAATCATTGGTTCCAATTAAAATAAAAAGCTTAGCAGGTTCTACTTCTAAAACCTGTTCTTTGATGTGCGCTTTAAGCCAATTGGTATCTGTTCCAGCAATCCCTCGATTTAAGATGGCTTGTTCTCGACCAAAAAATTTCTTTAAAGGGAAAAATTCAATAATCGAGTCCCCTGTAAAAACAATCGCATCTCTGGGGTCCCGCTGATTAGCAGACAGATAATCGGCTAATTTTTGTTGGTGATATTTGGCCAAGTCAGATCCAATAACTTCAAACATAGTCTATACTCCTGATATTAGTAACAGTCTCTATTATACCGTTTTTTGGCTTAAAAACCAGTTTCAGATTGTTACTTTTTTTGACTGTCGAGGGCAGTGGCTTGTCCCCTCAGATTGACACAAAATCCTTAAAAAGGTTGGGTTAACTCTCATTATAATCAGAAAACCCAAAAAGGCCGAAGAAAGTTCGCTTAAAGCGGACCTGTCCTTCAGCCTAAGAGAGCTATTGATTCTTTCTTATTTTATCAATTCGTAGATTCCCTCTGCATAAATAGCAGCTGCTGTAAAGAGTTCTTCAACATCAGAGAATTCATTAGCTTGGTGCATGGTATCGATAGAATCTGGGAAAAGGGCACCAAAGGCAACGCCACGCTCTAAGAGACGGCCAAAAGTACCACCACCGATAACTTGCTCGTGACCTTTAAGCCCTGTGTGCTTTTCATAGACTGAAAGTAGGGTTTCAACTAATGGGTCTTCAACTGGCACATAGTGTGGCGTATGTTCATGCTCAGAAAGCGTCACTTTTTCAACCCCATCGAGCTTTTCAAGCCCAGCTTTAATGGTTTGAGTATCTGTTCCTTTAGGGTAACGGAAATTAAGCGCAATAGTGTTGTCTGCTTCTTCTTTCAAGAATGAGAAAACACCAGCATTCATGCTAACTGATCCCATTTTGTCATCAGTATAAGCCAAGCCAAGTTTTTCAGCTTCAAAGTCTTCATGAAGAACATCAGCTGTAATATCAATAAAGGTACGTGCTCCACCTTCAAAAGCTAAATCTTTCAAGAAATTAGCAAGGAAGGTTGCACCGTTCACACCCTTGTATGGCATAGAGCCGTGGGCAGATTTACCATTAACGGTAATCGCCACATTACCATCATTATCTTGAGAAATCTCACCAGTCAAGTCGTTATCGGCGTTAAAGACACGAAGTTTTTCAGATAAGTCTTCAAAATTAATATCACCTGAAATAAGAGCTGTTGCTGATTCAGGAACCATATTTTCACGCAGACCGCCTTCAAATTTATGAAGAACGACCGCGCCATCATTATCACCTGAGAAATGAAGGTATTCAGTGATATTACCTTTTTCGCCGTTGATGATTGGAAACTCAGCGTCTGGAGAAAAACCAAAATCAGGTTTTTTAACACCAGCGTGCTCAAAGTAATAATCCATGTCAGCCCAACCTGACTCCTCGTCAGTACCTACCACAAAGCGCACTTTTTTAGAAACAGGAAGGCCAAGTTCTTTGATGATCTTCAAACCGTAATAGCATGCCATCGTAGGGCCTTTATCGTCAGATGCCCCACGCGCATAGAGACGACCATCTTTAATAACAGGTGTGTAAGGGTCAGTATCCCAACCAGAACCAGCAGGAACCACATCTAGGTGACCAAAAATCCCCATGACCTCATCACCGTCACCAAATTCAAACTCACCCGCATAATTATCGATATTTCGTGTCTTGTAATCATCGCGCTTAGCAATCTCTAAGAATGCCTCCAAAGCTTTAACAGGACCAGGACCAAATGGGTGCTGCTCATCTGCTTGACTATCGTCACGCTCAGAGTTAATACTCAAAAGAGTAAACAGATCTGCCATCATATCCTCACGGCGTTTATCAACTTCTGCTTTAAAATCAATCGTAGACATAAACATACTCCTTCACTAATCAGTCAAAAACTGACCTAATCAACTAAAATATAACTAGAAATTTTTAATTTCAATATCTCATTATACCACGAAATGGAAAGGATTTCACGGGATTTAAAAAAGCCACTTGTAGTGACTCCTTAACTCCAGTTTTTATAAAAAGCATTCTGGATGATTCATTTTCCAACACTAGCTCGTCTTAGCAATATTTGAAACGGAATAACCGTAGCCACTATTTCAGATATTATATCAGTAATTTTGAATACACTTATTCTAAAATGTCAACAAAAAAACGACAAATCCCATCTAATTAACTTCAAGTCTAAATATCTCTTAAAGACTTCAATAAAGTTATATTTTTCTTATTTAACGTTATACAGTAGTAAATGATTAAGGCCATAATATAGATTATAAGAGATATTTGAATTTTTGCAAATATATTGGCAAAAATAAACACTAATACTATAAGTAACTCTAAGAACATATCTTTCGAAAGTTCAATATTCAAAAGTTTTGTTAAATAAAGTTCCAATACTGTACTTCGGAATGCTAATAATATTACAATAGAACAAACCGAAAGGTATAGACTTTTTAGTAACCCAACAGAGATCAAAGCCACAAAAACGCTCATCAGAGTTGATAAAAAATTAATTTTAAAAATGAGTTTCTCTTGTCTCATAGCTTTTAGATAAGTGTTCAATAGCAGAGAGGTCTTCCCTTCAAATACAACCATTGGAAAAATAATACCCATGAATTCTAGACTAACTTTATAAGCTGGCAGCCAATTTTCTAATATTAGTCGAATTGGGTAATATGACAATAAAACTGTTAACATAGCCAACATCAGTAAAAGTCTCATAGACTCATAAACTCTTGACAACTTGTCTGGATGAGTACGTTTTAACATTGGGAATACTACAACTCCAACTGCATTAATAAACGTCATAACTAAGTTAGATAGACTTAACGTTAACGATACTTTACCAAAGGTAGCAATATCCCACCCCTTTTGAATAGCGAACCTTACAACGCCAATAATTAAATTACTAGCAATATTTGCTAGCATTAAATTACTGCCAACTTTAATATTATCCCAACTATCTTTAAGTTTAAACGGTTGTATCCTTGGAGTAAAAGTTATTTCTCTACAAACTATAACTGCGTAAATTAATGAAATCAATCTACCAATATTATCAACAATAATCATGTTTTTAAAACTAACATGATTTAATAATAAAAGAACTACCAATAACAACGCGTAGATAAATCTATCTGCAATAGTAATGATTGAGGCGTCCTTTATTCGATTAGTTGTTTGAAGCGTATATATATATAAAAGTCTAGTATTTGTTATAACGAAATTTAATGATAGAGCAATAAAGATAAATAGTGTATCCCCTCCATCTGTCAACACTAAGCTTAAAACTATGCTGATTAATGAAATGACCGATTGGAAAATAATAAAACTTGATATCTGTGATGAAAAGTATGATCTATCTAGATTTTCATATATCTTACCTCCAAATTTTAGATAAATCCCATCACACCATCCAAAATGAAAGAAACCAATATAAGTCAGATAAAAGGTATAAAGCTGCCAGTAACCATACTCATTTACTCCAATTACTTTGGGTAACACTAAAATGACTAATGAAGAGATAATTAAGGTAAGTAAATTCGAAGTGATTACATAACCAAAATTTTTTACTATCTTTTTTAATTTATCTGTATTCAAAATAAATCCTTATAATTCTTTTAGTAATATATCTGAAATTTGCTGAGAAGCTGTACCATCACCATAAGGATTACTTGCCTTACTCATTTTAAGATATTCGTCTTTATTGGTTAAAAGACGATTGAAATTTTTATAAATATTTTCTTCTTCAGTGCCTACAAGTTTTAAGGTTCCTGCTGCCTCTCCTTCTGGCCTTTCAGTAGTATCCCGCATTACGAGAACAGGCTTTCCTAGGGATGGTGCTTCTTCTTGAATCCCCCCTGAATCAGTCAAAATTAAATAACTTTTGTTTAAGAAATTATGAAAGTCAATAACTTCAAGAGGTTCAATTAATCTTAAGCGATCATCGTCCCCGAAGATTTCATTTGCTGTATCACGTACAACAGGATTCTTATGAATGGGATAAATTGCTTTTAAATCTGGATTTTCATTTAACACACGCTTAATTGCCTTAAACATATTTTTCATGGGCTGACCTAGATTTTCCCTACGGTGAGCTGTAATCATAATTAATTTGGAATCGCCAACCCAATCAAAAAGTTTATGGTTATAATCTTCTTTTACTGTTGTTTTTAGTGCATCAATTGCTGTATTTCCTGTTACAAAAATTGTTTCTTCTTTTTTTCCTTCTGAAAGTAAATGCTGTTTTGAAATTTCTGTGGGGGCAAAGTTAAAATCAGATACAATTGAAACAGCTTGCCTATTAAACTCCTCAGGAAATGGACTCGAAAGATTATAAGTACGTAATCCTGCTTCTACATGACCTACTTTAATTCCAGAATAAAATGCTGCTAATGAAGTAGCAAAAGTCGTAGTTGTATCTCCATGTACAAGTACGATATCTGGTTTAAAATCATCGAATACTGGTTTAATTTTTTCTAAAATACTTGTTGTAATAGTATACAGAGTTTGATTAGGCTGCATAATTTCTAAATCATAATCAGGTACAACTTCAAATACATCAAGAACTTGCTGCAACATCTCTTTATGTTGCCCTGTAACACAAACCTTAACATCAATTTGATCAGATTTCTTTAATTCATTCACTAGTGGACACATCTTAATTGCCTCTGGACGGGTACCAAAAACTAGCATAATTTTTTTCATTTATATCTCCTCCCTTTCTATTTCATCATCATTATTTATAAAAGCAAATCCTGTCGGCGTAAACTTAAACTGCCAATAAAAAACGGATAACAGATAAAATAAAATAATTGCAATAAGAGTAAATACGCTGATAATTGTCATCGAATACTGCTCAATTGATGATAAAAATATCCAATAGAATAAATAAGAATATACCATAACATTGATATCCCAAAGTGTACTTCTTGATTTCGAACGAATAACTATATAGTATAAAAATCCAAAAAATAGACCAATAGAGAAAACAAATAGATACATACCGATTGGACCAAAATCATGCAGTGGTCGTCTAAAGAAAGTATAAACATTACCTATTGTTACGCCAAGCTGTCTAAATTCTAAATGAACAGTAGCCTTATAATCTATAAAACCTGCATCCCCAAGCATATTTAAAATTGGTACAAATGTTTCTGAACCGAAATATCTCGATGGTGATATCGGATGTTGAATATATTGATTAAAATGTTGGATTGGTCCACCAATATAAGTCGAAACAGATTCCATCATTGTTCTAGTTGTCGTTCTACCAACTAAAAATAGCCCATAATAGAAGCTAGGGATACCTACTAAAATTCCAGACAAACCTACGAAAATATATTTCCCAGAAATAACCTTATTCCATCCTGTTTTAGTTTTTTGAAGAATATAAGTCTGTACAATCCCAGCAAAAACTAACTTTAAAATATCTTGCCTACCACCAGTTAAAGAGGTTTTATAAATAAAAATAAGAACAGGAATAATTAACAACAAATCTTTACCTTTCTTATTATTATAAATAAACTTATCAATCAGAGTAAACATAAAAATATAGGCAGTAATATCTACAAATCTTACTAACAAACGTATAGAGGAGGAAAACTCTAACACCCCCTCATAGTTAGTTGTATTCCTGATAAACCACTGCAAACTCTGACCGCGGTAACCAGCTTGAGCCGCCAATTGTAGCATTTCTTTTCTAAATAAGTACACAATAACTATATCTGAAATAATTGCAAATACTACTTTCCAAGTTGCTATATCTACTTTACTATTTGTAATTTTTTCCGAAATTGAAGGAATTTTATTTGCCATAAATAAAATTGGCAAACTGAAGACTACAATACCAGATGTAATATAAAAAGTAGCTAGAAATGAATAGTCAATCTGCCAATTCTTAGCATTAATCAAGGCAAATATAGTACTAATAATAAACATTCCTAGCATCACAACTGGTGGCGATAAAATATCTCGTTGCGAAAGTATATAGACGAGAAAAAATAAAATTAATAAACTTATAAATAAAACTAGCAATAAAGTCATTACTACTTCACTCCATTCTCATCAAATGACTTAATGACATCCAAAAAGATACCTGTAGACTCATAGTTACATTTATTAGCAAAAAGCGTTTTTTTCATCATATTGTCATAAACGACATTTGTTGAAACGTTTTGGTGATGTAATACTTTTAATTCTGGATAATAAATTGTCTTGTAACCTTTTTTATCACAAATATAGTCTAATATTTCAGTTTCGTAATAGAAAAAAGTGCCTGGATAAAAAGCATAATCTTCTCTTTTTATATAATCTTTTGAATAAATAACACAAGATCCATGAAGTGGAACATTATAATAAACTTTAGAAAAATCTATGGATTTTCCTTTAGTTCTGGATTGGTAAACAAAAGTTCTTAAGAAATCGTTTGATTTTAACCATACCTTTAACTTTATTGAAAGTGATACTTTTCTATTTTTTTCAAATTTTTGATGTAAATTCAAAACTTCTTCATAAGTATAATGAGAAAGTCTTTTTGGACTTTGATGTAATTCGTAAGTTGTCGAATAGATATCAGGGCCTAAAACATAAAATTTCTCATCCTCATAAATGTTATATAGTTTTTGATAAAAATTATCTGAATCTAATTCTACATCGTTATTCATAACGATCATAAAATCAGGATTATACTTTTCTTTTGTATAAACATATCCAATGTTATTTCCACTGGCAAAACCAGCATTTTCATCATGTAGTAAAACATCAACAATATCATTATTTCGATATAATTTAAACAATTCTTGTCCAGAATTGTTTGGTGAGTGATTATCAACAATGATTATTCTAATGTCTTCAGTTTCTCTATTCATGATAGATTCAACACATTTTATGGTTTCTTCTTTTACCATATAATGCAAGATAATAAAGCAAATCATATTTTTATCTTTCTACTTATGGTGAGATTTTTTTTCATCAGGTTCTTCTGATAGATAATTTTCACCATACATAATTTTTAAATAGGTATCATAGTCAGTCGGAATCAAAAACCGCTCCGTTTCAAATTGATGCCAAACGCCATCTCCCCATATTTCTACGGGCATCACTTCTTTTTTAAATAATGAAGCAGTTATCGTACCCGCATAATTTTGTTTTTTCCAATCGTATTTTGTATAGAGGCTATCCAACATGCGATAAACTTTAGTTTGAGGGAACATTTTGTGTAATAGGAGTCCCTTTGCTATATTTATCAGCATTTTTTGTTTAGGAGTATGCATGTCAACATGGCCATCTACATAGGTTGTACCTAAACTTGCCAAAAAACGGAGTGCGTAAACTTTACCAAAATAAATATTTCTTTGAAATCTACCATTGGGTGCTCCATCAAGAGGCAAAATATCAATTAGATGTAACCCTAAATGAGTATTTGATGGTAAACCTAATTTCTCTCTTTCCTCTTCAATAAGAAAGAGACGAGGAAAATAGCAATGTAATTCAGGTTGATATTTACTGTTTAAAATTTGATACTTATTGGCAATTTTTCGATTATTAAAAATCTCAATCAATCTATCGTAATCATCTCTAGGAACAGCGATATCCATATCATCATCCCAAGGAATGAAGCCGTCATACTTGACAGCCCCCATAACACTACCACCTCTTAAGAAAAATGATATATTTTCTTCATCACAAATTTTTTTAAACTCTTTCACAGCATCAAGAAGTGTATCTTGTAATTTTTTTAAATTAATTTGTTGATTCATATACTCTTTTCTTTCTTAGCCTTCAACACTCGTTTGATAAACTCGATGTTTCCTACAAAATAACGTCTAAATAATCGCTTAGGTTCTTTAGCAACCCTATACAACCATTCTAAATGAGATTTTTGCATCCATAATGGAGCCCTCTTGATCATTCCAGATAAAACATCAAAACTACCACCCACCCCCATAAACACGGAGTCGCTGCCATCCTCTAAAAATTTTTCAATTAAGTATTCTTTTTTAGGAGATGTAATACCGACGAATACAATTTGTGGTTTTTTCTGACGAATTTCCTCGGAAATCAAATCAATTTCATTATCATTAAAATAACCGTTCCTATGACCAGCAACAACTAAATTAGGATAATCATTTTTAAAATTGGTCAGCATTTTTTGAATAACTTCTTCTTTAGCACCAAGGAAATAAACTGAATAAGCTTTCTTTTCTGCTAATTTAAGAAGCTCTTGCATTAAATCGACACCAGCAACCCTTTCGGGTATATCAACTCCAAGATAGTTTCCTGCCAGAACAACTGAAGCTCCATCAGCGTTGACAATATCACAATTGTTAACAATTGTCATCATTTTGGAATCATTACAGCACTGATTTATTTTATCAGCATTAACACCCATTAAATGTAACGGCTTATTCTTTTGGATAAATTCTTGATCAACTACATCCACTGTCTCACCCATTGTCAAAGGGTTAATCTTGACACCTAGCATTTTAACTGCTTCAATCATTATTTACTTCCATCCCTCTTCAATACTACAATTATGGTTTTCAAAAATATCTTAACATCTAACCATACTGACCAATTTTCAATGTAATAAGTATCTAACTCAACTACTTTTTCAAAATCAGTAATATTACTTCTTCCAGAAACTTGCCACATACCTGTTATGCCGGGTTTCATGGCTAAACGTTTAAAATGATGCAATTCATATTTATAATACTCATTTAATGTAGGAGGACGAGTCCCAATAACTGACATGTCTCCTTTCAAAACATTGATAAATTGAGGTAACTCATCAATTGACCAGTCTCTCATTTTCTGACCAAAAGGAAAGATCCGAGGATCATTATCCATTTTAAACATTAAGTCAGAAGACAACTGATTTTGAGACATTAACTCTTTTTTTCTTTCTTCAGCATCTAAGTACATGCTACGGAATTTATAAACATTAAAAATTTTGCCATTTTTTCCGATACGTTTTTGCTTAAAAAGCATTGGTCCTTTAGATTGCTTTTGGACTATGGGATAAATCACAACAAAAACTAGTCCCATGATAATTGTACCCAAAGAAGCAATGATAATATCAATACCTCTTTTTACCAATAATTTTCGATAACTAATGACATTTAAGGCAGATGTGATGAAGAAACGTTTTCCAATACGAGTTATTGCATATTTACGCTGCGTGATCTCACTTGAATCTAAAGCCATTGATACCGGAAGTCCTATTGAATGAAAATACTTTTGAACTGGGAGGTAGTCTTGTTTCGACTCAGCCGAAATAATGACTTCATTAATCTCTTGATGACTTAAAAAATTACGAATATCTTCAAGTGATTTAAGACGATAAAGACCTTCTCTGTTTTCTTTTTCTTGATTAAACACCGCTTTCACATCGTAATTATATGACATCAATTTTTTCACATAATTTTCAACTGAGCTATTTGGAGCCACTAAAATAACATTTTTTTTGAATTTTAAAAAGTAACTACAACATAATAAAGTAACTATTCTGAAAATAAAACAAGAGAAAAATACAACAATAAATTGGATAAATAAGGCATCAGAATTCAAGCTAATAACGCTAGATCCTAAAATAATTTCTTTTAAGAATTGAATGACTAAAATACTAATTAAGAATTTCCAAATAAATTTAACACTCAACCAGAAAAATTCTTTTACCGTTACCTTATGGATTAATGAATAGTTATTAGATATGACTGTTAAAAATACGGTTGATAATGCTAAAAAAATAATATCAATATAAGAGTCTAAATAAGGGTATTCAAAAAATAGGCTTAGAACTAAGCAACTTAGACATAGACTAATAAAATCACTAAGTAAAAATAACATTTTTTGAACAGATGCTTCACTATACAATCAATACTCCTTTCTCACTCTGACTAATAACCTCAACTTGACGAATAAATATAATCTACTTGTAGTGCCAACAAATTTCAAAATGCAATAAAAAAACTCGATTGGACTAAATTGTAAGTGACAAAACATATAGTATAGTCCTAATGAGCTGTTTTAATCGAAGTTTAAGATAATTTGTCTAATTATCTTAAAAGTTATAAAAGATAAGACATCACTCAACACTACTGCTATTATAGTCGGTATGGCCTTACAACTTTACTGTCCAACTCAAATCACAGAGCAAACATCTTAAAAGGACTCCCTGATAAATGATATAATTCGTCTACATATCTGTACTTATATCGATTAAGAGTTCGTATGCTTGTCACTTCATCGTACTTTATCTAAACTATACTGTCATACAATTTTCAGTCGAGATATAAAGATAGTTGATGATATCTATTAAAAATTGCAATCAGTCTCTCTGTTTCAAAATGACTGCAGTTACCTCCGCAAGTAATATCGAGACAGAAAGGCTAGCACTTAAAAATTCATTTATGTTGAAATATAGCAGAAGCGAATCAACCAAAATAATTGGACATTAAAGATAATGAAATAAACTTTTGAAACTCTCTTTTTCTTAACTTTACAGTCTATTTGAAATTAAACAAACATCGACAATAGGAGCTACTATAACTGCAGCTGAGATTGGAATGAATACTACTACTACTCTACTTAATCTATAATTCAATTTCTTTTGAGCTTAACTAGGCTTACAGATATAACATCAATCTTATCGACAAGCTATCTTGATGCTCTTGAACGTGTCTTGCGTTTACTTTTTTTAGCTTTCCTGGTCTCTTTTTTGGGTTCTGGATTTTTACCATAATTCCCGTAAGAACCATAACTTCCATAAACGCCGTATTTTTCTTTTGTCAAATCAACTTTATTTAGAATAACGCCCAAGAATGGTGTTCCGCTTTGTGTCATTTGCTCAACAGCCTTTTGGACAAAACGTCGCTTGATAGCGCCCGCTTCAACAACCAAAAGACTAGCGTCACATTGATTAGCAATGATAGCCGAGTCAATGACTAACCCAATTGGTGGCGAGTCGATAATGATGTAATCGAAAATACTTCTTGCTTTTTGTAACAACTGATCAAACTGAGCATTTTGTAACAAAGACGTTGGATTAGGAGATTTTTGTCCAGAAGGAATAACTACAAGATTGTCAATATTGGTACTACAAAAAATTTCAGTAATACCTGCATTACCTGTTAAATAACTTGTTAACCCTTCATAGCTTTCAAGTGCTAAAAAAGATCCTGTTATCACAGAGTTTCTAAGATCTGCATCGATTAGTAATGTTTTAAAACCTGCGTTAGCAAAAGAGTTTGCTAAACTAACGGAGGTTGTTGATTTTCCTTCGTTAGGTTGTACAGAAGAGATAACAATCGTCTTTAAATCATTACCAGAAAATTGAATATTGGTTCGAATCGAGTTGAAGTATTCTTCAGTTTTCGCCAACGCTTGTTCTCGCTTGCTATGTAGTTCTAGTCTAGGCATAACTAGTCTTCTCCTTATAAGTGTTTAGAGTCTGGAACGATGCCCAGTAATGTTAATTTCAGTTGGTCTTCGATGTCTTCTGGTCTTTTAACGCGGTCATCCAAGATTTCAACAATCATAACACCAATAATCGTAATCGCAAAACCGACAGCAAAACCTAATAGTATATTTCGTTTAGTATTTGGCGTTGCTGGAGATTTTGATGGCTTCGCTGCCTCAAGTGTAGTCACATCTTGGACATTTGTGACTGTTTTGATTTTCTCTGCTGAAACTTCTCGAATGGTATTCGCAATGTCACTAGCTTCATTCGCGTTTTCATCCATGACACTAACCGAAATAATCCGGGTTTCAGCTGGAATGCTCACTGACATCTTAGCAGCTAGTTGTTTGGGAGATAATGTCAGACCTTTTTTTTCAACAACTTCAGAAAGAACATCCTCAGAAGTGATGATTTCTTTATAGTCATTAACCAAATAACCGCCAGCCTGAATATCCTGAACAGTTGGATTGTCGGCGCCTGAAGATTGACTAACCACGTATAATCTTGTCGTCGACTTGTACTCTGGTGTGATGACAAAAATACTAATCAGTAAACCGATAACAGCCCCTATTAGGGAGATTAGTAAAATGAGAAACTTTCGATTCCATATTTTTTTAAATAATTGTAAAATATCAATTTCAATTGTTGGTGTTTGCATGTTTTCTCCTAGTTTTTATTGAGCAATAATCGTTTTTGGGGTATGGTAAAACAAGTCATTTGCTATGGTAGAACCTTTTTGTTTCAAAACGACCTGATAGGCTTGAGCCATATATGGAGGCCTCTTCGTTAGATTGTGCATATCACTAGCGATACAGTCAATCAGATCATGCTCCAAAAAGAATCGTCCACGTTTTTTATACTGCTTCTCCTTATCACCAAATAGTTTTGGTTTCAAAAGATGAAGACTATTAACTTGCGTATAGCAGCCCATATTTCTAAGTTCTTGAACTCTTTCTTGATGAAATTCTAAAGCATTGTAACGCTCGATGTGAGCAACAACAGGGATTAAACCAAGCATTAAAACTCGCGTCACAGCCCTGTGAATCTCTTTCCAAGGGGTTGAGCCGCTAAATTCAAGTAAGATATAACGACTATTATTATAGGTCGGAACTTGTTTAGACTCAAGCTTCTGTATTAAACTGGTCGTATAATAAAGTTCACCACCATAAAGTAGTTCAAGTCCTGAAAATTGCGATTCAGCTGCTTCTTTGACAAGACCATAATGATGGCGGATAACCTCTTCGGGGGTCTCAAACATTCCTTTTCTGCGATGAGATGTTGCGACGATAGTTCTAACACCTTGTCGATAACTTTCCCCAATTAATCCTATGCTTTCTTCTAGTGTACTAGGGCCATCATCAACATCAAAAATAATATGAGAATGAAGATCAATCATGTGACTCTCCCATTATCTTTTGGATTTCTGCCTTAGCTTTCTCTACTGAAGACTCATCAAGCGAATACATATAGAGGTTGGCATTTGGCATAGCATATGAGGTCAATTCTCCTGTTGATCCTGTTCCTGTAACTTCCTGAGAAGTCACGGAGAAGCGTCCGCCGCTAGCGATTTGGTCATTAGCAAAACGCATCATCGTTTCGGTTGGCATATTTGTCTGAATAGAATCACTTAATCCATTTACAATACTTGAAAAGTTTGATATCGTCTTGAAACTAGATAATTTATTAACAATGGCAGTGATCACCTTTTGCTGATTTTTACCACGATCGTTGTCTCCGCCTTCTAGTTGATAACGTTCTCTCGCGAATACCAAGGCTTTTCTAGAATCTAGAGAAACTTTTCCTACCGGGAAATCATAACCATTGCTAGAAAAAGCTTGATCATTGATCACTTCAATGCCTCCTAGCAAATCGATCAGGTTCATAAAGGACGTGAAGTTAATGCGCGCATAGTAATCAATGTTAATGCCATACAGATTTTCGAGCGTTTTTTCTGACGTTTCAACACCATAAATTCCAGCATGTGTTAATTTATCAAATTGATTGGCACCACCGTCCGGAATCTTAACATAGGAATCCCGTGGTGTTGTTGTTAGAAGAATCTTCTTAGTCTTCTTGTTTATTGTCATAATCATGTTAACATCAGATCTAGACACCGTAGTAATCGGACCGTAAGTATCGATACCACTGATGTAGACATTCATTACATCAGACTGATGCTGCTTGAGTTGATTTTTTGATTTTTTCCGAATGGTATAAGTGTAGAGGGTCTTTATATTATCCTTAACAGATTGATCCAGCTGCTCTAACAACGGCATATAAGCACTGTTTATCACCATCGCCTTACTGTGATCTGCTTGAATCGTCTCGTAAGCTGTTTGGTAGGATTCTGTTTCAGCCAGAGATAACTCTTTTTGTTCACTTTCCAGAAGATGATCCTTTAGTTGAGCGATATTGGTTTTGTCTAGAGCGACTGGTGCCTCGACCGCTGTCACATCTGATATGGAATTGAGCACACTATCTTTATGAGCGATAACTGACATCTCCACTTCCGAATAAAAAGCTGATTCATTCATTCTCTTTGTCGCATCAACCGTTGATTTGGCAAAGAAAAGAATACCACCAACTAAGAGCGATGATAACATGAGGACAACAGTTACTAATTTATTGAGTTTATTGCTAATGAGGCATATCAGTGCTATTAAAAAAATCAGTATCCAGACAGCAAATATGATCCAATTTAGGCCATTAACCGCTAAAATGTGGTTTTTATATAAGATAAATGCTGTTAAACCTGCTAATAATGTATATAAGCCCAACAAACAGGTGTTAATCAACTGCCATGTTCTTGACCGATAACGACCGTTTATTGAGCGCTTATGCTTCGCCATAGTTTTCTACTCCCATTTTAATACCAAAGAACATTGTACATCATTTTAACATTTTTAACAATATTTCTACGTTGGTATAATGATTTTAATAGGCGTCGCTATTTATTAGAGATTCAGTATTTTTAATTTTAGAGAGAGGGTCCGATCACAACTCGCCTTGATGCCCTAGCTGTTTCTTTAACTCTTCTCCTACTTTTTCAGGAATGCCCAAAGCTTTCATTTCTGCAATGTCAGCCTCTTGTATTTTGCTCAGTGACTTGTAATGCTTTAAGAGGGTTTGCTTGCGCTTAGGACCTAAGCCTTTGATACCATCTAGCTTAGAACTAAAGGAATTCTTGCTTCGGACTTGACGGTGAAAGGTTATCGCAAAGCGGTGGACTTCATCTTGGATGCGATGAAGTAAGAAAAATTCTTCTGAATTTCTCGGTAAATCAATGACTTCTAAGGGATCACCAAACAAGAGTTCTTGCGTCTGGTGTTTATCATTTTTCTGTAAGCCAGCGACAGGTATGGGCATATTGAGTTCGTTTGTAAGAACATCTTTTGCAATATTAACTTGACCCTGTCCTCCATCAATAATGATAAGATCTGGCGGTGTTAGTTCCTCCTTCTTGACACGTCCATAACGACGGCGAATGACTTCACGCATACTAGCATAGTCATCTGGTCCCTCAACCGTCTTAATCTTATATTTTCGATACTCTTTTTTGTTTGGCTTGCCATTTTCAAAGACAACCATAGCTGATACGGGGCTTGTCCCCATTATGTTAGAGTTATCAAAAGCCTCGATACGAACAGGTGTATCAATTCCCATAAGCTGTCCTAGATTTTCAATAGCGCCCTGGGTCTTCTTGAGGTCTTTTTCCAAGAGATTGAATTTTTGTTCCAAGCTGACACGAGCATTTTTTATAGCCAAATTAACCAGCTGTTTTTTCTCTCCTCGCTGCGGCTTAATAACCTTACTTGGTACAATAGCCTTAACCAATGCTTCATCAATATCTGATGGGATGAAAACTTCCTTGGGTAAGATGTGTTTGGACTCTTGGTAAAATTGTCCCATATAGGTCAGAAAGTCCTCTTCTGGCTCATTGTAATAGGGAAAGAGATTGACGTCTCGTTGAATCAGTTTCCCTTGGCGAACAAAGAAAACCTGCACACACATCCATCCTTTTTCGGTATAGTAACCAAAAATATCGCGGTCTTGCATATCCTGACTCATAACTCTCTGTTTGGTTCTCAGGGTTTGGATAGCTGTTAGTAAGTCACGGTATTCAGCTGCTTTTTCAAATTCCATGCGTTCAGCAAATGTCTTCATTTTGCTTTGCATCTCCTTGACCATCTTGTCATCATGACCATTAAGAAACTGTTTGACGTCTGTAATCAATCCATCCCAATAAGATTTGTCAGTATGACAGACAGTGTGAGCATTACATTGACCAATATGGTAATAGAAACAAACCTTGTTAGCAGGATTGGTACACTTCTTGAAAGGAAACATACGGTCTAGAAGGCGCTTGATATCATTAGCCGCATAAACATCAGGGTAGGGGCCAAAATAAAGACCTCCGTCCTTTTTGTTGACTTGACGCGTGATGATTAGCCGAGGGTAAGTTTCATTCGTTATCTTTATAAACGGATACGACTTGTCATCTTTAAGCCTGATATTATACTTAGGCATATTTTCTTGGATGAGGTTTATTTCAAGCAGTAATGCCTCGATATTGGACTCAGTGACGATAAATTCAAAATCAGCGATTTCAGAAACCAGCATTTCCGTCTTAGTATCGTGGCTGCCACGAAAATAACTACGGACGCGATTTCTAAGATTTTTAGCCTTTCCGACATAAATGATTTTGCCTGTTTTATCTTTGTGGAGGTAGCAACCTGGACTATTTGGCAACAGCTCCAACTTATTCTTGATCAGTTGATTCATACCCTTATTATACCAAAAAATGGCTTCTTATTTGGTGAAAATTCTCAGATCTAACATAGAAATGATAGTTACCTTTTGAAGGATACCAACATAAAAAGTTTGGAAAATTAGGAACTCTGTTGACACTATCTTTTTAAAACTTGCGTTAAGAAGGTTAATGAAAAAAATTGAATTAACAGCTTAGCAGGCAATAATGCTAAAACTTTCATTAGGCATTCATAAGGGACATATGATTCCAAAGGAACTTTGCTTAATGGATACTACTGGATAAATCTAGATATTATGTTATTAAATGTCAGTCCTTCAAGTTTTAGCGAAATGCAACAATGGTATCCTGCGATAGTTTCTATAAATCACGATTATCCATAAATGAGATTTGTCGCTGTCTGTTACAACTCATAAAATGAAGGAATAAATGATTGTGCCAGTCGCTTTCATTGACAAATTTCCGAATATGAACCTAGAAACATTTAAAAAATCGAGATACTAGATGTGTTTCTGTTAATCCATAATTGCAATTGTAACCTTTATTTTCAAAACTAAAGACAGAGTTTTGGGCTCTGTCTTTTTGTTTAGGGCAATAAAACCTTGCGGATATCATCATAGTCGCTGACAACATAATTTGGTTCTAATCCACTATTATTAACTTGATGATTTGGGTTATACCACATTGTGTCTAGGCCTGCATTGTGTCCCCCTTGAATATCTGCCGTTAAGCTATCACCAATCATGAGTGTCTCAGCTTTGGTATAGGCTTCGATATTGGCTCCAATCCAATCGTAGTAAGCAAGATCTGGCTTAGCGGTTCCAGCTTGCTCCGAGATAAAAACATGGTTAAAGAGAGTGCCGATGCTAGAACGTAACAGACGCCCCTCTTGAATAGCTGTGATGCCATTAGTTGCCCCATAAATCTCATAACCAGCTGCAATCAAATCCTCCAAGAGTTCATGAGCGCCAAGGTAGGTTTGTCCCTGTTGACTAATATGCTTTTCGTAAAGCATGGCCATCGCTTCTCCATCGACTTGATGACCAAAATGCTCGAATAATAAGACGAAACGCATTTTTACTAAATCTGATTTGGTGATTTTTTTAGCTTCCAAATCACGCCATAGCTGCTGATTCATAGGTTTGTAATAAGTTTTGTAAGCATCAACATCCTCAACCCCAACTTCAAGAAGCATCTCTGTCAAAGCTGCGTCTTCTGCAGCTTCAAAGTCTAATAGAGTATGGTCAAGGTCGAATAGGAGATATTTATAATACAATTGATGATTTTTCCTTTCTAGGGGGGTGCAAAGGGGCAAAAGGGGGTGCAAATCATTTCTCCCTTGAACTCATTGTTTTCATTATACCACAGATAAAGTGAAAAACAGTCACATCACATTGATATAACTGCTCCGTTTTTGAAATGAAAGTTGACTTCTTCTTTTGAAGTATACTCAACTGAAACAAGAACAGGGCAAAAGTACCTCAATAAAAGTATGGCTATTTGGCGACACTTTTCTGAGGTGTTTTTTAATGTAAGCCCATGTTTTCTCAATGGGATTGTACTCAGGTGAGTACGGAGGAAGGGGTAAAACTCTATGCCCCTGCTCCTTAGACAAAACCTTTAGTCTGCTCATTCTATGAAACGTTGCATTATCCATAATGATAACTGATGGCGTCTCCAAAACGGGGAGTAAGAATTTTTGGAACCAAGCTTCGAAAAAATCACTAGTCATAGTATCTTTATAAGTCATCGGAGCTATAAGCTCACCATTTATGAGAAGACCTGCCATTAAAGATATCCGCTGGTATCTTCTTCCAGAGATCTTACCTTTTATCAACTGACCTTTCAAGGAGCGACCATATTCTCGATAAAAATAGGTCTCAAACCCTGTCTCATCAATATAAACAGGAGTCAGGTTCCCTAGATTGTTCAATTCTTTAAGAAACAGAGCTACTTTTTCAGGGTCTTGTTCGTGGTAGGTAGTGCTCTTTTTTTTCGAGTATACCCCATGGCTTTGAGAGAGTAATGGATAGTGGTTGGATGACAGCCGAATACAGAAGCTATTTCAGTCAAATAAGCATCTGGATGAGCTTCAAGATAGTTTTTTAATTTATCTCTATCAACTTTTCTTGGCTTAGTTCCTTTAACTTGATGATTAAGCTCGCCTGTTTTTTCTTTTAGTTTTAGCCATTGATAAATGGTGTTGCGTGAGATTTGGAAAACAGCAGATGCTTCAGAAATACTGCCAGTTTTGTCACAGTAGGCGAGAACTTTTTTACGAAAATCTAGTGAATATGCCATAAAAATATGATATCACAAATGTACTGTTTTTACTTCATTTTACTATATATCGAGGTATGCAGAAATTACTAATACTCATCCAAAATCAAAAACAAACTAGGCAACGCCGATACAGATAGGACTAAAGTTCATCAAATCATGTCAATAAGGTCTGCTTTTGAAGAGTATTAAAAACCACCGTCAACAGACAATGGTTACAGAAAGTTAGTTTTTGATTTTGGATGAGTATAAGAATATACAAAAAAGACCTATACAAAATGATAGGTCAAATCAAATTTATACATTATACCAAATCGATAAATCTTCATCTGAAATATAGTACTTCCAATCGACCGAAAAACCATAGAGATGCTTATAATCTTCATACCATTCAACATAGAGCGGTAGACCAACCGGAGTCCCAGAGACCTCATTTTCCATATAGGAGTACGGATGAGAAACTAAACCAATATCGTATTCCTTCACTTGCCAATTATAACCATAATGATGTTCCCCACCTAGGTTATCAATCAGTCTTGCACTTCTAAAGTCTATGTCCGTACAGAGACAAAGTTGCTTAAAATCTACAAAATCTGTCTGGTGGAGCCTAATAAAATAAGAACCTTCAACAAAATACTTACTACCATCAGCAGGATAATTTGTTTTAATCAACATTTTAATGGGTTGATGGTTAAATTCTAACCAAAAATGTCCGACTGGCGTTTTTAATAAATCATAAGCAACAGAAGAATCCGCAGGTAATTTTTCTGTCGATAAATCGCAAATCAAACCGTTTTGGGTTAATTCATTAAACGTTTCTTCCACGTCTTGCGTCATGCTAGGTAATTTTTTTAGAAACAGCTTTTATTTTTCTTAAAGGAAATGGTGGTTTATTGGCTTGACTTTGAAACACGTTGATGACCTGTGCTTCTTTTTCAAGCTTCTGTTTTCCAACTGGCACAGAAACCCAATCACCTTCACTAATTAATTCATTAGGGCAGTAATAAGTATAGTGCTTCCCATTCTGATGATAAGCAACTTGACAAAAACGTAGTTCCTTGTTAGGTTTCCATAGCAAGGCTGGCTCTAATGGACGTTTTTTGAAATAATGGATATCTTCTTTGTCCCACCAATCGTCATGCAACCACTGGTTACAGAAAGGACAAAAATACTCATCGTAGTCATCCAAATAACACTGGTTTGCACCACAAATCTTGCAATAACTATCTTCATCAATGAAGCCATCAAGTTCAACACCATTAATAAATAAATAGTGCATAATCTTCTTCTGATTCGAAAACATGCGTATCCACAGAATGTTCGGCAAAGGTCAACCAGTCATCAAGTGATTGACCTGAAATTCCATAAATAATTACCTCAGACCATCGCTCCTTCAAGGATTTTCCTTCATAAATCTTAGCCTTAAAAAGCTCATCAATTTCTTTAAATCGTTTTCTATCTGGACTATCAGACGTCCCACCCAATAGGGTTCTTCCACATCGTCAGAAATACCAATTAATCTAAGCACCTCATCACCATCACTCTCAAATGCAAAAGCAATTTCATCCACTATTTTTCTAGCTTTTATTTCTTGTAAGAGATAGTTAAGCTGGATTCATGAAATCTCTACACCAAATTTAGTGGCAGTTTTATGAGGAATCCCCAAGGAAAAAGAGCTTGCTTTAAATGAGAAGTAACCATTGACCAATTGCACTTGAAAAGTATCTCCATCAAATAGCAATTCACTGAGCCACCACTTAGACAAACCATCCATGCTCTCCACCACAAAATGACTCACTCCCTGACAGGACAAATTCCAAACCAAAGCTGGTGCATTTGAAACATCGGATAAGGTGTAGTCTTCCTCAATAGTCATCTCTAATGTATTCAATTGACTATCAAAAGAAAATGAACCGATAATAAAGTCATGAAAACCATCTTCTTTTTCCAAATAATCTTGCAACTGTTTCGATTCTGTCACATAAGCACGCCGTTTTGTCCACATAACTTTCTCCTGACTATACTTTAAAAAATCTCGGTAAATTTAATTCATCCGCCCACGGAATCCAAGGCACTTGATGATCCTTCAGGAAATACCATAAGAGATGATCTTCATCAGTGAGGTCATCTTCGATTAGCTGTTGGCTTTCAGACCAAACATAAAAGTCATCTCCAAGCAAGGCTATCCTTTCTTGGACACCTTGTTCCCAATAAAATCTAGAGACATAAAGGTCATTTTCTTCAACAGCATACCATTCAATAGAATGGTCTAACGTCAAGGTGCGGTGAATTGCCGCTATTGGATAGTCCGATTTAGTTGAAAATTTAAGAACTACCCTACCATCAGCCAAGGTCTTATATGAAAAGCCATAACTGTAATAGATATACTCACCAAATTTCTCTTTGTATTCATTTAAACTAGTTACACCGACTATCTTATTGAAGCTAATGTAGGGTCTATCTAGAGGGTTATCCTTATGAATTGGATAATAGTCAATAAAAAATTTTTCAAGAAATTCTCTTGAACAAATCACTTGCTGAAAAACAAAATTTGCCATTTTTACTCCTAAATAGTTGAGCCATTTACTAAAATCATTATACCACAGTGAGTTTATCGGTTGATACTTTCTAACGATTTAATAACTTTTAACGATTATTATTTTGCAAATGTCGCATAAACAATTAAGAGCACATCTGATATTAAGCTTTCCCATAAGAAAGAAAAAAAAGCCTTGAAAGTCACTGATTTCAGGCTTTTATTACATTAAATTGTATCACTTATTATCTTCTTATCTCGAACAGTAGAAATTTGTAATGGGTCATGGTATCTCCTTTAAGGCTATTATAACACATCGCTTTTCCTTAAAACTCATTGGGCATCTAAAAAACATAAGACGATAATCATCTTGATTCATATTAAAGACAATAAAGAAGAAAACTGTCGAAATGATAAAACAAATCACTGTTCACTAAAACTGTACACTCTGTCCTGAAATATCTGATTTTGATATTGTTTGTGAAATGATAAACTAAATACAACAAAACAAAGGAGGCGCTTTCAATGAAACGCTTAACAGATACTGTCACTTTCCGCCATGGTGCGACCATCAAAACACGTACCGCTCAGGCACCAATGTTAACAAACAGCGGGCATGATGAAAAGGTCACACAAGATACAATTGATTACTACGCCGCTCGTTCTCAATCTGCTGGAATGGTTATCGTCGAATATACTAGCGTAAGTCCTAACGGTGGACCATCACGTTCTTGGGCACCAGATCGAGAACAATTGGCACTTTACAACGATGATTTTAAACCAGGTCATGAAGAAGTTGCTAAAGTACTTAAAAAAGATGGTAACAAAGCCATTCTTCAACTTGTCCATTCTGGACGTGAAGCTGCTTACCGTCACACACTTGGTGGTCGTGTTGAAGTCCCTTCACTTATTGATTTTCCATGGATTGACTACCCACTTTACGAATTAAGTGAAGATGAAGTGTGGCAAATCGTCAAGGATTTTGGTACAGCGGCTAAACGTGCTATCGACTGTGGCTACAATGGTATCGAAATCCATGGAGCAAACCACTACTTACTTCAAGAATTCTTCTCAGCTTATTCTAACAGGCGGACGGATTACTGGGGCGGTTCTTTAGAGAAACGTATGAACTTTGCCATAGAAGTTTCTAAAGAAATTTTCAAAGTAGTGAAAGAATTTGCACCAGATGATTTTATCGTTGGCTATCGCATCAGTCCTGAAGAAATCCACGGGGATAATATTGGATACACTTGGCATGAATCCCAACAATTAGTTAAAAAGTTAACGACCTTGTTTGAATTTGATTACATTCACCTGTCTACCCTTGATTACAAATCTACGCCTAATGACTCCAATAAAACTTTAGCTGAACTTTTAGGTGAAGCGGTTCAAGCACCTGCTCTGCTCACGATGGCTGGTGGTATTCACACCCCAGAACAAATGGCTGACGCACTAAATTATATGGATATTGTGTCTCTTGGACGTCCGACTCTCATTGATCCCCAAATTGCCTATAAAATCGCAAATGGTAAAGAAAACGAGATTTCATTGACATTCAATGAAGAAGCCGTTAACCTTTCAAAATTGACACCAGGATTGATAAATCTATTACCAAACGTTCCAGAATTTAGAATGCCTGGAATTGACTATCTTAAAGAATTAGCTACAGATGATTTAGGTACTGAAGTTACTCATACCTAACTCTGTTTAAAAAGACACGGGTTCAAAGATAATCCGTGTCTTATTTTTTCATTATGGCTTTGGTGACACTTTCTAAATAATGCTTGACCTCAGATGCTAGGTATTTGTCAGGATTGGTTAACCAACCAAAGGTAAAGTGATCATCAATCAAGTGACCAATATCAATTGTTTGAAACGTTGAAAAGTTCTCAGAACTAGCATATCGGCCCTGTAGTTCTCTACCAAAAAAAAACTGCATTTTCACTTTTAACCACTTCTTCCATGGCCCAAGCATCATCCACTCGCATCACCAAACGTAATGGACCACACAGAAACTGTAACCTATCAAAAAAGACGTCATGAGAACTATCGTTGAACAGACAATACTTCTGAGATTTCAAATCATCTAGACTTACTGGCCTATCCAGGTTACTCAGTAGATTTTCTGGCAAACACGAGAGAACCATCTTGCTTTTACCAACTACAGTAAAGGATAGATTGCTTAATAAGGGATGTTCAAAATTATTGATAGCGATAAAACCAGCATCTATCTTCTGTTCTTGAACGTTTTGAACTATAGTCTCGAAGTCCTGGCAGCTGATAAAAAGTTGCTGTTCGTGAGTCTTATTCAAGTCTAAAAATGTAGAGATAAAAGGCCTTAGCATTGTGTTCATATATTGTATAGAAATTGTCTGAGGAATATTTGGCGTAGCTACCATTTCTGCTACCTGCTCTAACTGCATTTTTGATCGCAAGATTTCAGAAATTGAAGAGATGACTTTTTCACCTTGACTAGTTAACTTCGATCCCTTTTTCGTTCTTTCAAACAAAGTAATTCCTAACTCTTCTTCCAATTGCCTCACCGAGGTACTCAAGCCTGACTTACTAATGTGAAGGATATCTGCCGCTTTTTGCATGGACTGATGTTGAGCCAAAACCTCAACATAGAGTAATTGTTCAAAATTCATTTTATTCTCCAGTACACCAATAATCTAGACTAATTTTATCATATTCTATTTCATGCACAAACTAGTATCATATGAACTTAAACAATTCAACGATTTGATACTATCTAAAGGATTACTTAATCACTTGCAATCGTTCTCCATTCACCTGTCAAAAAACAATAAGCAGAAGCAATTCATTCAACAAGAAAAGTCTTTGAAACCAAGCGATTTCAAAGGCTTTTAGTCGTTTATTTGTATCAATCAACTTCTACTGATTTCGAAGAGTTGAAATTGGTAATAGGTAAGGTATTATAACATATTACCGTTCTTTAAAAATCAATGGGGGACTAGAAAAAACCAAGATGATAATCATCTTGGTTAGTTACTGTTATTAGAAATCAGTTGTGTCTGGATCTTTCTGAGCTTTTACTCCTTCGATAGTATCCAAGGTTGCCATGTCTTCTGCTGATAACTCAAAATCAAAGATGTCAAGGTTTGACTCGATGTTTTTTGGCGTTACTGATTTTGGAAGTGGCAAGAAGCCTTTTTGAAGACTCCAACGAAGGGCAACTTGGGCAACGGATTTGCCATTTGCTTCAGCGACTGCTTTTGCGGTATCGTTAGAGAAAATGGTTCCAGTCCCAAGTGGACTATAAGCTTCCAACAGAATGTCATTATCTTTACAAAATGCAACCAGCTCATCTTGTGGACATCCTGGTGCTAGAAGAACTTGGTTAACATGCGGTTTGATTTCAGCTGTTTCAAGAAGGGCTTCAATATGATGTTGCATAAAGTTAGAGACCCCAATAGCTTTTACTTTACCTTCTTTATAAGCTTCTTCCATTGCTTTCCAAGCGCCAGCGTTTCCTTCTTTCCAGTGGTCACGGATTGGTTTTGGATTTGGCCAATGAATCAAGAGAAGATCAACGTATGAGACGCCTAGTTTTTCAAGTGATTCATCAATGGAAGCCTTAGCCAACTCATAATCGTGCTTGTCATTCCATACCTTGGTGGTTAAAAAGATATCTTCACGCGCAAGATTGCTGTCAGCGATTGCTTTTCCAACACTCACTTCATTACCATAAACTTGAGCGGTATCAACGTGATTGTAACCAACTTTAAGCGCATGTGAAACACTATTATATGCTTCATCTCCGTCAGGAATTTGCCATGTTCCAAATCCAATTTTAGGGATTTGAACGCCGTTAGAAAGTGTATAATTTTCCATAAAATCCTCCTTGATGACTCGTTTGTCATCGGTTATTTACTAGCTATGATTAAAAAGTGTTCTCTCTGATAAATCTTTTTTATCTGAGCCTGTCGTAATCAGCCCACTCGACATCTGACAAACTTTGTTTTTCCAGCTCAGCCAAGCGGCGATGAATTTTTATTTTTGCCATCAGATAGCGATGGGTTTCTTGGAGTTCTGCGATTTGCTTTTCCAACTCAAGTTGGGTTTTCTCCAAAAGCTCAGTTGACAAGGCATGATTGTGATACTCTGCTAAAATACGTCGGATATCCTCTAAGGACATCCCCACCCTACGATAATGCACAATAGCCTTCAAGCGGCTAATACTAGCATCATCAAATTGACGAATGCCTCTTGAATTTCTCGGAATCTCCACCATACCTTCTTTTTCATAAAACCGAATGGCATGTGCAGAAATGCCTATCATTTCTGATATATCTTTGATTGTAGGCATTGAACACTCCTTCGCTTATATTGTATCAAGTTAGACTAACTCTAAGTCAAGAAAAAACTAGTTTTATTGCAAAAAAGTCTATCTTTATGTAACGATAGTTTGGTCAACTCTCTAACTGGTCTAAGTTATATAAGGTCTATCTAAATCATTAGAGCTCGTCGTGACAACAATGACATCATCAATATCTCTGAACAGCAGGTTTTATGATTTGGAACGTCATGCTCGGTTTACCTTTCTAAACGATGCGATCGTCTCCTGCCGTAGAAAACGGTTATGTTCTAGGTTTTTAAGACAAAAGAAGTATTCCAAAATAGGTCTTGTCAGCTAAAACCCATTCTTCTTCATCCTGACTTGATTGTTAAGCCTTAGCAAATTGTAATAATTTTTAATGACTGAAAAAAGCCGAAAGTAGTCGGCATTCTAGCTTAATCTTGAATCAAGATAGACAAACTTTTCCATCATCTTTTTAGTAGTCTAATCGTTGTCGTAATTTTTCAACGAAAAGATAGGCAGCTGGACAAATAAGTGTATTTTTTAAGGTCAGGTGATTAATTTGATAGATACGCTTGCGATCTGTATGGGGAAAGGCTGCGCAAGCTTTGGGCCTAGCATCGTAGACATCACAGAGATTGTCAGGTCCTAGGAATGGGCATGGCATGGCCTTAAAAACCTTGTCACCATCTTCGTCTACGCGAAGATAAGTCTTTTCAAAGCTTGATAATGTCATGCGAAAGAGTTTTGACATACGGGTAATATCTGCTTCTGTCAGATCAGGTCC
Organism: Streptococcus halotolerans; assembly: GCF_001598035.1. Classification (NCBI taxonomy): domain Bacteria; kingdom Bacillati; phylum Bacillota; class Bacilli; order Lactobacillales; family Streptococcaceae; genus Streptococcus; species Streptococcus halotolerans. The sequence goes on along the minus strand of NZ_CP014835.1, from coordinate 434,388 downwards.
TAAATCTCTACAACAGTTGGCACACTTGGTGCAATCAATCTCGCTAAAGACTTGCTCATGAAGTTCTTTGGTGATTTTATCTAGCTGTTTAGGTGGTTTTTTCTTGAGTTTGGCAAGAAATTTACGATGAACATCCTGTTTTTGAAGGGCTAGTTGATGATAACGATTAATATCTACTTGATCTGCCATAATTTTACTTTCTTGGTATTGATAATCTTTATTATACCACAAGTTCTAAGTCAATCTTTAGTTTCTGAAGTATAAGATTATGCTAGACACAAAGAATAATTTATGTTTGGCATAGCTAAAGATCCCCATTTAGCTAGGAGACGTCACCTAATACTTAATGAAAAGCAAAGCAGAACTTGTTGACTTGATTTGATAAACTTCAAATATATCTACATCGGCACCTCCTAGACTTCTTTTGATTTTTGAAGAGTATAAACGATTACGCTATTAGAAACATCTGTCAGCTAAAGTCCTCGTGTCTTTCTGATTGAGGTGATGTCTTCATCTAAAACATCCTTCTTGGTAAATAATATCGGCAGCAATCTCTTTAAATAAAGCCTTTTAGCAATTGACAAAGGGACCACGAATGGCTTAGGCAGATGGACTTTTTTCAAGACAGTCAAGGATTATATCTGAACTTCTTTACAAAAATGTAATGACTTTGCCGTACCAGTAGTTATTGAATCCTAGTTGTACTGGCTTTGTGCCACTATCTTCTTGATCAAACTAATAGTAAACCTAATATCACCTTCTCTGAACTAGCTGAGAGTGTCTAACGTAATCTGGTCATTTAGAAAGTCTTAAACACGCTGAGGTTAAGTCATTTGGGATTTTGAACACAAAAAAGAGAAGACAAAAGGTCTCCTCTCCTTTCTGGCTGTAATCAGCCACTAACAGTAACAAACGTTACTTGTTTAATCTTCGTATGAACGGAATGGTTCATTTTTCTTAGGTTGACGATCTGGTGTGATCTCAAGTCCCATTTCGTTTTTCTCGTGATAAAGCTCCTTTAAAAGGGCAAAGAGCACTAAGATAAGAACAACTGAAAATGGCAAAGCAGCAATAATCAAGGTATTTTGAAGAGCATTTAAACCACCTGAAAGCAAGAGTGCAATAGCAATTCCTGCTAAGGCAACACCCCAAATTAATTTTTTGCGATTCGTTGGGTTCAAATGGCCATCTTCTGTCAGCATCGCTAAAACATAAGTCGCTGAATCAGCTGAGGTAATAAAGAAGGTTGAAACTAAGATAATAGCAACAATTGATAAAATAATCCCCATTGGATATTGCCCAAATGTCGCAAAAAGAATTTCTTCTGTTGCATAACCTGTTAAATCTGTACCCGCCATTTGGACATTATTGGCAAGTGTACCAAATGATGAAAACCAAAGGAAACTCAAAACAGTTGGTACCAAAAGGACTACGGTTAAAAATTCTCGGATAGTACGTCCTTTAGAAATACGAGCAATAAAGACCCCAACAAATGGTGACCAAGAAATCCACCAAGCCCAATAAAAGACAGTCCAGTTGTTAATCCAGGTCCGTTTAGCATTATCAAAAGCTGCCGCCCGGAAACTCATGCGGAAAAAGTTTTGAAGGTAAAGACCAATAGCTTCTGTAAAGGTATCAAAAATAGTAACTGTTGGTCCTAGGATAATCGCTAAAGCTAAGAGACCTATGGCTAAAATCAAATTAATATTTGATAAAATTTTAACCCCTTTACCTAGACCAGACAAAGCTGACATGATAAAAAGCCCAGTTGTGATAACAATAATAATAATCTGTACAAACTGGTTATTAGGAAGACCAAAGACATATGACAGACCGCCATTGATTTGAGCGGCACCAAAACCAAGTGTTGTCGCCACCCCAATAACCGTCGCTAAAACCGTAATAGTGTCAACAATCGTTCCTAATGGTCCATTTACTCTCTCACCAAAAAATGGTTTCAAAGTAACAGACAAGAGGTATTTTTCTTTTTTACGAAAACCAAAATAAGCAAGTGCTAATGCAACCAACGCATAAACAGCCCAAGCGTGGACACCCCAGTGGAAAAAGGTAAAACGGAATGAATCGGCCAGAGCCTCTTGTGATTGCAGTGGTGCATTAGGTGTTGAGATGGCAAAGTGACTCAAGGGCTCTGCTGCTCCGTAGAAGACCAAGCCAATTCCCATACCCGCTGAGAACATCATCGCAATCCAAGATGCGGTGTCATGTTCTGGTTTAGAATTTGGATTCCCCAGACGAATCTGTCCAAGTGGACTAACAATAAAGAAAATACAAAACATTAAAATAGTCGTTACTAATAGCAAGTAAAGCCAACCAAAGTTTGTCGTAATAACGTTTCTCAAGTGCTGTGTTGTCGTTTGAAACGGCTTTGGAATGACAATCCCTAACATTACTAACAAGACAGTTATGGCTGCTGACCACATAAAGACTTTAGTCGATATTTTTTTATTCATAAATTCCTCCAGGGTATAATTTACAACTTTTGACCGATATAGTCAACGGATATAACCTAGTCACCATAGCAAAAAGTTATTAAACGGTCAGTTTGAAAGTACTTAACATCACTTGACTGATTGGATCACTCTTTTTTGAGAAAATAACCCCTTTGGTCAGATTAGCATTACCAACTAAAAAAGCTGAGCGTTTAAGGCTGCTCAACTTTTTAATATCATCTCCTTAAAAAACAATCAAAGACTTAATCGCTTCTCGCTTATCCATCGCTTCATAAGCAGCCTGTATCTCATCCAAAGCAAACGCTTTTGTAAAGACCTTTCCTGGGTTAATCTGTCCTGATAAAACAGCTTCTAGTAGAATTTCTTTGTCAAATGTCGTGACAGAAGCAATGCCGCCACGAAGTCCGATATTCTTAAAAAAGAGTTGGTTGGTGTTCATGTTCTCGTTTTGTGGAATTCCTACACGACCAATAATGGCGCCTGGACGTGCAACATTAATGGCTGTGTCCACTGATTGCTCAGTACCAACACACTCTAAAATAGCATCGACTCCCGTTCCGCCAGTCAGTTCCATGACCCGATTGACAGCTTCATCACCACGTTCCGCAATGATATCAGTTGCACCGAATTCTTTAGCCAAGGCTTGACGATCAGGGTATTTACTCATGGCAATAATACGGTCAGCACCCAAAAGTTTGGCACCAATAACACCGCAGAGACCAACCGCTCCATCCCCCATAACAACCACCGTGTCACCTGACTTAACTTCAGCTGTCTTAGCCGCATGAAAACCGGTCGCCATGACATCAGACAAGGTTAGGAGTGATTTCAGTTGGTCGTCAGAATAATCTTCTGGCTGACCAGGGATTTTGACCAAGGCCCAGTCAGCATTACGATAACGCATGTACTCTGCTTGGTAGCCAATAATAGGGCCTGATTGATAGTGTTGACAATTGCCGTCAAAACCTGCCTTACAGGTAGCACAATGACCACAACCATGCGTAAAAGGAACAACAACAAAGTCGCCAGGTCTAACCTGAGTCACGTCACTTCCAACTGCTTCAACAACACCGATAGCTTCATGACCGGCGAACGTTCCAGATTCTTTTTGAGAAATCCCACGATACCACCATAAATCTGAACCACAGACACAGGCACGGACCACTCGAATGACGGCATCAGTTGACTCCTCAATTTGTGATTTTTCAGTTTCTGTTACCGTCATCTCATACGGCTGTATAAAAGTAGCTACTTTCATGGATTACCTCTTTCCTTTTGGACTTATAGTTTTCAAAACTCAAAAAGAGACCTTATTGACTTGATTTGACAGAACATAGTTCTATCTGCATCAGCGACGCCTAGTCCACTTCTGGTTTTCATTGAGTATTATACTCCTTTTTCAGTAATTTTAATAATATAAGTTATCATGGTTGACTAGCTGAATAGTAAAAAGAACTAGCCACTACTAGTTCTTTTTTGTAAAGCTCTGATTAAAATTGCCTATCCATTACCTTAAATAGGAAACTTACTAATTCTTCTGCTTTATCAGGAGGCAAGAGTTTTTGGCTTTGTTCTTTCATTTTTCCTAGATAAGCTTTTATTAATTGTTCTGTTTTTTCGAAAGCTTGTGCCTGAGTCAAGCGATGGTAAAAGTCTCTTAACTCTTCTTCTGACCAGTCTTTTTTCTGTTCTAATTGGAAATGGTCAATAAGTTGATGATCCGTTTCTCTGGCAAATAAGAAAGGTGCTGTATAGATTCCATTTTGAATATCCTGCATTCGAGGTTTGCCTGAGTTTTTCTCATCAATTTGGTAATCAATCAGATCATCACTGATTTGAAAAGCCATACCAATAGATTGTCCTAGACGATAGGCTAAGCGAGATTCTCGCTTTGTGGTCCCTTTTTCCCAAGCCCCCATTTGGCAGGCTAATGCAAAAAGTGTGGCCGTCTTCCCTTTAATTTGCTTCAGATAAGCTTTCATAGACACCTGATAATCGTATTGGTTCATTAATTGCGCCAACTCACCTACCAAAATGCGCTCAATCACCTTATGCTTGCCCAGCTCTTGCTCTTCTTTGCCGATATCTAAGAGCTCAGAAGCTTTCCGTAAAAATTGATTAGCATAGGCCAGCAAATAGTCTCCGGCATAGATGGCAATGCGGTTTGAAAAGGATTTATTCATGACTTGCAAACCACGACGACTATCCGCTTCATCAATGACATCGTCATGGATTAACGTCGCTAAATGTAAGGTTTCCAAATAAACTGCAAGGTAAAGTTTTCCTTCTGGAATATGCCCTGTTTTAGATTGAGAAAGCAAAAGGCACAAACCTGATCGCAAATACTTTCCAGGAGCTTCCATATAATCAATAATCTTTTCTTTAACCTCTGGATGTATCACTGATAATTCCGAGATCATAATTGTTCTAACTGATTCTAAGCCTTTTTGAATCTCTGGGAAGTCATCCCAAATGTGATGTACCACGTAAAACTCCTTATTAACAAATGACTCGTTTTTTCGACTAATTTAAAAAGAAAGGCTATCTCAGGTTAGTCAATACAACCACCATAAGATAACCTTATTCTTATTATAGCATGGATTTTTTAGAAATCCTATCATCCTTATTAACGTCTGTAGAGATGGCTCGGCTTTCCATAAATCCACTGATCAAGGCAACGGCCTAACCATGGCATTATCCAGTAGTCAAGCCCAAAGGAGCGTCCCGCTCCGGCCATCAGAGCAAGAGCAACTGGGATGAACCAAATGTTTACCCAGAAGAACATTCCTGAAAGACTAAACATAAGAACGAAGGCTGCTGTTACAGCTGATACCAACCACACAAAGGCACCAACAATAAGGGCAAGGCCAATGGCAATCTCAACACAGGTCATCATTTTCTGCATGAAGAGAGCCACTTCTTGGTTTGGCAACATGAATTTCATGATTGAGGCAAACCAATCTGGCATTTCTTTCAAGACTTGCATTGGCTCCTCACCATAGGCATAGCTCAAACTAAAGATTTGATGACTCGCTTCTGTAGTTGCTTGCGCGGCACCTTCTGCTACTTGAGACGCTGCTGATACGACTTCTGAAGAAGCAACTGTCTCTGAAGCTCCTGAAGTGGCTTCAGCTACCTCTTGCAACCACGGAAACGGGAAAACGACCTTATCACCAAACCACGATTGGGTTCCAAATAGCCCAAAGGCCTTCTTAACCCCTTCCAGCAACCAAACAGAACCATAGAAGATACGCAGTGGCACTAACCACATACGATTTCCTTTACTTGATGTATGGCTACCGAACATGTTTCGTCCATTTGCGACGTCAAAAAATTCATGACGCATGTAAGCACCAATATTGTAAAAACTACGGATAGTAAAGAAGTATAGAAGATTAGTGAAGTGTTTCATAGCACTGGCTATAAAACCTGAGACATGATACTTATCCATGACAAAGGCAACAGTATACTTAGTGCCGATGGAAATAAGGAAACCATCATATTTTCCTTTGAAGGTTTCTTTTTCACCTCCGCTAATCGCTGCGATAATATTATGCGCTGCCGTATGACCTGTCTGTTCAGCGGCTTGTACTATCTGAGGAACTGGACGACCTTCTTGAGAGCCATCTTCGTAGTACATGATATCGCCTGCTAGGTAAACATTTTCTTTGCCTTCGGCTTCCATGTATTGGTTTGCCACGAGACGACCTGCACGCGCTTGGTCAATACCAAAGTTTGCTGCGTCAGTATTGGCTTTCACCCCAGCTGTCCAGATTGACGTGTAGGTTAGAATAACACGACCAGACGAAAGAGTCAATGATTCTTTATCAACACTGACAACACCGTCGGAGAGAACCAATTCAACTCCCTTTTTCTCAAGGTATTTACGGGCTTTTGTCTGTTCTTTCTCAGTCACCATGCTGAGGATATTCGGCGTCGCTTCGACAACCTTGAGTGAGAATTCTTCTGGATCGAGTTTGTAGCGTTTCGCTAAAATGGGCACCCAATCAATAAGTTCACCAACCATCTCGATACCGGTAAAACCAGCACCGATAACAGTGAAGGTTAACAGAGCACGACGTTTAGCCTCATCGTGTTCCCCCATCGCTTGCAAGCAGGAATTAACGATGTGATCATGAAGTTTTTCGGCTGCTTCAATTGACCAGAGGGTAAAAGCATTTTCTTTCACACCTGGTGTTCCAAAGTCATTGGCTTCGCTACCCATGGCCAAGAGCAAATAATCAAAAGTCAGCGTTTGATGTTCAGCAACCACTTTTTTATTGTCATAATCAATTGAGACAACTTTGTCTGTTACCAAGTTGACTTTGGGATATTTTTTAAAAATACGTTGCAAATCGTATTTGATGGCTTCTGGTTCCACACGGCCAGCGGCAACTTCGTGCAGTTCAGTCATATAAGTTTGAAAGGAATTTTTATCGATTAAGGTAATCGTCACATCCTTGTCTTTTTTGTATTTTTTAGCTAATTGGCGAGCGGCAGTCACTCCTGCATAACCGGCACCAACGACAACAATGTCTTTTGTCATAGCTAAATCCCCCTATTTATTTTTCATAATACGCTTACAATTATATCAGACTAATTAGTATTAAACAACATACTTTGGGATTTATTTCACAAAAATAAGGACTGCGTTTTATGGTAAAATAGACCTATGACAAATTCCAATCGCAAACTAATGTTCATCACCATGCTCGTTGCTCAAGCAGTGGTCATTTCCTTTTTTGAACGTTTCCTTCCAACACCTTTTGCTTTTGCCCCAGGTGCCAAGCTGGGTTTAGGAAATCTCATTACCATCATTTCCCTATTTACTCTGCCTTTCAAGGATAGTGCTAAAGTTGTTACCTTCCGACTATTGGTTTCAACTTTTCTGAGTGGCACCTTTTCTACCTTCTTATATGGTTTAGCAGGCACTTTGCTAAGTTATTTGATGATGGTATGGATTAAGGCACTAGGTCCCAAACGCGTCAGCGTTATTGGCATTTCAGTTATGGGAGGGATCATGCATAATATCGGACAATTACTTGTCTTTGCCCTGATTGGACAGTCTTGGTTGGTCTTAAATTATCTGCCGGTTTTGTCATTCAGTGGCATTCTCTCTGGTTTTTTCGTTGGTCTCACAGGAAATTATTTATTAACCAAGCTAAAACCACTTCGAGACTTTCAATCATCACTTCCTGATGGTTGGCAAATCTCTTAAAAGTCAACTGACATAATACTGGTGAATTTGATTCATTTAGCGTAAAATGAAATATCATAGCGTGAAAGGATGATACAGATGTCCACCCAATGGAAACAGTATCCTGACTTAAACAATAATCTCAATAAAACTCGTCTTCTGATTGAACAATCTATTCAGGTTCGCAATGACGATATAAGGTCTGCTCTAGAAACTCTAACTAAGTCTGGTGGAAAATATCTCAGACCAGCATTTTTCTTTTTATTTACGAGTTTTGGACCTGAGAACCCTAAAACCAATCACTCTCTAATAGAAATCGCTGCTTCCTTGGAAATTCTCCATATGGCAACTCTTATCCACGATGATATTATTGATGATTCACCGCTTAGACGAGGCACTGTTACGATTCAATCACAGTTTGGCAAAGATGTCGCTGTTTATACCGGTGACTTTCTCTTCACCGTTTTCTTTGATTTGGTTCTAAGGAATATGAATGGTTCTCCTTACATGGCTGTCAATGCCAAAACTATGAAGAAAATTTTGGTTGGGGAATTGGACCAAATGCAACTTCGTTATCATCAAGACCAAAAAGTCAGAGATTATCTTAGAGCTGTTTCTGGTAAAACTGCCGCTCTCTTTCAATTAGCTTGTCGTGAGGGAGCTTACTTCTCCGAAGCCAACAAAGACATTATTCGTTTGGCAGGCCACATCGGTCATAACATTGGTATGGCTTTTCAAATTCTTGATGATATTTTGGATTACAGTGCTGATAAAGAAAAGTTCAATAAGCCTGTTTTAGAGGATTTAACAACTGGTGTTTATTCGCTGCCGCTACTACTAGCAATGGAAACAAATCCAGCAGCTTTTCAGGAGTTACTCAATAAAAAAGAAAACATAACCCAAGTTGATATCAAGACAGTGTCAAGCTTGGTTCGAGAAAATCAAGGGATCGATAAGGCCAAGGCATTAGCGCAACGTTTCACCAACAAAGCTCTGGAAGATATTCAAAAACTACCGCGCAACAAGGAACGTAACATCCTATCACGATTAACCAAAGAACTGCTAAAACGCAGTATTTAAAAAAGATGTTGGACACATGGTCCAGCATCTTTTCTTATCCTGTGAAACGTCCATCATCTACTGCTTTTAGCTGGGCGAATCGTTCGTTCGTTGACAATAAGTCATGAGGATTACCATCCATGACGAGTTGACCATGCTCCAAAAAAAGAACACGATCCACTTTTTCAATTCCCTTTAAGTGATGGGTAATCCAAATAACCGTTTGGTGATTAAAGGCAGACATAATGGTGTTAATAAGCCCCATTTCTGTAACAGGATCAAGACCTACTGTTGGTTCATCAAGAATAACAATAGGCGTTTGTTTGAGTAGTATTCGCGCCAAAGCTAAGCGATGACGTTCTCCTCCTGAAAAACGAAGCCCAGTCTCATCCACCTGTGTTTCCAATTGATGAGGCAACTTTGCAATCATGTCTTTCAAGCCAACCTGCTCAAGAACTCTCCAAATAGCTTCTTCAGAAGCATTGGCGTTGCCCAATCTCAAGTTATTCAAAATACTTGTGTTGAATAAATAAGGATTTTGTTGCATAATGCCAATCTTCTCTGCGATAGCGTCACCAAAATCAGACGTTTCAATGCCAGCGAGGGTGACACTACCTTGACTGGCTCTTAAATCACCTCTGATAAGACTAGCTAAAGTTGATTTTCCTGTACCACTACGCCCAAGAATAGCCACCTTTTGACCTTGAGGAATGGCTAAGTTAACATCTTTCAAAATAAACGCTGCATTGTCCTGATAATGAAAGCCAAGGTTAGTCATAGCAATATCAAGTGATCTAGTCACAGGGGCTTTAGATAGCTTTTCGTGATCCACGCTATCATCCAAATCATTTAAACGAATAATGGAATCATGATAGATAACCGTTTCTTGACTAGCAGCTGACAAACCGGCAAAGGCATCTGCTAATGGGAAAATGGCCAAGACAAAGGCAGCTATCCAGTTAGCCATACTACCGTGATTTCCAGGGAAACGGTAACTAGCCCATACTAGAACAAGTGTTACTATTAAGCCAAAGATGGCTTCAAACATAAGATGTCGTCTTCGGTTAAATCGTTTTATCTTGTCTCGAATTTCTAAGAGTTCAGCTTGGCTAGCTTCATGAAGGCCAACATAATCTTCTCCGCGCTGACTAAAAATCCAATCAGAAATTCCGATAATATTATCTGTCAGTTCTTGGTAGAGGCGGTTTTTAATTTCTTTTTCTCTAGCTTGACGGGCACCATTGAAGACTAAGGAGTATACCGGCATAACAAAAACCAAGAGCCCTAACAAGAACAGCATGACCAAAGCAAACCACCAGGAGAAATAGCCTAAGCCGATAATAATAACCGTATATAAAAGCCATGCTATGAGTGTTGGAAAGACAGTTCTCAAATACAGATTTTGCAGATGATTAATATCTTCAGCCAATAGACCTAACATGTCTCCTAAACGAAAATCTTTCTTGATGAAAGCGGCGCGTTTTTCCAGTGACTGATAAAGTTTTAAGCGTAGCTTAGACGTAATTTTCAAGACCCAATTATGACTGGTCAAGCGTTCTAAATAGCGAAACAAAGGACGACTGATCCCAAATGCACGAGTCAAGACAATAGGGATGTAAACCAAAAGAATATTACTTGGCATGGAGGCTGATTTGGAAATCAAAAGTCCCGAGACAAACATGAGGGCTGCTCCACTAAAAAGGGTTATAAATCCCAAAAAAAGTGCAAGGTAAAACCAGTTACGGTATTGTTTGAAAAAGGGTTTGACCCAGTGATCTTTTTTTAACGTCTCTACCATAGACCATTTAAACATCTTGACCACCTCCCATGGCTGTTACCAGTTGATATAATTGGCCCTTTTGAGCCCATAAGTCATTATAAGTCCCTTGTTCGACTAATTGACCATCATCAAGGACAAGAATATCATCCACATCAGCTAACCAATGCAAACGATGCGTTGCAAGGAAAACCAGACGATTTTTAAAAAGTGGCAAAATCTTGGTCTTTAACTCTAACTCTGTTTCAATATCCAAATGCGCTGTTGGCTCATCCAAAATCATGACACGGCGTGAGTTATCTAGAAACGCACGAGCCAAGGCAATGCGCTGCGCCTGACCACCACTAAGAGGGCGCGAACCGCCACCAATCATAGTATCTAAGCCATCAGGTAGCCCTTCCACAAATTCTTCTAAACCAACAACTCTGATAGCTTCTTGGATGTCTTTTAAGGAAGCTTGTGGGGTATAAAAGGCAATATTTTCTTTCAAACTAAGATCAAAGAGATAAGGCGACTGTGGGATATAAATAACTTGTCTTTGCCAATTGTCTTGATTAAGATTAGGCACTTCTTCTCCATCAATTAGGATTTTTCCTGCTGACTTATCCAAAAAACCACTGATGAGATTAACGAGACTTGATTTACCAGAACCGCTCATTCCAATTAAAGCTACGGTTTTAAAGCCTTGAACTTGGTAAGAAGTTCCCTCAAGAAGGGTTTTATCCTCATAAGAAATCGCAATGTTTTCTAATGACAATTGGCTGGTTTCACTCCAATCGTTGATGGCCACTTGTTGACCACGGATACTATCTTGCTTTAAAATCTTTCCGATAGCTTGCATGGCATTTTTTCCATCTAGAGTGGCATGGTAATCACTGGAAAAATCACGTACAGGCAAAAAGTATTCTGGTGCTAAAATCAAGATCGTTAAAGCTGGTAAGAGACCGAATTCCCCTTTAATGAGCCGTAATCCAAGAAAAACAGCTACGACTGCGATTGAGAGAGTTGTAAAAAAATCTAAGGCAAACGTTGATAATATTCCAATTCTTAAAGCACTCATGGTTGCTTTTCGGAAATTTTCACTGGTTTGATAAATGCTGCTACCATAGCGTTTTGAGATGCCTAGGAATTTGAGCGTGTCAATTCCCCGAAGGGTGTCAAGAAAATGATTGGATAACACTTGGTAACTTTCATACTGTTTGTCAGCGCGTGCTTTGGCTGCCAAACCTAGAATTATCATAAACAGGATAATGATTGGAAAGACAATGGTCAAAATAAGACCAGATTCCCAATCCAAAAGAAAAACAAAGGCTAAAATAATCCATGGGATGATACTCATGTTAATCATTTTATTGAGAATAAGATGTATATAATTTTCGACCAAATCGATACCATCAAGCGCCATGGTAATAGTATTTCCAGCACCTTCTTTCTGAACGATGACAGGACCTAAATCAAATAATTTCTTTAGAAGCTTTTGACGCATCCGTTTGGCTTCTCTCGCCGAAAAATCATCTAAAAGCTTATCTTTCATGAAGGTCATTATATGCCTAGCCAAGTGACAGACGAAAAAGAGAATAATCCAGCTGATCTGCCTCTTGAGAGAATGCCCTTCCCACACACGGGTGATCGATAAACTCAAAAAATAAGCTTGTCCGATAATAAAGAAAGCTTGCAGGATATCCAATCCAACAAGCAGTCCAACCATTTGTTTAAAACCAGACAAGCGAGTTAAGGCTTTGTCAAACATTAATGACCTCCAGTTTTAACGGTCGGTAAGGTAACGCGTTTTTTAAAAATATAGTAGGACCATGCCACATAGGCTAATACAAATGGGACAAGGGTTAAGGCGATGATAGACATGATTTTAAGCGTATACGGTGATGAAGAGGCGTTTTCAATCAACAAATCGAATTTTGAATTTGTCGAGCTTATCATGACACGAGGGAATAAGCCCTGGAATAAAAGCACAACAACTGCAATCAGAGTAAAACCACTTGCTAAAAAAGCAGTCAGTTCTTTCTTCCGAAAGACAGAAACATGCGCCAGAACTGTTAAACCAACCATTAAGAGAACCAAAAGACTAGTCAACACCGTATGCTTTTGGAAGAAGTCTGTTTGGAAAAACAGTAAGACAGCAAATGCAACAAGCCCAAGATAAAGCACCCAGTAAAACAAGGTGGCATAGTTCCGCGCACGCTCACGAACAGGGCCTTCTGTTTTAAGAGCAATATAGTTTAAACCATGAAGGTAGGCTAGCAAGGTTACAGCGAGACCACCTACAACTGAGAATAGGTTGATATAATCGGTAACAGTAGCCTGTACATTTCCCGCCGCATCTAGCGGAATCCCCTGAACCAAACTAGTAAACAATAAACCAAAGAAAAAGGGCACCATGATTGAACCTATGGTCAAGGTCCAGTTCCAAAGATTCTTTTGCTTGGGCTTACAGTGGGAACGAAATTCAAACGAAACCCCACGAATAATCAATCCAACTAAGATGAGTAAGAAGATCAGATAATAACCGCTGAAAAGAGACGCGTACCAGTAGGGGAAAGAGGCAAACATAGAGCCGCCCGCTGTTAGTAACCAGACCTCGTTACCATCCCAAACAGGACCGATGGTATTAACTATTTGATCTTTTTCTTCGTCAGTATGGGCCAATGATTGAACAGACATTCCAACTCCAAAGTCAAATCCTTCTAAGAAGAAAAACATGGAAAAGAGTAGGCCGATTAGGAAAAACCAGAACATTTGTAAACCTGACATTAGTACACTCCTTTCTCAAATGGATCTATGCTAGACTGATTGGTTAAGGCAGTCTCTTGATATTCCGGACCACGTTTTAACTCACGAATGGTAAACGTGATCATAGCTGCTGCCAAACCACTAAATAACAAGAAGTAAACAATATTAGACGTCAAGAGTGATGCTACCGACACATTCGGTGATACACTTTCCTTGATCGTAAAGAGACCGTAGACCGTCCAAGGGTAACGTCCATTTTCAGTAATAATCCAACCAAAGCTATTTGATAAGAAAGGCGCAAATGTCGTTAAGGCAACCACCCACAGCATCCAATTTTTCTCAAATAAAACAGGCTTTTTCTTACGAGATAACCAAAGTCCAACAGCAGAGACACCCAGCATCAGTGTGCCAAAACCTGCCATGATACGAAAACCATAAAAGAGTAAGTTAACCATTGGAAAGTAATCACGTTCGCCATACTTTTCGATTAATTCTTTATTGGCTGTTTCCATCCCCTTAACGGCACCTGATGGTTTACCATAAGACAGGATAGACAACATGTACGGCACTTTAACACCAAAGACCTGTTTGTGCTCTGCTTCATTAGCCCAGGCAAGAACAGTCCAAGCAGCAGGGTCTCCAGAGTCTTCGTATCCACCTTCCATGGCAGCAAATTTCATCGGTTGATCCTTGATGAGAGCTTTCATCTGCAAATCCCCAGCCCCAAGAACGGAAATCGAACCTACTAAAGCCACTAATAAGCCAATGCGAAGTGATTTTTGGTAAAGCTTTTGAACAGAATCTGTTAAGGTATCACGCTTGAGTAAACGGAAAGCAGCCATACCAGCCACAACAATACCTCCCATGGTAATAGCTCCAGTGATAACGTGTGAAAATTCATAGAAGAATTGATGGTTGGTGATAAGCGCAAAGAAATCCGTCATCTGTGCACGACCATTTTTAATCGTATAACCTACTGGATGTTGCATAAAGCTATTTGCAATCAGAATCCAAAAGGCAGACATGAGTGACCCAAAGACTACTAACCAGATAAAGCTAGCGTGCAATACCTTACTAATCTTTGGATTATCCCATGTGAACATCCAGAGACCCAAAAATGTTGACTCAAGGAAAAAAGCTAAGAGTGCTTCAACCGCCAAAGGTGCACCGAAAATATCTCCAACAAACCGAGAATAATCAGACCAGTTCATTCCAAATTGAAATTCCTGAATAATCCCCGTCACAACACCTACCGCAAAACTGAGCAACATGATGTTTCCCCAAAACTTGGTTAACTTCTTGTACTCCTCATTTTTTGTAACCACGTAACAAGTTTCCATAATTGCAACCACAATCGATGTCCCAATAGTAAATGGTACAAAGAAAAAGTGAAAAACGGTTGTCATGGCAAACTGCAAACGTGCCAAAGTTTCAATTGTCATAAAACCCCTCCAGGGAAAAATATAATCTTATTTGACTTTAAGAAATCCTTCTTCCATTGGATTTCCTAAGATTTTCTGCTAACGTATTTTGTTCTGATTAATGGTAAAAGTCAAAGCGTCCCTTGGCCAACAGTTCTTTCAAACCACCCATATCGACAAGTGATTTATCAACAATGACCTTTTTCATAACAGAAGCAGGATAACCTTTAAGAGACATCTTACCAACCTTACCCAAACCATGTGTATTACCAATTGAGGCAACTGTCCCTTGCTCATTATAAATAAAGTCCTCTGTTGCTTCACCTCTTAATTGATGAGCCAAATTTTTAGCAGTATGTTTCCCCATTTGCGTTGCAATTTGAGCGGTTGTTGGATAAGGCCGATTACTTTCAGGATTCATGAAAGCAGAGACATCCCCGATGACGTAAACCGTTTCATAATGTGGATGACGCAAGTCCGACTGAACGACGACACGACCACGGCGTTGCTCAAAGCCTGATTCTTCCATAACTTGACTACCACTAACACCAGTTGTCCAAACAATGGTTCCAGCTTCTACAAAGTTAGGTGCCTCATCATCACCTTTGGTGTAAACAACTTTTCCGTCTTGAATTTCTTTAATTTTTGCCCCGAGCATCAAAGTGATGTTACGTTTTTGAATAACATCCATCGCATAGTTCGCCATGTCTCGGTCAAACATCGGTAGAATGCTATCCATAGCTTCTACACAAGTGATTGAGATTTCTTCTGGTTTCACACCAGCTATTTCAGCGTAAGCACTTCTCTCATCAGCAAATGCTCCTGCCAACTCAATCCCCGTAAATCCAGCCCCACAGATGACTAGTTTCAAAAGATTAGCATCCTTTGTTTCGCGGTATTTTTTCATCATTGACAAAACATGCTCATGTACTTGGTTGGCTGAGTCAACATCAACCATTTGAAGAGCGTTTTCTACAACCCCTGGAATACCGAAACCTTCTGAACGAAAACCGAGTGAAATCACTAGGTAATCATAAGACATGTTTCCAGTTTTTTCTAGTTGAATCGTTTTAGCGTCACAATCAACTTTTTCCACCTTATCCTGTAAAAAAGTGACTTTTTTAGTATCAATAGCATCCACAATTGGGAATGTAATTTTATCTGGCTGGTGAGTACCAGAAGCTATCTCATGAAGTTCAGTTGCTTCATAATGGTAGGAATTACGATCAATCAAGGTAATATGAAAATCACCTGATTGTTTTTGCAAATCACGTACAGTTTTGAGACCGGCATAACCCGCTCCAAGAACGACTACTTCTGTCATTTTAAAACTCCTTCTAAAAAATAAAACCGATTGAATAAGTTAGCACAAGAAAACTTGCTCCCAATGCTAAGATACGAATAGCACAAGGAAAGGTTTCAACCTTGACCTGTTTTTGCCATAATTGTTTACTTTGTCCATAAACAAACGGAATGAGTAACAAGGTTAATAAAACGCTTATAGGTGCTAAGCCTAAAAAGTATTGAAATACCACAGCTACAAAAGCTAGGACATTTGCCATACTAAATAGGATTAAGGCTCTTTTTTTACCTATGTAATGCACCAGAGTATGACGATGATTAGCTTCGTCTTCTTCCAAATCACAAAGGTTATTAGCCAACATAAGATTAGCAATCCAAAGTGTATTGGGAAGTGAGATTAAAGCAATGTATCCCAATTCTTTCAGTTCCCATGAAAAATCTTGATAAGTATTTAAATACACACAAATCAGAGTAATCATAAAACCCATGGTAAAACCAGAAAAGACTTCACCTAAGGGAAGACTTGATAAAGGTTTAGGTCCTGAAGAATAAAAAATACCAACAGCATAGCAAAACCCACCCATCACTAAGAGTGGCCAACCAACTCGACTGGCCAGATAAAGGCCAATAAGAAGCGAAGAGATAAAAAGAACAAACAGCAATCGTTTGATTGTCTTCAAAGAAAGGTTCTCTCTTCCAATGATATTAGTTTGCCTTTGGTACAGATCATCCTTCGCATTAAGATAGTCGTTGTAATTATCCCAAACATCCACAAACATATTGAATAAAACCATTGCTACAAAATACAAGAGTACTAGACCAATATGCGTACTGTCGTAGTAATAGGATGAAAAACAACAACCAATAAAGAAAGGTAGGATACTAGCTGTTTTAGCTTTAATCTCGACTAATTCCAGAAAGTCAGGAAAAGTCAAGTAAGACACCTCCAAACTGAAAACATTTTTTAACACCTCTATTATATAGGAATCTATGTATATTTAAAGTAAAACGACCTAAAATATTATAAAAATAGTGATTTTTTACTGAACAAAGATAGTATTAAAATACTTTTTTGAAACATTAAAAAATCCAGAACCTTTCAGAACTGGATTTAACATTATTTTACTTATTTTTTACGTTTTTTCTTAGCTTTTTTGATTTTATTAGCTTGGCGTTTCATAGCTTGTTTCATCATGAACGAACCAGCTTTCCCTTTGATACCACCGCCAAACATTTGGCTCATATCCATATTACCACCAAGTGCTGACATGTCAGGCATGCCTCCTTGACCCATCATTCCTTCTAGAGCAGACATATCCATACCACTCATATCTGGCATATTAGGCATATTCTTAGGCAAGTTATTAGGGTTAATCCCCATTTGACGCATGGCCTTCTCCATATCTCCAGACATGACGCCCTGCATCATTTGTTTTGCTTGGTTAAAATCTTTAATAAATTTATTGACTTCCACAAAACTATTGCCCGAACCAGCTGCAATACGGCGACGACGACTAGGATTTAGGAGGTCTGGATTTTCACGCTCTTCTGGAGTCATCGATGACACAATAGCTCGCTTACGAGCAACTTGTTTTTCATCAACTTTCAGGTTAGCCAAGGCTGGATTACCGGCCATGCCCGGAAGCATCTTCAAAAGATCTTCCATAGGTCCCATGTTTTGAACTTGGTCAAGCTGATCAATGAAATCGTTGAAATCAAAGGTGTTCTCACGCATCTTTTCAGCGAGTTCCATGGAACGCTGCTCATCATATTCCTGACTAGCTTTTTCGATTAAGGTAAGCAAGTCACCCATTCCCAAGATACGACTTGACATACGGTCTGGGTGGAAAGTTTCAATATCGGTAATTTTTTCACCCGTACCAGTAAATTTAATGGGTTTACCAGTAATTTCTCGGATAGAAAGTGCTGCACCACCACGTGTATCGCCATCAATCTTGGTTAAGATAACACCTGTAATATTTAATTGTTCGTTAAATTCACGCGCAACATTGGCCGCTTCCTGACCAATCATTGAGTCAACAACTAAGAGGATTTCATTAGGTTTCGCCAGTGCTTGAATATCCCGTAACTCTTGCATCAAGGTTTCATCAATTTGCAAGCGACCTGCTGTATCAATAAGGACATAGTCATTGCGATTTTGACGCGCTTGCTCAAGTCCTTGCTTAACGATCTCTACAGCTGGTGTCTCAGTCCCCATATCGAAAACGGGTACATTAATTTGGCTACCAAGGGTTTTCAACTGGTCAATGGCTGCAGGACGGTAAATATCGGCAGCAATCATCAAAGGACGGGCGTTTTCTTCTTTGATTAATTTATTGGCTAACTTACCAGCAAAAGTTGTCTTACCAGCTCCTTGAAGACCAGCCATCATGATAATGGTTGGAATCTTAGGTGATTTTTCAAGTTCAGCCGTCTCAGAACCAAGAATCGCGGTTAATTCTTCGTTTACAATCTTGATGATTTGTTGTGTTGGATCAAGGGTATCAATGATTTCCTGACCAACTGCACGTTCACGAATCCGCTTAATGAAAGTTTTCACCACTGGTAAGGCTACGTCTGCCTCAAGTAGGGCTAGGCGAATTTCCTTAGTGACCTCTTGAACTTCTTTCTCAGAAAGTTTCTTTTTCCCACGAATGTTTTTAAAGACGCCTTGCAAGCGTTCTGTTAAGCTTTCAAAAGCCATGTTAGTCTTCCTCTTCCTTACTTATTATTTTAAATGATAAGGCTTAAAAACACCTAAATCAGTCTCTATTATCTATGCTACTCAGGATAGCAATCTTTTCTTGTAAATAGTCATCATCAGCATATTTTGTCGTGATCTCATCAAAAATTTCATTTCGAACAATGTAATCGGAATACATATGAAGCTTCATTTCATAAGTTTCCAAAACTTTTTCAGTTCGTTTGATATTATCATAGACCGCTTGGCGGCTGACACCGAACTCTTCTGCAATCTCTGCCAGACTGTAATCATCAGCATAATACAGCTCTATGTAATTCATTTGTTTGTCCGTTAAAAGGGCTGCGTAGAATTCGAAGAGAGCATTCATGCGATTGGTTTTTTCAATTTCCATAAGGTTTATTTTACCACAAAATGAAGATCAGTGACCAACTTCTAAGATGTATTAGCCAAATTCTGCTAATTATTCTCTAAATAAAATTCAAAGCGCTCACCAACATACTGGCTACGAACATACTCAAAAGGCTGTCCATCGATAAGATAAGAAACCTGAGTTAAGGCTAAAATAGCACTGTGAGGGGCTATTTCCAAATAAGAAGCCACCTCATCATCTGCTGTCTTAGCTGAAATGGTCTGTTGACTTTTAGCAATCTCATAACCATTTTCTGTCATGGTTTGAAAAAAATGTTCTGTGATAGCAGTCTGATCAAAATCCCTCACCAATTTTTCAGGAACACTAGTCACTTCAAACAAGACTGGGATATGATCCGCATAACGAATCCTTTCCATCCGAATGATATAAGAGTGTGGTTTAACATTTAAATGCCTTACTTCTTGTTCATTGGGATGACTTCGCTTATAAGAAATCAATTTAGTAGAGGGGACTTTGCCTTGAGACTTGATAATTTCAGTAAAACTAGTTGTCCCTCGCATTTTCTCCTGCACACGACTGCTAGCCACAAAGGTACCGCTTCCCACACGTCTCTCTAAGATACCTTCTTCAACCAAAAGCGTCACAGCCTGTCTCAATGTCATCCGACTCACTTCAAAATGATCAGAAAGGTCGCGTTCGCTTGGAAGTCGTTGACCAATTTTCCATTTTCCTTCATCAATTCCCTTTTTGATACTATCATGAATTCTTATGTAAGCCGGTATCATGGCACAACTCCTCTATCGTTTCTCAATGTTTCTTCTTTTTAGTTTATTAATTTATTGACTAAAACATCTATACCAATAGTTTATCATAATTTCTAAAAAATAAGATATCTTTAAAGAAAGGTTTCTTCTGTTTTTTGAAGAAAGCTAATGCGAATCTTAGGCAATTGTGCTAGAATAAATTAACTAAAGTCCAAGTGACGTAAAAAAAGGAAGGTAATCATGACTGACGTTTCACTTTTGAATGAAGTTCAAAAAATCATTGTCCTTGACTATGGTAGCCAGTACAACCAGTTGATTGCACGTCGTATTCGTGAATTTGGGGTCTTCTCAGAGCTAATGAGTCACAAAATCACTGCTGCTGAAATCCGTGAGATTAACCCAATTGGTATTGTGCTATCTGGTGGTCCTAATTCCGTTTACGCTGATAATGCTTTTGGCATTGATGAAGAAATCTTCGAATTAGGAATCCCAATCCTTGGTATCTGTTACGGTATGCAACTCATCACTCACAAATTGGGCGGTAAAGTCGTTCCTGCTGGTGATGCTGGTAATCGTGAATACGGCCAATCCTACCTTCGTTTAAAATCAACTTCTGAACTTTTTGCTAACACACCCGAACAACAGCTTGTGTTAATGAGCCATGGTGATGCCGTTACAGAAATTCCGCAAGGTTTCCACCTAGTTGGTGACTCTGTTGATTGCCCTTACGCTGCCATGGAAAACACCGATAAGAAAATCTACGGTATCCAATTCCATCCTGAGGTTCGTCATTCTGAATACGGAAACGACATGCTCCGTAACTTTGCGATGAACATCTGTGGTGCCAAAGGTGACTGGTCAATGGATAACTTCATCGATATGGAAGTTGAGAAAATCCGTGAAACCGTTGGTGATCGTAAAGTCTTGTTGGGACTTTCAGGTGGGGTAGACTCCTCAGTTGTCGGTGTCCTTCTCCAACGTGCTATCGGTGATCAGCTAACCTGTATCTTTGTTGATCATGGACTTCTTCGTAAAAACGAAGGCGACCAAGTGATGGAAATGCTCGGTGGCAAATTTGGTCTTAATATCATCAGAGTTGATGCTTCAAAACGGTTTCTAGACCTGCTTGAAGGTATCGAAGATCCAGAGAAAAAACGCAAAATCATCGGTAATGAATTTGTTTATGTCTTTGATGACGAAGCAAGCAAGCTAAAAGGTGTTGATTTCTTAGCTCAAGGTACCCTTTACACTGATATCATTGAATCAGGTACCGAAACAGCTCAAACGATTAAATCACATCACAATGTTGGTGGACTGCCAGAAGATATGCAATTCCAATTGATTGAGCCACTTAACACCCTCTTCAAAGACGAAGTTCGTGCGCTTGGTACTGCTCTTGGAATGCCTGATGAGATCGTTTGGCGTCAACCATTCCCTGGACCAGGACTAGCTATCCGCGTCATGGGAGCTATTACCAAAGAAAAATTAGAGACTGTCCGTGAGTCAGATGCTATTCTCCGTGAAGAAATCGCTAAAGCTGGCTTAGACCGCGACGTATGGCAATACTTCACTGTTAATACAGGGGTGCGTTCTGTCGGTGTGATGGGAGATGGCCGTACTTACGACTACACCATTGCTATCCGAGCTATTACTTCGATTGATGGAATGACAGCTGATTTTGCGCAACTCCCATGGGACGTTCTCAAGAAAGTCTCAACGCGCATTGTTAACGAAGTAGACCACGTTAACCGCATCGTCTACGACATCACAAGCAAACCACCAGCAACCGTTGAGTGGGAATAGAGATAATAAGTAAAAAAAGCCAATGAAACCAATGTTTCTGAGGCTTTTTCTTTTGTCATTAGCACCACTTTAGCACCAAAAATCATAAATCGGTTACACTAATCTAGACAGTATTTATAAAGTGTTCTACACTGGAGAAAACAGAAATTGGAAACAACATAACGCTAACTCCAAAAACTTATGCGACTAGAAAAGCCCTTGATTTTGGAACCATCCGGAGCAAGACAGTAAGGCAAACTAAGGCTAGTCCTTCATCAACTTGACTAAAGTGAGTACCGAATCGGTACTTTTTATTTTAGTGATGAGATAAGCACCCATTCGTCAAAAGAACGGTGGAGGTTGAAGAAACAACAAATCTGAGGCAATTTTTTCAATCTTTTTTAGTTAATAATGTAAAGGTCAATGCCTTGAGACTACTCTGTCCGAGAAGGTTGGTCTACATTCTGAATCACCTGTCTAATTGATGACTCTAGCGTGTCGCCTCTAACAGAGCAAGATGCGTTTTAGGAAAACATCATTAAAAAACGCGCCGTCATTGGCACGTCTTTTACTCTTATTCTTTTTCATTTAAAATCCCAATCACCTCATACAAATCTGGTTTGTCTATGCGGTAAGGGGCTTCTTTTCTTACGATTGGTTTGGCGCAGAAAGCAATTCCGATACCAGCATTTTTAATCATCGGAAGATCATTTGCCCCATCTCCCATAGCAAGAGTTTGAGAAAGATCAAGGTGATTTTCTGCAGCCCATTCTTTCAGTTTAGCAACCTTGGTTTCTTTGGTTACAATCTCCCTTTCTGTTTTTCCAGTCAAATAGCCATCAACAACTTCTAAACGATTCGCTTTGACATAGTCAATTCCTAGTTCATTGGCTAGTCGATCAACAGTCTCATGAAAGCCGCCTGATACTAGCCCCACCTTATAGCCACGCGCATGTAATTCGTCAACTAATTCCTTAGCCCCTTGATTAAAGTGAATCTTACCATAAACCCTATCAAAAATAGACGCAGGCAAGCCCTTCAGTAAAGCGACACGTTCTGCCAGTGCTTCTTTAAAATCCAATTGGCCACGCATAGCACGTTCGGTAATATCAGCAACCTTGTCACCGACACCTGCTTCTTCACCCAATAAGTCAATAACTTCTTCTTGAACTAGAGTTGAATCAACATCCATGACTAAAAGCCCCTTAACCTCTTTCATGACACACCTCCATTTGTTTCACTTATTGTACCGAAACCCTCATACAATAGCAAGAGCCATCTCACCAAGATTATGCTATAATATTTTTACTAAAAAAGGAGGTCTATTTTGGGAAAAATTCGTCAACCACTAGCTGACAAAATATTGGAGAATTCTGTGTCTAAGCATTTACCAACAGCAATCAAGGAATGGCAAAGCATCGCTAAAATCCATAATGAGATTGATGATTCTATCCGCTGTTTATGTGGAACCAGAGGCATCAAAGATTGGTATGAATTAATCAATGCTAAAAATGGCAAACGATTAGTTCATATCGGTGCTAACTGCATCACCTATTTTACCGCTGCAACCGACTATCTACCAGCCAAAGAAGTCAAAAAACTAGGTCATCTCAAACGCTTGGCAAGTCATCAGCAACTGCCAGAATTTACCAAAACCTATTTTTCGAGGCCTTTACTCACTTACTTTTTAGAAAATGATGTCTTTAGAGAACGCCCTGAAAATAACTTTCATGCTTTCAATGATTATAAACGTTTAAAAGATTTCATTTATAAAGGCGGTCGTAAAGAAGCCCATAGCTCTGAAGAATTTGCCCAACTCATCCAACTTTGGACCGATTATATCAAACCATTCTTGCTTGAGGAAGAACGCCCCGAAATATCTATTGAATCAATCTCACAGTTTTCTAATGATAACGAGTACTATTTGCAACAAATAAAAGCGCTACAAGCTGAAAACGAACGCCTACGTCAAGCCCTGGAGTTACAAACTTCGAAGCATTTACCAAAAGCTAAAAAACACGAGGAAGCACCATTGCTCCCCGATAATTACCAGACTTTGCAAACCTTGTGCCGGCGTCGTAAAAATCGACGAAATTTGCGACTGGATGATTTATCTCTGGACATTCTGAATTATTGGCAATCTATTGGTGTTTTGTCTTCTGAAGAGAAGACTATTTTAGCAACTGCCATGCAGACTAAGGGACCTTCTCTTTCCTACCAATTATATCAAAAATCGCAAGTATTGCTTGAAACATTAACCAATTATATGAGAAAGCGATAAATTTTTTAAAAATAGCTTGAAACATTTTCCACATTAGTAGACTAGCTTCTTAATCTAGAAAGGATTACCATGTCAAAAACTATTATCTATCGCTTATCCCTTGCCATTATTGGGCTAGTTGGCGTGTCTATGCAAATTCGCGAAGACGGCTGGGGAATGTTGCTCTATTACACGGTTCTCTCTAACATCCTTGTGTTTTCATTTCTTTTTGATCTGGTTTTTAGGGACATTAGGTCAGGAAAGATTTCTGACAGTAACACACTCAGGCTAAAGGCTGCTGTCACCATGAGTATCACGATTACTTTTTTAGTTTACCATTTCATGCTGGCTCCTTTAGTAGAGGCTGATGAATTTTGGAATGTTAGAAATATAATTGTTCACTACCTTGTTCCTATTGGCTTTATTTCAGATACGTTTTTCATCGATCGTAAAAATAGTTATTGTTGGTATGATCCATTTTGGTGGACTGCTGCACCATTAGCTTATTTTATCTTTGCGCTTTTTAACGGTACAATCCTTAAATGGCCAATCCCTGGCGCTGAAGATAGTCCCTTTGCTTACTTTTTTATCAATATTAACAAATATGGCTGGGCTCAAGTTGGTAAGAATACTCTTTTTATCCTGTTAGCTTATATTTTTGTTGGCTATGTTCTCTTTACCTTGAAAAAGGTTTTAGGCAAAAAGTAACAGATATTACTACAAACGATCTTAGTATCGTTTTTTAGTTTACTTTAACAATTATGTCATCTATAATTGACATTTTTCATCTTATTGCTATAACGATAGTGTCATATATATCTGACATTTAGCCCTCTACGTCTTGTTTTTTTATTGATGCTATCACATATACCAGGACATTTCATTCTAGAAAGGATTATCATGAATCGTGTCAGAGAATTTCGTGTTAAACAGGGGATTTCACAACTGGTCCTTGCCAAATCGATTGGAGTAGCCAGACAAACGATCAACTTGATTGAAAACGATAAATATAATCCCTCGCTCGACCTTTGTATTAGACTTGCCGAAACCCTCCAAAGTGACCTTAACACATTGTTTTGGGAACCAAGTAAAAGAAAGAATAAGGACAGCGTTTGAAAAGAAAATCATATGCATTAGTAGAGAGTTCATGTTGTTAGACATTCTCCTCTATTGTTCTATCCTAGCCAAACACAAGGCATGATTTGGAACATTAGTAGGTTCTCAATATTATTTTTCTACTGAGACCGCAAAAAACGAGCGACTTTCAGTTAACCTTCTCTTTATTTTTCTAACTTTGGGCAATATTATTCGAGTTTTTTCTATCACCGTGTGACTCTTGATAATGGGACAGCCACTGGAAATCATCTTTTGGGAAGGGAATAGCTTTATGACTAAAAAGACTGATTCATTGATCTTTTTCCATACTCATGCTGTTCTGTTAATGGGCTCGGTTACTATGGCTTAAAACAAGTCATCAGTCCTCTCTTGTTTCAACTCATTTGATTGTCAAGTATGCCTATCCTGCCTTAAAAGTTTTAAAAGCAGCCGCAGCCCTTTTACCTTATATAGCACTTAATGCTTGATAGCATGACTATACCAATAATCACTATTGACATTTGGCCTGGCTATCTTCACTTTGTTTTATGTTTTATGTTGACTCAATCACTAGTCACTTCATTTATGTTGTACACTTGAAAGGAAACGATCATGTCAAAGAAAACTAATCGACTTGAAAAACAATTTGCTCGCTTTTTTGGAATCAGCGGTGTGTTTGATGAATACGTTCAGCAAATCGCTTATCGACTAGCTGGTCATGCCTATCTTATCCTAACTTATTACATCTTGTTATCATCGCTGATTTTTCTAACAATAAACGACTTTCTTCCCAACTGTTCAGGACTGATTTATGTGGGAATCAATATTTTAGTGACTGTATTTATCATTCCACTTACGCTTAAAATGAAAACGGATAAGGCTGATATTGATACCAGTGGTATGATTGAAGTTCCAAAAGAGAATATTGATAAAGAAAGACGTAAAGCCATCAAACGCGGTATCTTGTCTGGCATCTTATTTACAGGTTTCATGCTCATACAAAATAGTCTAACTGCTTTGAAAAATGGGAAATCCTTGTGGGACTTAGTAACTCAGCCTGGAGCACTAATTGGAACCCTTATTGGTGGTATTATCTTCGCT
The DNA here is from genome assembly GCF_001598035.1 of Streptococcus halotolerans. Lineage (NCBI taxonomy): Bacteria > Bacillati > Bacillota > Bacilli > Lactobacillales > Streptococcaceae > Streptococcus > Streptococcus halotolerans. Next base: position 408,337 of record NZ_CP014835.1, on the reverse strand, counting down.
GGATTCATGACTGCTCTGGCCTATTACAGTATTAGTCAAGAAAAAGATTAAAAGGATTTGGGGGTCATACTCCAAATCCTTTTAATCTCTCTCTCGTTGCCATTTTGTTAACATACTTGTCAAGTTAGCCTTTCGAGGGTTCACTGCATTGCTTCGATAAGCTTGTATAAATAAATGAAGTGCTCTAGTAAATACTCGTTTCTGTTTTGGCGATAGCCTTCGATAAACCTCAAAATATTTTGCTACTCCTAGAGGTTTCTTCGCAGAGAAATCATTAAGACTGGTAACACCACTAGCAATCAATTGATCAAACAGAAGGTCAAATAAGTTTTTCAGCTCATAATGAGACAAACTCTTATTCCAAATCGCAAATGTCTTTTCAAGTTTCCGGCTCATTGGAGATAATTGTGTGACGGTTTCAAATTCATTTTTGTCCGCATCTATCGACCAATTCAACATAGGGTGTTGGCCCATGCCTCGATCCTTAGAAGCTACAATTATTGGCTTTCTATCGGATTCCAACATAACACCAACTACGGATTCGAAGGGTTTCATGGCAACAATCTTAGACCTAATAGCTAGATAGCCTTGTGATTGTAAAAAGTTTTGACGAAAGCCAGGAGCATCATACATGTAAATAAGTGCAATCTTATCTTGCAGTTCTATTGGTAAATGCGCAGCTGCATAAACGGCTAAATTACCACCTTTAGAGTGCCCTGAAACCAACACTTGACCAGACAAAGTCGGAAGAATTTCCTTTAAATAAATAGATGCTGCACGTTGAGCTGGAATTTCTCGCATGTAAGTCAATTTAAAATCTTCCTTCCAACCAATCAAACTATCATCTGTGCCACGAAAAACTAGCTGATGCGTATTTTCTTCTGGTATGGAGAAGACCATAGCTGCAAACTGGCGTTCAAACTCAGCATTAATATCATTAACATAATGATTAATCATCACATGTTGATAGCGCTTACTCTCGAGAACCATTTTCAAAAGATCGATACGCTCCTTGGTGTTTAAAAAGGTAAATTGAATGTCTTGATCATACTGCTGAAATAGTAAAGCCAAATCATGAATGACAAGGGATTCCGCTAACTTCAAGTCATTGGGCAAATACTCGAAGATCGACAGATAGCTCAATTCATTAAATAAGGCGAAATCTAAACTGGTCAGGGATTTTTCAGAAAACAATGTTTGACCTACATTGGCGACATAATCTAAAAGATTTTTCATTGCTATTGCTCATTTTCTAAGTGAGGATGGATAATGGTTTCCATTCTCATTTCTTGAGGTGTCATGCCCATACGTTCGTAGAAGTTAACAGCACCAGCATTAGCATTCCAAACGTTCAGTGTGAGATTGTAGCAATCCCATTCAAACGCTTTTCGACAAGCAAACTGGTACAGTGTCTCTCCTATTTTTTGACCACGTGCAGCTTCATCAACACAAAGATCATCAATAAAAAGTGTTTTATTAGGCATCATAGCTGACCCTTGCGCTTCTTGAATCATTAAAAATAAGTGACCTAAAAGCTCACCCTTATCATCTTCATAAACAAAAATGGGACGCTGGTCATTAAACATGAGTTCTTTGAGCGCTTGATCTGAAAATTTACTACCACTTGCTTTAAATATATCTGGTCTGACAGCATGATGTACGCTTAAAATTTGACCCAGTAACACTTGTAACCTTGGAATATCTGCCAAAACAGCTCTTCTAATCATCTGCTACCTCCCTATTGTGTTATTATCATATCACAAATCCAAAGGTAATATCTAAAAAAACTCATCCAAGAGGATGAGTTTTGTCGCAATATTGTACTGAGACGAGAGAGGTATCAGTAAGACATGGGTTGATAGGTGACATCACTACTCTTCAAAATTGACATAACATTCACCTAGAAGAGCGTTTTGAGAGGGCACCAGGTCTCCACCTATAACGTATAGCGCTCGTATCGTAACGGTTAATCCTTAAGACCTAAAATCTTCTTACGTCGTCAGCAAATAACACAAACGGCTTAAAAGGAAAACTAGCTCCTTAAATAAGCTTGTTATTTACGATACATCTTGATTTGAAGATACAGATCATTATAGATACCAAGCCATTTTTGTCCAAGATTATCATATACTTCTAAGCGGTCGATGGTTTTTTGACTTGGATAAAAGGCCTTATCGTTCTTGATTTCTTTTGGTAGTAAAGCCTTTGCTGTGTTATTAGGGGTTGAATAACCGATATATTCTGCATTTTGAGCTGCATTTTGAGGTTCTAGCATGAAATTGATGAATTGGTAAGCTTCTTTAGTGTGTTTAGCTGTTTTAGGTAAAACCATGTTATCAAACCATAGATTAGACCCTTCTGTCGGAACAACGTAAACCAAATCTTTATTTTCATAAAGCATTTCACTAGCTTCTCCAGAGAAAGTCACACCAATCGGTGCATCCCCCTGAATCATATACCCTTTCAACTCATCGCCAACCAAAGCTTTGATATTAGGGGTTAGTTGATTCAACTTCTCCTCTACTTGATCAAGGTGTGCCCTATTTTTGGAATTAAGGCTATATCCCAAGCTATTTAGCCCAACTCCAAGCACTTCTCTAGCGCCGTCAACCATCATGATACTATCCTTATATTCCGGCTTCCAAAGGTCATTCCAATGCTTAGGGTAAGTATCGAGTTGTTTTTTATTGTAAACAATACCAACGGTTCCCCAAAAGTAAGGAATTGAATAATCATTAGAAGGATCAAAACTCTTTCCTAAGAATTCTTTACCAATATGATCAAGCCCTTGTATTTTTGATTTGTCCAATTTGATAAGCATGTTTTCTTTAATCATCTTATCAATCGTATAATCACTCGGAATGGCAATATCGTAAGTGGTACCACCTTGCTTAATTTTGGTATACATGGCTTCGTTGGAATCAAAGGTTTCGTATTGAACCTTAATACCAGTCTCTTTGGTAAATTTGGTCAACAAATCTGGGTCAATATAATCACCCCAGTTATAGATGACTAACTTATCTGAGACATCACCTGATCGCTTTTGCAAGATAAAACTAGTCCCCCACAAAAGAATAATGATAGCAACAATACCTGTCAGAAAGGATGTTAATTTACGCATCTTTAACCTCCTTGTCTTGAGAAATGAAATAATAGCCAATCACTAAAAGAATACTAAAGAAAAAGACTAAGGTTGAGAGAGCATTAATGTCTAAGGAAATTCCCTGACGAGCGCGAGAATAAATCTCAACAGAAAGGGTCGAAAAGCCATTGCCAGTTACAAAGAAAGTCACTGCAAAATCATCTAAAGAGTAGGTAAATGCCATAAAATACCCAGCAATAATACTTGGTGTCAAGTAAGGCAACATGACTTCTTTGAGCATTTGAGAGCGACTAGCTCCCAAATCATAGGCAGCATGAATCATATCCTGATTCATTTCTTTAAGTCTGGGCAAAACCATCAGAACAACAATGGGAATCGAAAAGGCAATGTGACTGAGTAAAACAGTGGCGAATCCCAATTGAAATTTAATCGTTGTGAATAAAATCAAGAAAGATGCCCCAATCATAACATCAGGTGCCACCATGAGGATATTATTCGTTGACAGCATGCTATTTTGATAGCGTTTTTTACTTTCATGAATAAAAATTGCCCCAAAAGTTCCAATAGCTGTCGCTATCAAAGAACTTAAAAAAGCTAAAAAGAAGGTTTGGGCCAATATCAGCATGAGACGACTATCTGAAAGCATATTCCGATAATGCTCCATGGTAAAGCCTGCAAAGCCATTCATGTCCCCGCCTTTATTAAAGGAATAGAAAATCAAATAAAAAATCGGTGCATAAAGGAGGACAAAAACAAAAATCAAATAGATATTAGCTAATTTTTTCATGATTTTCTCTCCTTTGTCGCCCACATAATCATTAACATCGCAGCAATTAGGACCACACCGATGGTTGATCCCATCCCCCAGTTTTGAGTAGTGAGAAAATGTTGTTCAATGGCGGTACCCAGAGTAATAACACGGTTACCTCCGATAAGCCTCGTCAACATAAAAAGACTCAAACTCGGAATAAAAACAGACTGGACACCTGATCTAACGCCATTCAAGGATAAGGGGAAAATAATCTTGGTAAAGGTTTGAAGACCGCTGGCTCCTAAGTCACGACTAGCATCAATAAGGTTACGATCAATATCATCCAAAGCATTGAATATCGGTAAAATCATAAATGGTATCTCGATGTAAGCGGCTACAAATACAAATGAAAAATCAGTAAAGAGGATCTGCTGGGGACCCAAGCCCATGAAGCTTAAAAAGGCATTGACCCCACCTTGTTGACCAAAAATCCCCATAAATGCGTAAGCCTTCAAGAGCAGATTGACCCAAGTTGGTAAAATAACCAACATCAACCAAAGCTGTTTGTGCTTGAGACTGGTTAAAATAAAGGCTGTCGGATAAGCAATTAAGAGGGTTACTAAGGTAATCAAACCAGCATAGAGAATAGAGTTTAAACTCATCTTTAAGTATGTCCATGACCCAAAGAAAGTTTGGTAATTTCCCAAAGTAGCCTGACCTGATATATCAAAGAAGGATTTCCAGATAATCATGGCAACTGGTGCTAAAACAAAGAGAAAGACCCATAAAAAATAGGGAATTGAGAAAAAGCTAGCCGTTTTCTTCATGACGCTCCTCCTCGATAAAATTGATTAAACCATCTTCAACTTCTTCTGTTTCAACATATTCTTCAAGACGCGCATCAAATTCTTCTTCTGTCTCATGAAGACGCATAATATGAATATCTTCTGGCGTGAAATCCAGTCCAATAATCTCACCTTCAATGGCTTTACGAGTCGAATGAATCATCCATTCATTACCAAGTTCATCGTAAGCGATGATTTCGTAGTGAACACCTCGGAAAAGCTGCGTATCTACTTTTACTTGAAGTTTTCCTTCATCAGGTAGGGTAATTTGTAAATCCTCGGGACGAATAACCACTTCTACCGGTTCATTAGGGCGCATACCCCCATCAACCGCTTCAAAACGCTTTCCATTGAATTCAACCAAATAGTCTTCAATCATCGTCGCTGGAAGAATATTAGATTCACCGATGAAGGTCGCCACAAAATGATTGATGGGTTCATCATAGATATCGACTGGCGTTCCAGACTGAACGATCTCCCCCTCATTCATTACAAAAATCCAGTCACTCATGGCTAGAGCTTCTTCCTGGTCGTGAGTAACAAAAACAAAGGTAATACCAAGACGTTGTTGCAATTCACGAAGTTCATATTGCATTTCTGTACGAAGTTTTAAATCAAGCGCTGATAACGGTTCGTCCAAAAGAACCACTCTGGGTTGATTGATAATCGCTCGCGCAATAGCGACGCGTTGGCGTTGCCCGCCCGATAGTTTTTGAATCGAACGTTTTTCATAGCCTTCGAGTTGCACCATCTTAAGGGCTTCTTTAACACGTTGATCAATCTCTTTTTTAGCTACTTTCTTTAATTTTAAAGCGAAAGCCACATTCTCATAAACAGTCATGTGCGGAAAAAGAGCGTACGATTGGAATACTGTGTGGACATCGCGTTTGTTGATGGGAACATCATTAATACGCTTTCCATCTAATAACACATCGCCAGATGTGGCTTCTAAAAGTCCTGCAATAATATTGAGGATCGTTGATTTCCCAGAACCAGATGCTCCGAGAAGCGTGTAAAATTTTCCTTCTTCCAATTCGAAGTTAATATCTTTTAAAACAGTTGTCCCACTGTCCTCAAATGTCTTTGTTACATTTTTGAAGGCAATAATTGGATTAGTCAATGGTCATAAATCCTCCATAGATTTTCTAGCAAATGTTTGCTTGTGTCATTTGCTTAGCTTTGGCTCAGTTAGTTTGTTCAAAGATTCTCAACTGAAAAACTAAACTTGGTAATATGGTCACAATGACCCTTAAAGGCATCAAACGACGTTCACCGTCTGGTCTTCAGCCAGTTAAAGAGTCTAAACTGCTAATCAGCCCAGAAAGATGACTTTCTGAGCTGACATTTTTTATTAAAGAGATTCTCCAATGATGCGAACTTCACGTTCTAGCGTAATGCCAGATGTCTTGGCAACCGTTTCAATAACATAGGCAATCAAATCCTCATAATCTTTGGCGGTTCCATTATCGACATTGATCATGAAGCCAGCATGTTTTTCAGAAACTTCAACGCCTCCAATACGGTGTCCTTTAAGGTTAGCTTCGGTAATCAATTGACCTGCAAAATGTCCCGGTGGACGTTTAAAAACAGAACCACAAGATGGGTATTCCAGAGGTTGCTTCAACTCACGTAGGTGATTGAGACGATTCATCTCTTGGGTGATTGCAGTATAATCACCTGGTTTCAAAGCAAATTTAGCCGAAATGACAATATCACCTGAGGTTTGTAATGCAGATTGGCGATAACCGAAGGTTAAGTCTTTGGCGTCAAGTGTTTTGACGACACCGTCACGTGTTAAGACTTGAGCTGAAACAAGGACATGGGCGATTTCACCCCAATAGGCACCTGCATTCATAAAGACAGCACCGCCGACGCTCCCAGGAATACCGGCCGCAAACTCGAAACCTGTCAAACTATGATCACGTGCTACTTTAGTCGTTTCCTTGAGATTAGCGCCAGCTTCGACTTCCATCACATAGCCATCAATCGTTGTCGTTTTCAAACGGTCAAACATGATAACCATACCACGAATACCGCCATCACGAACAATCAGATTACTAGCATTTCCAAGAACCAACCAAGGGATATCATGCTTGTTTGCAAAGTTGACCAAACGGATCAGCTCAAAACGATTACGAGGGAAGGCAAGATAGTCTGCCGGCCCTCCAACCTTAGTATAAGTATAATTTTTCAAAGGCTCATCGACACGAATATCAATGCCAGACAAAGCCTCTTCCATTTCTTTCAGCATCACATTTCCCTCATACATACAAAAATTGGCATAGCCAAGCTTCATTATACCAAAAATTAACTGGTGTGACAGTAAATTTTTAAATTTTCACAACGTCTTCATGACTTAATCGAGATAGGGCTTCCAGAACCGTTTGCCCTGTATTGGGAATCATCACATTCTCAGTTAATTCAGCCAAAGGAACCAGAACAAAAGCACGCTCAGTCATGTAAGGATGAGGCACTTTTAGATCTGGCATATTAAATGTTTCTTTCCCATATAACAAAATATCAATATCAATGGTGCGCGGTCCCCAATGTTCGTGACGAACTCTATCCAAATCCTTCTCAATCTGTTGGCATTCTCGAAGAACCTCAAGAGCTTCTAAGTTGGTTTCTAGCTCAACCGCTGCATTCACAAAATCATCTTGATCGGTCTTACCCCAGGCCACTGTTTGATAGAAAGACGAAACGTTTACCAATTGCGTTTGAGGAATTTCTGATAAGGCTTGAATCGCTTGGTTGAGGTAGGCCAATTTATCCCCCATATTAGAACCTAAGCTCAAAAAAACAACTGTCATCTGTGACGCTCCAATCTGATACCGACAGCATCGTAATGTCCATTAATAGGTGGATTTTCTTTAGTAATTTCAAGAGTAATCGCCTGAACAGGCATAAACTGATCAAAAATATCTTGGCAAATGGCGCCCGCCAAACGCTCGATAAGCTGATAACGTTGGTTTTCAACTTGATGCTTGATACAGTCAAAAACCATCCCATAATGCACCGTATCCTCTAAGTCATCAGATAAAGAGGCTTGACGCAAATCAAGTGACAAGGTAGCATTGACCACAAAAATTTGTCCTAGTGTATTTTCTTCGGACAAGGCACCATGATACCCATAAAAACGACTATTTTTTATAATAATCTTGTCCATTTCAGTCTCCTATATCAGTTGGTTAATGACTTTGACAATAGCACGATTGGCAGCCACATTATGGACACGTACGATTTTTGCCCCTTTCATAATGGCATAGGCTGACAAAGCAGCTGTCGCTTGATCTCTTTCATCCATATCCGTTTCCCCATCTAGTAGAGAAACCACTGTGCGCTTTCTGGAAATGCCAAACAAGACAGGGTAATCTAGAGCTGTAATTTGGTCTAAACCTTTAAGCAAATCAATATTATCCTGAGCTGACTTTGCAAAGCCATAACCTGGATCAATCCAAATGTTATCTTTAGCAATTCCAGCATCTAGTGCCGCTTGTGCGCGTTCTTTCAGGAAATCTATCACCTCTTGCGTAATATTCTCATACCCTTCTTCTTCCTGATTGTGCATGAGCATATAAGGCACTTGCCATTCAGCTGCTAACGCCATCATCTGACCGTCATAAAGCCCAGACCAAACATCATTTAGAATATCAGCCCCTGCTTCAAGAGCAGCTCTGGCTGTCTGTGTTTTGTAAGTATCGATACTAATTAGGACATCAAATTTTTCTTTAATGGCTTTTATAATAGGCACAACACGATTGATTTCGTCTTCTGCCGTTACAAATGATGCTCCTGGACGAGTGGATTCACCACCGACATCAATCACATGGACGCCAGCTTTAATCATTTCTTCAGCTTGCTGGAGTGCCTTGTCAATACTGTCATACTTACCACCATCCGAAAAAGAATCTGGTGTCACATTGAGAATTCCCATGATAAGTGCCTTACCAGCAAGTTCATATTTACCAATTTTAACCATCATTACTCCTTAATCATTGCCATCACTTCGCGTCGGGCTGCTCCATCTTCTTGATAAAGGCCTCGAGCCACAGTTGTAACAGTTTTACTACCAGGTTTTTTAATGCCTCGCATGGTCATACACATATGCTCTGCTTCGACCATGACAAACACACCTCTAGGATTCATGGCTTCTTCCAAAGCATTTGCCACTTGAGCCGTTAGGCGTTCTTGCAATTGCGGACGACGCGCAGCGACTTCAACAGCGCGAGCTAATTTGCTCAATCCTGTCACTCGTCCATCACTAGGCAAGTAGGCTACATGAGCCACACCATAGAAGGGAACTAAATGATGCTCGCACATGGAGTAAAAGGGGATATCCTTGACCAAAATCATCTCTTCATGTCCTTCTGAAAAGACGGCTGTGAATTGATCTTTAGGATCTTCCTTCAAACCTGAAAACATTTCAGCGTACATTTTAGCCACACGTTTTGGCGTATCTAAGAGTCCTTCACGATTAGGATTTTCACCAATAGCTTCTAAAAGTTGATAAACAGCTGCTTCTGCTTTTTTTTGATTCATGATTTTTCCTAAATTTCTAATTTATTTTTCTAATAAAAATTGTCTCACTTGTGAGATGAAATAAAGTGATCCTGTGATAACATAGAGGTCTTCTTCTGATGACTTGTAAGTATTTAGCCATTCTTTAAAATTCGCCACCTTAGGATAAGCACTAGGATAGTGTTCTAATGGGACGGCATTGGGATAATTAAAAGTCGTAAGGGTTAATTCGCCAACAGTGGCTAACTGCTCTATCATCCCTTGAATAGGCTTGGTATCAATAGCTGAAAAAAGGATATGAATGTTCTTTTCAGCAAACTCTTTTTTCAATAATGCTACCAGTACCGCTATGCTTTCATTATTATGGGCGCCATCAATCATTAGATTGTCTTCTAGGAATTCTATTCGACCTAGCCAAGAAGCTTTGGCGAGTGCATTGCGAAGAACACCTTCAGTCAGTTGAGGGTATTTTTCTTGCAACAAGAGGGCTGTCATAAGGGCCAAACTAGCATTAGTGACCTGATGCTGTCCACGCATTTTCAAGGTTAATTTCTCTAACTTAAAGCCTTGTCCTATAAAATCAAAAGCTCTGCTATGTCCAGAAACCTCAAAATCATGCCCCATCTCAAACGTCTGACTGCCCATCTCATTGGCTTTCTTGTAAAATACCGACTTCACGCCAATCCGATTTTCAGCAAAAACGAAAGGAACGTTATCTTTTAAAACCCCCACTTTTTGCGTAGCAATCTCTTCGTAGGTTTGACCTAAGATAGTTTGGTGGTCTAGTCCAATTGAGGTACATATAACTGCTAGAGGTTTAAAGATATTCGTAGAGTCGTAAAGACCACCAAGCCCAGCTTCAATGATTGCGATATCGACTGGATGAACCTGCCCGAAATAGAGAAACATCATGGCTGTGATGATTTCAAACTCAGTGGCTGGCTCATAGCCTGTCTCCGATGGTAATCGTTCTGCTAAAGGTTTAACCATAGAAAGCAGATGTAATAAATCTTCTTTAGAAATCATCTCACCGTTTAAGGCAATCCGTTCTCTAAAGTCCATGATATAAGGTGACGTAAAGGTTCCTACTTCATAGCCTGCCTCTGTGAACATTGTTTGTAAATAATTAACGGTTGACCCTTTACCATTGGTCCCAACCACATGAATGCCTTTCACTTTTTCTTGTGGGTTGCCCAATTCATTGAGCAGCCACTTCATACGTTCAATCCCAGGCTTAATACCAAATTTTAATTGGTCATGAATCCAAGCAAGACCCTCTTCGTAAGTCATTGTTTCAATCTGATGTATCATAACCTAAGTATAACAAAAGAGCTGGTCTTTTGACCAACTCAAAGCTAATATTTTTATTAAATTTCCGTTTTTAACTTTTTTTGTGATCACCCTTGTCCCAAGATAGAGACTAGGGCAGTGATTCAGATAAAAACAAATGGCTAACCTTCTCCAAAAACACCTTTCCCTAAACATGCTGACAGTCATCAACAAGCACATCGTCGAGTTAATGTCGCAAACTAATCTTATTTAGGTAGAAGGCATTGATTTTATAGCTTTCTCAAAGCGATCGTTTCATAACTCAAAAACAAAAATCTCAGGAAACTAAGTATCCCATCAGCTAGACTTGGAATCTGAACAGTCGAAACCTAAGGCTAACTTGAAAAAGTTTCTTTAAAAAAGATAGCAATCAAGGCATAACATCGTAAGCTGGAGCTGTTTCTGCTCTTTAACGATGGGGAACTCCAGATCTAAAAAAGTTAGTTTCTCTTATTAGAATAGATACCAAAAATCAAGCAAGTAAAAACACTTTGAGCATTCATGGTAATAATCATCTAAAAAATACGATAAGAAAACTAGTGTCTTGAGGATTTATCTAAAGATTTCAGGACAGAGGTCACAGTTTTCACAAAACATTGACAAAAAGTTAAGTTTAACTCTTCAGCACATTTGCTTTAAAGTTCAACAAATACCCCTTTACGATCCACCTCTAAATCAAGCACTTTAGCTGGTAACTGGTTTTCTAAAGCTAAGATAAAAGCCGCTTTTTTATCTTTTGGAAGTAGAGTCATAACAGTCGGCCCAGCCCCTGAAAGATAGGTCGCATAAGCTTCAAAGTCTTGCCCTAGTTTTCGAATTTCTGCAAATTCTGGAACTAGTTTCTGACGATAAGGTTCATGGAAACGATCCTGACTCATAGCACGTCCTGCCGTTTTCAAATCACCAGTCAACAAACCAGCTATTGCCATATTCGCCACAGAGGAGGCCAAAACAGCCTCTTTAAACGGTAATTCTTGTGGAAGCGCCTGTCTAGAATCACTGGTTTTTAACTCATAGGCTGGTACATAAGCCACCAAAGCCGCTTCTGGGACATCCGCCACAATCTTGTTCACGTCTTGATAGATGAAAGAAGCCACTACTAAGTTTCCAAAAATGGCAGGTGCCACATTATCAGGATGCCCTTCCATTTTTGTCGCAATATTTAATTTCTCATCATCAGATAAATGGAGCTCCCCTAGTTGGTTGGCCAACTCAATTCCTGCCACAATAACCGATGACGACGACCCCAGGCCTCTCGCAAGAGGAATATCAGAGATCATTTTGATCCTATGAGGCTGTATGTCAGGCGCTACTTCTAAGGCTGTCTTAATTAATAAATTATTCTCATCAGAAGGAACTCCTACTAGATCATGTTCGATCACCCATTCAGGACTTTCTTCCAACAATTCGATGCTTAAATAACAGCTAACAGCCAGTCCAACCGAATCAAACCCCGGTCCCAAATTGGCTGAAGTAGCTGGAACACTAATCTTCATATTATTCTCCTAAAACTTTAAAGGCATTTTCTAAGACAAAGGCTTCTGAACTATCGATGGCAGTCATGATATCTGCTAACTGTTGACGGTTAATACGATGAGTAATAACCATAATCAAGGCTTTGCCATGGTCAGCCCTACCTTGTAACACTTGGTCTAAGGAAATAGCATATGCTTCAAACAACTGCGCTAAATGTGAGAGTTGACCTGGTTGATCGCTCGCTTCCACCGCAAAATAATAAGCACTAACAACTTCTTCTGCCTCAGCCAGCCGGATCGATCTTTGATAAGCATTAAATGGTTTAACCACTTTTCCTTCAAGCATGTGTCGACTAATCTGCATGATATCTGCCATAACAGAAGTTGCTGTCGGTTTTTGACCTGCACCAGGACCATAATACATGGATTGCCCAACTCCAACAGATTCCACAAAAACCGCATTCATGACATCATTGACAGCTGCTAAGGGGTGATTGAAAGGAACAAGCGTTGGAACAACTTCTGCCCAAAGTCCTGAGTCAGTTTCTTGGATATCACCGACTAATTTGATAACATACCCTAACTCCTTAGCTGCGTTAACATCTTCTGATTTGATGACATTAATCCCTTTGTGATCAATGGTTTCAAAATCAATAGCCATACCGAAACCGAACTGGCTCAAAATGGCGACTTTGTAAGCTGCATCGATACCTTCAACATCATTTGTCGGATCACTTTCAGCATAACCTAGTTTTTGAGCACCCATTAAGGCTTCGTCATAAGTCCAATTTTCTTCGACCATTTTAGTGAGCATATAGTTGGATGTCCCATTAAGAACACCAAGTATACGAGTGATTTTATCAGCCATCAGAGACTCAGATAAGGTCCTAAGAATGGGAATCCCCCCTGCAACAGCAGCTTCATAGGCAAACATGACGTCATTTTCTTGAGCCAAGGCAATAAGTTCTTGACCATGAATAGCAATCAAATCCTTATTAGCCGAAACAACATGTTTCTGAGCTTTGAGTGCTTGACTGATGTAAGTCTTAGCAGGCTCGATACGACCTATCAATTCAACCACAATATCAATAGAACGGTCAGAAATGATATCCTCAATCGAAGTTACAAAATCATAATCATACCCTTGGGAGATCAAACGGTCGGCATCATCCGATGATCTTATCAAAACTTTCTCGATTTCGATATCGTCTCCCGCTAATTCCCTAATCTTTAATTGATTTTCTTTCAATAAAAAAGGAATACCACTGGCAACTGTCCCAAATCCGAGCAAGCCAATTTTCATTGCCATAACATACCTCATTTTTCTTGTTTAAATTGTTCTATCTAGTATAGCAAAACTTTCTGATAATTTACAAGATTTCTCGTCTTTTCTAGTGGTTTGACAAAACTAATAACTTAGAATGCCATTAACCAAAAAAAGCTTTTCGTAACTAATTCCCAAACGACTTTTATGGCTAATAAACATTAGCAAAACTAATAGCAAGACGACAAAAGCCAACTTGTTAGGATTGAAACCTACTTTAGAGAAGTCATATCAATGATCGATATAGTGAAATCTCTGGGAAAATCTAAACCGATTTTACTGGAATAACGAGCATCTGAAACGTCTTTCGAAAGATAGTCAACAAAAAACAGATAGAAGAACAAAGAAGCTATTGTTCTCATCTGCCATCTGTTATGTGACATGCTATATCTATACTAAAGGCTTAAAATCAATCTTCATCTTATTCGTCAAAAAAGACTGTTTTTTCTTTCTCCCAAAATAAATGATTAGCTTTGACAATGCGCTTAACACCATCTAAGTTTCGATTAAAACCTAGAAAAACATAATAATCATCCACAAAATTGACCCAAATGTCGGGATGTTCAAAACTCACCCATAACTCTTCTCGTAAGATTAGCTTAGCTAATATCAAAAATTGTTCAATAGTGACAGTAGCCCCAACTTTTACTGGAAAGCCTAAGTCAGAGAATTCATTATCATAATAATCAACATCGCGAATGCGAAAAGAGTCAATATCCAATAACTTAACAATTTCTTCTAATGTCTTTAGGTATTGGCTCTCTACACGCTCATACTCCTCAAGCGTCACCAGAACACCTTCACAGACTTTACCGACATCCCAAATAGACGTCCAATCATCTCTCAAGTAATGACCCAGCTCATTACGGTATTTAATGTCATACTTTGAAAAGCTTAATCGATACTTCAACTTGTTTCTCCGTTCTAAAGATAAGGTGAATCTCGGTCTTCCCAAAAAAGCTGATGTTTTTTAATAATAGCTTTTACTCTCTCCTTATCCCAATCAAAATAGAGATAAGCGTAGTAGTCATAGCCATAATGGAATTCCAAGTGAGGATTAATCAGTTTGCACCATATTTTCTCTCTAAGCATTAACTGTATGCAGGAAAGAGCTTCGTCCAACGTTAATGAATACCCTTCTTCTAAGAAAGGATAAGCCATCAATACCTCACTACTGAAGACTTCCAAAGAAGAAAGGTAAACCTCGGAGAGAGACATCATATTAGCGATATCTCTAAAAACATCCAAATAGCGTTTCTCAACCCTTTCATAGGTTGCTTGAGTGAGCTTTTGTCCCGAAAATATTTGCCCAATATCTCTCACATTACTCCAGTCCCGACTAAAACCATACTTTATCTCGACGACTTAACTCATCGTGCTTGGAAAAACAAAGTGACGCCATCATAGGACTAGCAATAACGAGAGAGTATAGATAGTGGGGACCGTTCAGCTCATGATAACCTTTAATATATCTCAAACTCTTCTGAACTGAGGCCATCCAATCATCCCCTTGATAACTCCAGCCATCATAGGTCCAAGAAACATTACCCTTTCTAAAATGATAAACATCTCCTCCCAAAATAAGCAATTTGTGCTTCTTTACGCTGGCAATAACTTCTAAAATATCATCATGATCCCAGGAAAGGTCATTAAGGTATAGCCCCTTTTAAATCATAACCCCGCTGATATAAGTCTCTTGATAATATTGTATTATAGTCAATCATAATTTACCTCTTGATATTGTTTGGATTGAAAAATCTATGTCTGATAAGACCATCTGGCTCAATAATATACTCAAAAGTACCTTCTCGAGGTTTGTAGTGGCCTGGAATTTCTACCAGAGTCCGTTCAATCTTGTCGCCACCAACTAACTTAGAAACTTTACCATATCTAGCAACATTATCTACTTCCATTGGAAAACCCATGAAAGTCTTTCGCTTTCATCTGATTTATAACGTTTTCATCATATCTAGTATTTATCAGAGGGTTCTCTATTTGTTCTTCGTTATATTGAATAACAAATGTATCATTCACAATTGAAGTTGTAGTAATCAGATTATCCAGCTGAACTTTGGAAATGAGTTTCACAGAATTTCTATTGTAGGGGTCATTCTGTGGAGTCTTAGTCACACTTTCCCCTAGTTCAACTTTTGGGATAGTTGAAATTACCGCTTCATTACTATTATTTGGTTGAAAAACCACACTATCCTTAGGATACAATTGATTAACAGCTTTAATACGTAGTATTTATCCTGAATGAACCGTGTAGTCCTTGATGTCATTCAAAGCAATCAACTCTTCCATGCTAATACCATGTATGGGAGCAATGAGCCGTTATGTCACTGTCCACTATACGTGGTAGCATATCACATAGTATCAATATTTCTTATGCAATTCGTCCAAGTTGAGTGTCTCATCTGGACAATTCACATTGAGAATATACTTGTTTTTTTCCTTTTCGTCAGTCAATATTTTAATGTTCCATTTTGGGTGAAATATTAGGATTGATCCTTTTAATTCGATAGCTAGATGAATATCTCCATAATTTCCTGATATAAATACTAATCTATTTTGCTTTTCATCAAAAACACAGTCCATAATCGGATTATACTCAAACTCAAAATGTGATAATTTAATTGTTTTCAATGTTATCTTCTCGTTCTGTGGAATTGTACTTGCGCCACTATCTAGTGAGACTACTCATGATTTCAATTTAAACTTTTGAATCGGTTACACTAAACTAGACAGAATTTATAAAGTGTTCTATAGTAATCAAAAACAGGAGAAATGTATGTCTAGAAGAGTACGTCGTCAATTCACAGATAACTTTAAACAACAAATCGTTGACCTTCACAATGCAGGTATGAAACGTAGCGAAATCATCAAAGAATATAATTTAACCCCCTCAACCTTTGACAAATGGGTGAGACAAGCTAAAACAACTTGTTCCTTCAAATCGGTTGATAATCTAACAGATGACCAACGGGAGCTAATAGCCTTTAGAAAACGCAATAAAGAATTCGAAATGCAGCTAGACATCCTAAAGCAAGCGGCAGTGATTATGGCACAAAAAGGCAAATAATCACTGCTAACAAGGATAAATACAGCATTTCAGCCATGTGTCGTTGGTTGAACCTCCCTCGTTCTAGCTATTACTACAAAGCCATAGAGCCAGTATCGGAAACAGAGCTTGAAGAAAAAGTTAAGCAGATTTTCCTTGAGAACAAATCTAGATATGGTGCTCGAAAGATCAAGAAATGTCTGGAAACAGAAGGAATCCTCTTGTCTCGTCGTCGCATTCGTCGGATCATGAAGCGATGGAATCTCGTATCTGTTTACCAGCAGACTACCTTCAAGTCGCATTCTAAAGGGAAAAATGAAGCACCCATTCCAAATCGCTTAGCCAGACAATTCAATCGAAAAAGGCCACTTGAAGCGATTGTAACAGACTTAACTTATGTCCGTGTTGGTAAGCGCTGGGCTTATGTTTGCTTGATAATAGACCTCTATAATCGTGAAATTATTGGTCTGTCAGTCGGTTGGCAGAAGACCGCAGAGCTCGTAAAGCAAGCGATTCAGAGTATCCCTTATGCCCTACCAAGGTCAATCTTTTCCATTCTGATCGTGGTAAGGAGTTTGATAATCAGCTGATTGATGAGGTGTTAGGAGCATTCGGTATCACCCGTTCACTTAGTCAAGCAGGCTGTCCTTATGACAATGCCGTGGCTGAAAATACTTATCGTTCCTTCAAAATTGAGTTTATTAATCAAGAAATCTTTCATTCGCTTGAAGAACTAAATCTTAAAACCAAGGACTACGTCCACTGGTGGAATCATCATCGCATTCACGGCAGTCTCAATTATCAAACCCCCATGGCTAGGCGAGTGATCGGTTGACAAAAAACACTTTATAAAAATTGTACAGAAAAGTGTTGCCTTTTCACTTTCATAACTAACGGTAATTTTTAAAACATTACAGTATTTAACATTACGGTTTGAAAAACCGAATCGATACTTCAACTTGTTACCCCCTCTCTAAAAAATATAAAGTGACACACTTTCTTCCCAAAATAAGCAAATTGTGTTTTTTGACAGTAGTAATAGCTTCTAAAAATTTGTAGAATTAACATCTATAATATATTTATTTGGGTGTTTTTCGTCAACTACTATATTAATGTTCCATCTTGGATGAAATATTAGGGTTGACCCTTTTAATTCGATAGCTAGGTGAACGTCGCCGTAATTTTCTGATACAAAAACTAATCTATTTTGCTTTTCATCAAAAACACAATCCATAATCGGATTATATTCAAATTCGAAATGTGATAGTTTAATATTTTTCATCTTTATCTCCTTTTAATCTGCAATAATATTTCCATCTTTGTCTAGTGAGCCAATTCGACGGCCATCTTTTTTCAACTTCCACCGACGACCACCATGCTGAGCAGTATCTTTTTCTACTGTTTATCTATCATCTTTAAAAGTCCCTAATTCCACTTTGTCCTTGGAATATAGAATCCAAGGTTCAATATCATTATTGGGTTAGGACACTATACCATCATTAGGATACAATTGACTAACAGATTTGACACGAAGTATTTGCCCTAGATGAACCACATTGCTTTGATATTATTCCATTTGATAAGATCGCTCATTTACAAGATTTCAAAGTTTTTTGTCTTGATATAAGTGCAAACCACGTCCTATATAAACGCTACTCATCCAGTTGAAAATGGAAGAAGACTACCTAGCTTGAAGTTCATTAGGAGTAGCTTTTCCCTCTGATGACCAACATGAATTATCTCCATCGCATTAGCTGATACCGCCAAAACCTTTCCAGTGGCAATAGTAGCTCTGATACTGCTTCTGCTGTTACGGATAACTTTTTATCTCAACTTACAGTTAGAGTTAGAGTTTCCCAAACACAAACGGAATTGTTCTCAATAGCCTGTGCGGATGTTATAGTATTCAGAAAAACTCTCTGATCTCGTTCCTGTACTTGTCTCATTGCTTCTACATAAACCACAACAGACGGTAACAGTATCGAAGAAACTAGTAGCGCAGAACTTGAAAAAATCCCAGTTCTAAACTTTTTCGGTAATCTTCTACATCTCTCTATGACAATAAAGTAAAAAATATAATATTATTTAATTATAATTAAATAATATTATAATTAGTCGTTACAATAATCATTATAATGTCATTTAAATAAAAAATAAACAACTTTATGTTACATTTACGTTGCCACAAAATATCTATTTAGTAACATTCTGATAGTCAATCAGTTTCCTTACAGTAATACCGTCGCTATCGGCGAGAATTGCCCAACAATAGCACCTAGATCAACTCCTTAGAATGGTATTAGATAAACGAGTGCTCTCTAGAAAATGCTTTGTGAGTTATCGCTACCACTTATCTCTTGTTAGCAATTGTCCGCTAGTTTTTTTGAAACATGTGTTTGGAGCTATATCTGACCGTTACAAATCTACTCACTATCTCTTCTAAATAACACCAATCTTTGAGAGGATATTGGATATACAAAACAACTAGTATAAAAAAAGACTGAGATAAACAATCATGATCCTTTGATCATCATGACTGTCCATCCCAGACCCAGTTACTTTCTTATCCTAATACAAGCGCATCGTCATTGAGTATTTGACCAGAATTTTTATGGAAAAGATCCATCAGTTGTGACACAGTAAGATTTTTCTTTTCCTTTCCCTTAACATCCACAACAATTTTACCCTGATAAAGCATAACAAGACGATTGCCATACGCGATCGCATGTTCCATATTGTGAGTAATCATAAGTGTTGTAAGGGCATGTTCTTCAACCACTTTCTCAGTTAAAGCCATAACCATATCACTCGTTTTGGGGTCAAGGGCCGCAATGTGTTCATCCAAAAGTAACATATCAGGTCGAACAAGAGTTGCCATAGAAAGCGTCAGCGCTTGACGTTGCCCACCTGATAAGAAACCAGCATCAGTCTTCATGCGGTTTTCTAAACCAAGACCTAACTCTTTTAAAGCCCCTTTGAAAATCTGACGTTCTTTATCCGTAACAGCTTTTTTGAAAATGCTACGTTTTTTACCACGAAGGTAAGCAATCGCCATATTTTCTTCAATCGTCAAATTAGTGGCTGTTCCCATACGAGGGTCTTGAAAAACACGACTGATATGCTTTGAGCGAGTTGCGACAGAATCTTTCTTGATAGATTTACCATTAAGCGAAATATCTCCCTCATCCATTGGAACAACACCCGCAATGGTATTAAGAAGCGTTGACTTACCAGCACCATTACCACCGATAATAGAGATGAAATCACCTTCTTCAACTTCTAAATCTAAACCGCGAAGCACATGATTTTCATTGATTGTTCCTTTTTCAAAAATTTTATGAACATTTCGTAGACTCAGTAAAGACATATTAGTTTTCCTCCGTTAGTGATTTTGAAGCTTTAATCCCAAGTTTTGAGCGAATTTCTGGAATGTATAAAATGATAGCAAGAAGAACTGCAGATACCAATTTGATCATTTGCGCATCGACATTAGCCGTTAAAATAACCACGATAATCAAACGATAGATGACCGAACCCAAAACGATAGAAAGGAGCCGCTTACCAAGTGATAGGTGCTTGATGATGACTTCTGCCAAAATAACGGATGCCAAACCAATGATAATAGTACCTACACCCATATTAAGGTCAGCGTAGCCATTATTTTGGGCTAAAAGAGCACCAGAGAGAGCAATCAAGCCATTACCAATCATATAGCCAAGGACTTTCATCTGATTAACGTTAATCCCATTAGCCTGCCCCATATCGATATTATCACCTGTCGCACGCAGCGAAAGTCCTAACTGTGTATTCAATAAAAGCATGAGAGACAAGATAACCAAGGCAATAAAAATCACACCAATAAGAATGACAGCGTAAGTTTTATCAAGTCCCATCTCTTGGAACATCGTCACCAAAGTCTTTTGCATGGACAGTGAGACGTTTGAGCGCCCCATCACCAGAAGGTTTGTTGAGTATAATCCTGTTAAGGTGATAATCCCTGTCAACAAGGGTGGGATGTTCATCTTGGTATGTAGGAAACCAGCCACCAGACCAACAAGCATACCACCAGCTAAACCAGCAAGCGTTGCTAAAATAGGGTGCCAACCATTAAGAATGCCAACTGATGCTACCGCAGCTCCCATTGGAAAGGCACCCTCCGCTGACAAATCCGCAATATCCAAAATACGGAAAGTTATGAAGACCCCAATAGCCATAATTGACCAAAGAAGCCCTTGAGAAATACTTGATAATACAATATCCAACATCTTATTTTCCTTTTTCTAATACTTATTTTTTGTCTTTCACTGCTGACATGTCAATCTTCAAAAGTTTAGCCATTTCATCATTAACTTTAACCGTCAGATTTTCAGGAGCTTCCACTGGTACTTGGGAAACTTTTTTCCCTTCTAAGATTTTTACGGCTTGGCGTGCTGTTTGACGCCCTAAGGCTTCAAAGTCTGGTCCGTACGAGAAGAGCGCTCCTTTTTCAACCAAGTCTGCATTGGCCGCGTACACTGGAATTTTCATTTCCTTAGATAAATCGGTC
Source organism: Streptococcus halotolerans (assembly GCF_001598035.1). Lineage (NCBI taxonomy): Bacteria > Bacillati > Bacillota > Bacilli > Lactobacillales > Streptococcaceae > Streptococcus > Streptococcus halotolerans. The sequence goes on along the minus strand of NZ_CP014835.1, from coordinate 387,385 downwards.
ACAAGGGTGATTGAGCTATCAATTAAGTTATCCGTTGGCATGTAAAGCACTTCTGTTTGGTTCATTAGAGAACGTGCTGTATCTTGAACATCATTGGTTGATGAAATCCCTTTGGTAACCACTTTAATGCCTTCTCTTTTAAAAACTTTTTTAGCTTCCTTGACTTGTACCTCTGAGTTACGTTCATTAGTCGTGTACATAATGCCCACTTTTTTCAAGTTTGGCATTACCTTTTTCAAAAGAGCAACGCGTTCTTTAGTTGGTGCCATATCAATAGTTCCTGTTGCATTAGTGCCAGGTTTTTTCATACTTTTAACCAGCTTAGCCGAAAGAGGATCCGTCACAGCTGTAAAGGTAATCGGTACTTCTGAGGAAGCTGTTGTTAGAGCTTGGGCTGCTGGAGTGGCAATCCCTAGAACCAAGTCATTGTCTTTGACCAATTTTTCCGAAATGCTTTGCAGATTAGCTTGATCACCTTGTGAATTTTGGTAATCAATCACAATATTCTTGCCATCTTTGTAGCCTTTTTTCGCCAACTCGTCTACAAATCCTTCACGCGCAACGTCTAAGGTTTCAAATTCGACGTATTGTAAGATACCAATATGTTTGACGTCTTTATCGGCCTTCTCAGAAGACTGAGAACACCCTGTTAACAAAAGACTTGCCGCTACAATACCAACCATTATTTTAAATCGATTTGTCATCATAAACTCCTTTACCATCAAAACATTACATTTAAAAAATCATAAACAAAAAGCCGATTAGACTATAGTCCAACCGGCTTTCTTTAGGTGCATGCATTAAATCCTAAAAATAGCCGCTTAGACTGATATCATCTAATCGGCTATCGACAATCGAAAAATGCTTTAGCCTCATAGATACAAACTTGCAACGTTTGTATCTACAAGGTACAAACGTCTATCTAAAGAAACTAAAGTAATAATATGAGTTTGCTTGAGCCATAATGGCAGACGTTTGTCGTAACATATTTCTTTCTCCTTGTTTTATGATGGTTCTAAGTTTATCTTAAAGAAATGACTTTGTCAAGTTGTTTTTTCTGAATAATTCAAAAATATTATACTTTCTCACTAATAACTAGCTTTAGTACCTTATCGCCATAATCGTTACCTAAAAAGAAGGATACTAATGGAATCTTTGGTATTTTTTCAATAATCGTTCTTTTTTTGTTGCAATCATCTCTATTTTTTGCACAAAACTTGGACAAAGTTCCTTATTTTTCTTTTTTGATGCCTGAAACATCGATATTTAACGCTTTTGCCATGTTGTCATTGACCGCTACCGTTAACGCCTCTGGGTATTCTGCAGAAATCTTAGCAACATCTTTTCCCTCAATGATCTTGACCGCTAATTTAGCGGTCTGCTCACCCAATTTTTCGTAATCTGGCCCATACGAGAAGAGCACACCACCCTTAACCATGTCAGCGGATCCACCAACAACAGGCACCTTGGTTTCTTTCGATAAGTCGCCTAAAAGCGTTACTGCACTAGCAATGGTATTGTCCGTTGGTACGAAAATGACATCGACAGCTTTCATCAAACTTTTAGCAGTATCTTGTACATCATTGGTTGACGAAATACCTTTTGAAATGACCTTGATTCCTGCTTTTTTAAAGAGTTTTTCAGCTTGCTTCACTTGAACTTCTGAATTACGTTCACCCGTTGTATACATGATACCAACCTTTTTAGCATCTGGAAGAACTTCTTTGACCAATTGCACTTGCTTATCAATTGGTGACATATCGCTAGTACCTGTTGCCATACCGGCCGGATTCTTCATACTTTTAACTAATTTAGCAGAGACTGGATCTGTTACCGCAGTAAATAAGATGGGCGTATCTGAAGATGCTGCCACCAAAGACTGAGCAGCTGGTGTAGCAATCCCTAGAACCAAATCATTATCAGAAACCAATTTTTCAGAGATAGACTGAAGATTGGCTTGATCGCCTTGAGCATTTTCATAAGAAATGTTGATGTTTTTGCCCTCCTTGTATCCTTCTTCTGCTAACCCTTTCTCAAATCCCTTGCGTGCTGCTGTAAGAGACTCATGCTCGACATACTGTAAAATCCCAACGTTAGGCATTTCTTTTGTACCATTCTTGTCTCCTGATTGAGAACAAGCGGCTAATAAAAGTGTTGCAGCTCCAAGCGTAGCAACTGTTTTCCATATTTTTTTCATTTTAAAATCCTCCAAATCACTTGAATCAGCTATTAGGATTTAGGATTACCAGCCTAAAAATCCAGAACATTATCGTCATAACCAAAAAACCAGCTAGAAAAATTCTAACTGGTTTACACTGACTTTAACCCAAAAGCCACTTATCAAAAGTTTCCCCTTGACCAGTTAGATAATCATCTAATCAGCCAAGTCAAAACGAAATGCTTTAGCCTCATAGATACAAACCTGCGCACCGTTTGTACCTAAGAGACACAAACGGCTATCTAAAGAAACTAAAGTTGAAGAAAGTATTCTGGTTACTAGTAGATAACTGAGTTAAAAGCATTTCTTATTCTCCTTTGTTTATGATTGGTTACCAGTATAGTATGATAAAAATGACTTGTCAAGCTTTTTTCAATATTTTTTGATAATTCTATTAATTCATAACAACTCTCTCGCAATAAATGGCTAAATCTAACACAAATAGCAAGGATCATTACCAATGGTAACATATAGTATAAACTTTTGAGTCTGATAACTCGCAACCACCATCTAGATTAGTCGAAAAACATTTGATCCGACCACTCAAGTCATTTTATGAGGCTGATTGATCTTTTACTTGTCTGTCAAATAACTATCGCTATTAGCAGCCAAACTAAGATAACACGTGTGAAACACAACTCTAGCAATCTTTTGGAAGATTGTCCAAACGAAACAGGATAAACCAAACATGGCTTACCCTGATCATGACATTATAAGGCTATGCGATAATCTTCCAGTTAATCAATCATTACTCACCTTACTCTCATCCTGCTATTCTTTGAAGCTTTATTACCTTCAGTAGCTGCGTCTGAACGATTAGCCTCCTCTAAATTAACATGGCAACCATCTATTCCACAAACCAAATCAAGACCTTGATTAGGACTATCTTCAAGCAAGTCTAATTTAAATGTTTTCATATCGTCATCCTTCTTCTTGGATTTGTTTTAAAACAGCTACCATATAATCGTAGGGCTGTGCTCCTGAAATCCCATACTTATTATTGATTACAAAAAATGGGGCTCCTTGAACACCTGATTGTTGAGCTTCGAGCATATCTTGTTTAACTTCATCTTCAAATTCTTGGCTATCTAGTAATGTTGCTACTTCTGATTCTGGTAAATTCATCTCAACAGCTGCTTGTAGAAGAACAGCCTTATCTGCAATAGAAACATAATCTTCAAAATAAAGTTTGTAAAGCTTCATAATGAACTCTTGGTGCGCAACTTTATCCAGACGATTTTCTGCCCATTTAACCAATCGATGAGCCGACATCGTGTTTGTCGGTATGGCAGAGGCAACATCCAAATGTAAACCTTCTTCCGCTCCCATTGCTGACATATGTGCAAATTGTTGCTGTGCTTCTTCATCAGTCATTCCGTGACTAGCTGCAAATTGTGTTGCCATGGTTTGATCTGTCTCAATCGGCGCCTGTGGGTTAAGTTGATAGGCTTTCATTTTTAAATCAAAAGGATCCATGCCAACTGCTATCATCGCTCGTTTCATCCGAGCAGCACCGATGTAACAAAATGGGCAAGCTATATCTGACCAGTAACTAATTTCCATTATATTTCCTTTCTGTTTACCAAGATGCTTTTTTTAATCCGGGGATCATCCCTTGGTAAGCATTTTTACGAAGACAAATCCGACACAGATTAAACTTGCGATATACCGAATGTGGACGACCACATTCTAAGCATCTCGTATATTCTTGTACCGAATAGGCTTTTTCTTTTTTTACCCTTAATGCTTTTCGCGCCATATTACACCTCCTTCTTAAGAATCACTTGGCCACCTCTAAATTGTAAGAAAGTAGAGACAGTTGGTTCCAAATCAAATAAAGAAATGAGCCGTGGCACTTGAAAAATATCTGCTTGGTAAATCGGTAAATTGTCTTCCTGTATCCTAGAAATAAGATTTCCTAATTCAAGAGAGGCAATACTACATTGATTACCAGATACAATAAGAGCAAGATCGCCTTTTGTTTTTAACAAATCTTCTAGTTCTAAACTAGACGTCACTGTTTTTATCATAAATCATTAATATATTCTAGGGCATCTAAAGCCGCAATAGCTCCGCTACCAGCAGCTGTCACAGCTTGCTGATATTTTGGATCTTGTACATCTCCTGCAGCAAAAATGCCTGCTACAGAGGTTTTAGAAGTTCCTGATTCTGTTTGGATGTAACCTTTATTATCCAAATCTAACTTACCATCTAAAAATCCAGTATTAGGACTATGTCCAATAGCAACAAAAAGCCCATCTGCTTTTAGATGCTCAACAGCACCCGTTTGATTATTTGTCACGTCAAGTCCCGTCATTCCCAACATATCAGAATGAACCTCAACAGGGGTGTAATCCAATTTCCAATGAATCTTATCATTACCTTTAGCTCGCTGTACCATTATATCTGATGCTCTCAAGATATCACGTCGGTGCACAATCGTCACTTTAGAAGCAAACCGTGTCAGAAATAAGGCTTCTTCCATAGCCACATCACCACCACCAACGACTACTACTTCTTTCTCTTTATAAAAGAAACCATCGCAGGTTGCGCAGGCACTGACACCTTTACCAACAGCCTCTTCTTCGCCTTCAATCCCTAAGTATTTAGCACTAGAACCTGTTGCAATAATAACAGCCTTGGTCTCAATGACCTCTCCATTATCAACATATACTTTAAACGGTGACTGTTCCCCTTCTATTTTCTCGACTTGACCAAAAACCATTTCAGTTCCGAAAGAAGAAGCTTGCCGACGCATGCTTTTAACAAGCTCATTACCATCGACGCCAACTTCAAAACCAGGATAATTCTCAACCAAAGTAGTCGTTGTTAACTGTCCGCCTTCTGAATAACCAGAAATCAACTTATTGTTTAAACCAGCTCTACTTAAATAAATAGCAGCGGTATAACCTGCTGGACCAGACCCTACAATAATAGCATCGTACATCATCATCTCCTATAAGCTTGCTTCAATTTTCTCTGCTAATGATTTTTTAGATTGAACGCCAAGAGTAGCATCTATTGCTTGTCCATCTTTAAAGAAAATCATAGTTGGAATAGAACGAATATTAAACATCTGTGCTAGTTCAGGAGACTGATCAACATCTACCTTTACAATAGTTGCCTTTCCAGCAAAGTCACGAGATAGTTCATCAATCACTGGCTCCATCATTTGACAAGGTGGGCACCAAGTTGCACCAAAATCTACCAGAGAAACACCTGTTTCAATTTCTTTAGCAAAATTATCTGTTATTACTTGTTTAGTCATATCAACCTCCTGTATTCAACCAAATTATTGAATACCACTTCTAATTTTTTTTGACTGAACACGTTCCTGTTTTACGTATTCAATCATTTTATTGAATAATTGAATCATAACACACCCAAAAAAAGAAGCAACTATTTTGTTTCAAACCTATAGAATCATTACATTCAGTAAAAAACGAGGGGGCTGATAACATGCTCAGCCCCCATTTTTATTATTTTTATCCCCATTTCCAGTCTGAAAAACTACGATTAAGACTATAAGTATCATAACCCAATTCTTGAAGGTCTTTAGCAGCAAGATTGGCATAACCACAAAGTCTCCCCCTACAATAAACGATAATTGTTTTCTCAATCGGGAGTTTATATTTTTGCGATTCAAACTCATCCATTGGTAAGTTAACTGCATTTGGTAGATGACCTGATTCAAATTCTTCAAATGGTCTCACATCTAGTAAAACAGCTTTATCATCCTTTGCCATTTCTAACGCTTCATCCAGTTCGACTTTCCTAACGGCGATTTCCTGGTCATAGTCATTTTCGATTACTCTCATATCTGTCAATTGTTCTTCTCCCACATGGCATAACAAAAGAAGCAACTCAGCTATTTTTTTAGAAGCTAGACGATAACGAATAAAATTTCCTTCTCTAGTCGTAACAACAAGCGCCCCTTCTTTTAAGACTTGCAAGTGTCTTGACGTATTAGCTACTGACAAACCTGTCACTTTAGCAATAGCATCTACAGTTTTAGCGCCATGCAGTAAAGCATTTAAAATTTCTAAACGCTTCTCACTACCGAGTCCTTTTGTTAATTTTGATAATACTTGATATAAATTATTTTTGTATGCTACTATTTTTTCTTCCATAATGATAACTCCTAAACTATTCAATTAAATAGTAAACCCCCTGTGATATTTTGTCAACTATTATCAATTATGAGAAATATTGTTAATCATTCAAAAGTGACAATCTAGCAATGGCAATTCATTTGACTATACCTTACTTGTATGAATATATAAAAGAGTGGAATTATTAATAAATCAGAATAATTTATCAAATTCCACTCTTTATTACTTATAATGTGTCGTCTTTCTTGTATCCAAACACCCACGTCAATGCAAATGCAGTAGCAAATGCGATTAAGTTTGTCAGAATGTATAGAGGTAATTGTCCGTTGAGATATAGCAATGTTCCTGGAATACCCGTCAAACCTAATCCCGTAGCCCTTAGTTGGAAAATTGAAGCAAAGAAACCACCAACGCCGCCTCCAATCATTGACATGATAAACGGTTTACCAAGTCGTAAAGTAACACCAAACACAGCAGGTTCCGTAATTCCCAAAGCAGCTGATAAGGCTGACGGATAAGCAATTTGTTTCATTTTATTTGAAGCCGTCTTAACCGCAATTGCTAAAACAGCTCCTGCTTGTGCGACATTGCCACACGTACCAACAGGATTGAGCAAATTCCAGCCATCTTTTGCTAACATATTGATTTCTAAAAGGCTAAGGATATGGTGAATTCCTATAATACCTAGCAATTGACCAAAAGACCCATAAATAAGACCTCCAAGCCCAAATGGCAAGGTTAATAAGAATTTAACAGCCGCTAATACATAATTTTCAACTTCATGGAAGACTGGACCGATGATAAATAAACCTAAAATCAAACCACAGAGTAAGGTTAGAAACGGTCGTAAAATCAAATCCAGTGAGTCTGGAATAACTTTTTTGAACCATTTCTCAATAGTTGCAGTTGCGATAGCTGTCATAAAAGCCGGCAAAACAGAAGCTTGATAACCGACGACTTTAATAAAGCCAAAGAAAATCAATGGTTCCGCTTCCCCTGCCCCCACAGCGTAGGCACTCGGTAAAATAGAATGAACAAGCATCAAACCTAATACTAGCCCGATAATAGGTGTACCGCCAAAAATTTTAAACGTTGACCATGCAACTAAGGCTGGTAGAAAAGCAAATGCTGTATCTGTTAAGATTTGAGTGAATTGAATTAGTTGAACCGGAACATCACCTGGTGTTAATCCGAGCACACTTAGTATGGCCTCTTGTGTGAGCAGGCCACGTAATCCCATGAAAAGACCAGTCGCCACCAATACTGGAATGATTGGCACGAAAACGTCACCAAATATTCTAATGGCTCTCCTAAAAGTTATTTTTTCTGATCCAGGCAGTTCATCTTCAACCTTGGCTGTTGTCTCTTGTCCAATTAGAGGCATAAATTCTTCATAGACCTTGTCAACAAGTCCAGTTCCTAGAATAATTTGATATTGTCCAGAGTTATAAAAACTTCCTTTAACCTTGTCGAGATTCTCAATGGCTTTAACATCAACTAATTCTTGATTCTTAGTAATGATACGTAGTCTAGTAGCACAATGTTGAGCAGATTTTATGTTCTTAATACCTCCAACATTGTCGAGTATTTCTCTTGCTAATGTTTTGTTATCCATTTTCTTCTCCTATTTCTATTTTTGATAGTGTAGCTTTGTGATTGGTATCACAGTTAAATTGATGGACTTTATTTGGAGTTTTAGGAAAGTACCTTAAGGACATAACCTTTTCTCCATTATTGATAAATATTTCTAACGAAGATTGGTCAATAAATGCTTGTAACTTTTTTATTTCTTTTATTTTGATTAATTTTGCTTGCATTTGATTATCCAGCCAACTTTGTCTTTTTAGTGAAAGTTGGTTGTTCCTATAAGTGAGCGTTACATTCCCTTCTGCTAGTTCCATCTGAAACTTTGTTGCTGTTTCAAAAAAGTCAACTTCAAACAAAAGTACGTCCTCTTTTTGCTCAAAAATAAACCAATTAGAATAATCTATCTCTAGCGTCCTTCTTTGATTAAGAAATTCCTCTAATGGCTTTTGAAGCAGCACACCATTTTCTAGAACAACTTCTCTAGGCATTGTTAAACAGTGCATATAGCCAAACATCTTGGTTGGGCAAGCTTGCTCTTCTTGTTCAGACATTCGGCTCATCCATGCCCACATCAGACATCGTCCTTTTGGATCTCTAAACGTTTGAGGAGCATAAAAATCAAAACCATCATCTACTGAAGAAAAGTCTGTAAATGATTGAAAACTTTGATTTACAATTTTACCAATGTAGTATCCTGAATAACTAGAGATAGCAGTATCTTCAAAAACATTTCGCTTCTGGGGACAGGCTAGCAACACTTGTTGTTCACCAAAGTCAATCAAATCTGGACATTCACACATTTGCTCTAGTTTAGGCGATTCAAAAAAAATCCCTTGATAATGCCACTCTTCTAGGTTATCCGATGTGTATAAAGCAATAGTTCCTCTATCATTTAAATTTTGACTTCCAATAAGCATATGCCAAGTATTATTGAAGTAAAATACTTTTGGATCACGATGATGTTCTGTCAAATTATTTGGAGTTTCAAAACTACTTTTCTTAATAAAGGTTTGCCCATCCTCACTCTCCACCAAACACTGATAAGATTTTCTCCCAAACTTACTTTTGGTGTTACCTGTATAGAAAATTCTAAGTTTATCCTCCGCGACAACAGCAGAACCCGAATAGACACCGTGTGAATCTATCTGACTGTCTGGTAATATGGCAGAACCTTTGTGTTCCCAAGTTAGCAAGTCTTTCGACTTAAATAATCCCCATTCTTTATAGGTATGATTACATGAAAAACGATTCCATTGATGAAACACATAGTATTCACCGTTAAAATAACTCAGTCCATTTGGATCGTTAATAAGCCCTTGCGGTGGCTCTAAATGAATCTTATTCTTATAGTGATTTTTCATATCTTCTTTTCTATTCTTTTTATTGTTTCTATAGACTTATAATAGCCCTTTTTACAATTTATAAACATAGTATAATTTAAGGAAAATATGGAAATTTCTAAGATTATATACCATTCATCTTAAAGATATTGTATACTGTCACTATGAAACATTACCTTAAACAATATACAGATCGCTTTACAGATTTCAATAACAAAAGCATATCTGATCTAATCCTATATAGTAGTGGGATTGAGCACTGTACCCCAGGTTATAGCTATGAATTACGTGGCAAAGATTATCATGTCATTCATTTTGTGAGAGACGGTTGTGGAACTTTTACAATCGAGGGAAAAACTTACCAAGTCACTCCTAATCAACTATTTATCATTCCAGCAGGATATGCTTTTCACTACCAGTCAGATTTTAAACATCCGTTTCAATACTCTTGGTTTGGATTTTTAGGAATCAAATCGCATTTTATTTATCAAGTTGCTGCACGCAATCAATTTGTTTTTGACTGTCAAAATGCAGCAAAATATGAAGATATTATCCGAGAGATACTGCAAATATCAGATAACTCGTTTAGTTCGTTCTTAAAAATTAACGGACTGATGTACCATCTACTTGGAAAACTTGTTGATGAGATTGAAATGTTGGATTATCAATCAAAGCAGTCCTTATCTTCACTTGCTATTCATTATATGGAATTACATTACCACGAGGCTATTCAGATTTCTGACATTGCTAATTTTGTAGGGCTTCATCCCAATTATTTTGCAAATTTATTTAAAGAAGAACAAGGAATCTCACCAAAACAATATCTTATCAATCTAAAAATAAAAAAATCAAAAGAATTGCTCCTACAAACTCAGGACGCTATTAACATTGTTGCAGGTTACGTCGGCTTTTCTGATGTGCTTAGTTTTTCAAAATTTTTTAAAAAATACACAGGACTCTCGCCAACTAACTATAGAAAGGAATTCGCTCATGACACTTAATATTTCTTTTTCTGAGGAAACTCAACTGTTCCATCTTACAAATGGTGATATTAGTTATATCATTGAAATTGTGCATAACACCTACTTAGCTCATCGTTACTGGGGAAAAGCATTAAGAGACTATGGAAAACACAATCAAGTACCAATGTATAAAAAAACTTTTGCAGCATCCCCATACGCTAATAGACCTGAGTTTAGTTTAGAATTTCTTCCAATGGAATTCCCGCAGTCATATCAAGGTGACTTTAAGAATCCTGCTATTCGTGTTACGCGAAATATGACTATTGATCAAATTAGGCTGAAATATCATAGCCATAAAATTATCAATGGGTTACCTCGTATTCCTGAATTACCTCAAGCTAGAGAGTCCAGTGAAGACTTGGCTAGAACCCTAATTATTTCTATGATTGATGACATTGCTAAGGTAAAAGTTGATCTATACTACAGTATTTTTGAAAATAGCAATGCTATCATTCGTTCTAGTAAAATTACAAATCACGGAAGTGCTATATTATCCGTTGAGCAGTTAGCAAGTGCATCGATTGATTGTTACTACCAAGGCCAAAATGTTACGACAATGCATGGTTCACACCAAAAAGAATTTCAACTTGACTCGCACAAAATTCATCACGGCCAATTTAAAACTGGTACATCTCGCGGTGCAAGCGGTCCACAACATGTCCCGTTTATAGCTTTAAGCGAAAATAATTCGGAAACATCTGGAGAAGTACACGCATTAACTCTTATTTATAGTGGTAACCATACAGAGCTGGTTGAACGTGACCAATATAATCAAATACGTCTCCAAATCGGTTTAAATTCTGACCACTTTTCTTGGACCTTAGAAAAAAATCAGAGTTTCTACAGTCCTCAAGCAGTTTTAGTTTATAGTTCAATTGGATTTAATGGGATGTCCCAAATTTTTCATGATTTTGCAACTAATCATATTGTTCCACCACATTTTCGGAATGGCACTGCTCCTATTCTCATAAACAGTTGGGAAATGTCCTATTTTGATGTGAATGAGCAAAAAATGGATTCACTAGTTAATAAAGCATGTGAGCTTGGTTTCGAGGCCGTTATCTTAGACGATGGCTGGTTCTTAGGACGCAATAATTCGAAAACCTCTCTGGGTGATTGGTTGATAGATAAGAGAAAGTTTCCAAATGATTTACATCACATAATTAATAAAGCTCATTTACTTGGATTAAAATTTGGTATCTGGTTCGAGCCTGAGATGGTTTCTCCTGATAGTCAATTGCTCAATAAGCATCCTGACTGGATTATGAAATCTAAGTGGTATGAACCACTACTTGGAAGGAATCAATATGTTTTAGACTTAGCACAAATTGAAGTGCAGGACTTTCTAATTTCAACCCTATCAAACTTCATTCACAATTATAAAATTGACTATATTAAATGGGACATGAATAGACATATTACCGAACCATTTAGCCAAATCAATACATTGCAACACCCTAAAGCATATTCACACCAGTATATGCTTGGGCTTTACAAAGTAATCAATCAGTTAACGTCCAAATTCCCTAATGTATTATTTGAAAACTGCTCGAGTGGCGGAGGACGATTTGATTTTGGAATGCTTTACTATTTCCCACAAACATGGGCTAGTGATAACACAGATGGCTTAGATAGACAAGAGATCCAATATGGGGCTAGTTATCTTTTTCACCCTTATCAAATGACTGGCCACGTTTCTGTAACTCCTAACCATCAAACGCAGAGGCAGACGCCGCTTACTACACGCCAAAATTTAGCTTCTTCAACCAATATGGGATATGAACTTGATATTCTTGACTTAGAAACGTGTGATACTATTCTAGTGAAGGAACATATTGATCAGTATAAACACGACCGTAAACTGATTTCATCCTCAAATTTCTATAGGCTCTCTTCACCCTTTAATAGTAATCTGACTGCGTGGTTGTTTGAAAGCAAGAACAAATCCGAATATATTCTCACTGTTTTTAGAAATAGATTCCATGTCAATGAACATCACCATATAATCAAAATACCCTATCTAAATCCAGATGCTGATTATATTTTTGAAAAAAATAGCGCTGTAATTTCCGGAACTGAGTTAATATACTCAGGCATCCATCTACAATTTGAAAAAAAAGACTGGGATAGTATTATTCTCCACTTTTCCAAAACATAATCCCAATTAAAAAAATCAGGCTCTATAATTTCTGTAGTGGGTAAATTCTCCTCAGAGATTATGGAGTCTTTTTGAATATAGCAAAAAAGTCCCATATGACTTATAATGAAGAGCAACCAAACCACTCATTAGAAAGACTCATATGGAACAACTAGATGATATCAAAGATTCGCTTGACATTAAAGATCCTAACATCACTTTTGAAAAGACATTTGACAAGTTCTTCACTCACAGAGAATATCATGCCAAGTTAGATTATAATGCCCCGCAATGCCCTGATTGTCAAGATAAAATGGCAAAGTACGACTTCCAAAAGCCATGCAAAATTCCCTATCTGGAAATGGCGGGTTGTAAAGTACTGATTCGTCTCAAAAAGCGTCGCTTCAAATGTCAAGCGTGTGGGAAAATGGCTGTCGCTAAGACCTCTCTCGTCAGAGAAAATCACCAGATTCCCAACATCATTAACCACAAAATCACCGACAAACTCATGAGTCGTGAGGCAATGACAAAAATCGCTGAAGACCTGTCTGTCTCTGTGTCAACCGTCTATCGGCAACTCAACCGCTTTGAATGCAAGACCGATTTAACCTGGTTACCTGAGAACATGTCCTGGGATGAGTATGCTTTCAAGAAGGGAAAGATGAGCTTTATTGCCCAAGATTTCGATGCTAACAAGATTATCGCTATCCTTGATGGGCGGACGCAAGCTGTCATCAGAAATCATTTCATGCGGTATTCTCACAAGGTGCGCAGTCGTGTCAAAGTCATCACCATGGATATGTTTAGTCCCTACTATGACATCGCTAAGCAACTGTTTCCTAAGGCTAAGATTGTTCTCGATAGGTTCCACATTGTTCAACAGTTATCTCGTGCCATGAACCGTTTCCGTATCCAAATCATGAACCAATTTGAGCATCAATCTTACGACTATAAGGCCTTGAAACGTTACTGGAAACTCATCCAACAAGATAGTCGTAACCTAAACGATAAACGGTTTTATCGTCCAACTTTTCGCATGCACTTGACCAATCAAGAGATTGTGCAACGTCTTTTGAGCTACTCTGATGAGCTACGTCACCACTATGACCTCTTCCAATGCTTTCTCTTTCATTACCAAGAAAAGCAGGAGAAACACTTCTTTGAACTCATTTCTGATACCATCAAACAGGTCCATCCCATCTTCAAGACCGTCTTGTCAACCTTTCTAAAAGACAAAGAGAAGATTATTAATGCTCTGAAACTACCTTATTCCAATGCCAAACCAGAGGCGACCAACAACCTTATTAAAGTCATTAAGCGAAATGCTTTTAGCTTTAGGAAGATGAAAACTTCAAAAAAACGGATTTATCTTGCTTTGAATACAACAAAAGAGAAGACCAAACTGGTCCTCTCTCGGTGTTAGCTATAAGTCAACCCACTACAGTTGACAAAGAGCCAAAAATCATATAACGCACAAAAAACCGCTACTCCTAAGAATAGCGGTTTAATCATATTTTTAAGCTGTTAAGCTATAAAAATAATTATTTAAGAGTAACTGAAGCACCTGCTGCTTCAAGTTTTTCTTTGATTTCGTTAGCTTCTGCTTCTGAAGCACCTTCTTTAATAACTGATGGTGCACCATCAACGATAGCTTTAGCTTCTTTAAGACCTTCGCCTGTGATTTCACGAACAACTTTGATAACGCCAACTTTTTTGTCACCAGCAGCTGTCAATTCTACGTCGAATGAATCTTTAGCAGCACCTGCGTCAGCAGCACCTGCTGCAGCTGCAGCTACAGGAGCAGCTGCAGTTACACCAAATTCTTCTTCGATAGCTTTTACAAGGTCGTTAAGCTCAAGAATAGTAGCTTCTTTAATTTCAGCAATAATGTTTTCAATGTTCAATGCCATTGTAATTTCCTCCAAGTATAGATGATATAATATAAAATGTTTGTAACCTTAGGCTACGAGTTGCGAAGAGATGCTTATGCAGCACCGTCTTCGTCTTTTTCTGCAACAGCTTTGACAGCGTATGCAACGTTGCGAACTGGCGCTTGAAGAACAGAAAGGAGCATAGATAGCATACCCTCTTTGTTTGGAAGTGATGCAAGAGCGTTGATTTCTTCCACAGATGTGAATGAACCGTCAACAACACCACCTTTAATCTCAAGAGCTTCTGCGTCTTTAGCGAATTCGCTGATAACTTTAGCTGGTGCGATAACATCTTCGTTAGAAAAGGCTACAGCAGATGGTCCAACAAAAAGTTCTTTAAGTTCTGAAAGTCCAGCTTCTTCAGCAGCACGTGACAAAATTGAGTTTTTAATTACTTTAAACTCAACATCGCTTTCACGAAGATTACGACGAAGTACAGTATCTTGATCAACTGTAAGTCCACGTGAATCGACAACTACGATAGATGCTGCAGCTTTCATTTTCTCAGCAACAACTGAGACTTGTTCAGCTTTTTTAGCAATAATTGCTTCACTCATTAGTAGTTTTACCTCCGTTTTTATTTTTTGGGCTAGGCACAAAAAAATCGCACCTAAACCTAGACACGAAAGTACAATACGTTACAATTTATTCGTTACGTTTTGTGCCTCGGCAGGATGTTTATGAGTCGTGCTCCCCTGCTGTCTTAGGTCAGTTTTATTTCAAAACCTTTATCATAATATCATTCTTTTTCAAAAGATGCAAGTTTTTTATGCGATTTTTTTATTTTTTTTGGCCAACCAATTACGAAAACATTGATTTCTGATGAGATTAGCCTATGTTCAATAGGTGACTTACCGTTCCATTCTCTATTAACAGATAAAGTCCAAGTCCAATCAAGACCAGAGGTAACAGCCGTTTTTCAACTCTCTCAACTGCATCAGCTATCCAAGAATTGTCAGCGACCTGGTAGATTGTCCAATTAAGCAGAAAAGTGGCTACAATAAATATTAACAGAGCAATCGTCAGTTGATCCCAAGAAAGACCTGCAAAATAAGGGATATAAACACCTAAGTTATCCGCTCCAGAGGCAATTGTCAAAGTCGTCACAGCTAACAAAACCTCTCTTTCGTTATCAAGCTTTGTTTTAACCGCTTCGTCATCTTCTTCTGCTTCGCCATAAAAGGCATAGCGAATTCCTAAAGCTATTGGAATAAAGCCAAGTAATCCTATCATCCAATCTTCTGGAATAAAACGAAAAAGATAGGCAATTAGAAGGCTAACAATCACCAGCAACGAGATACCAATATATTGACCAGTCAAAACCTTTACAAATTGCTTTCGTCCCAAACTCGCAAAAATGATAAAGAGCAAG